>CAYUXM010000075.1:1576-12655 GCA_964448765.1 uncultured Rhodobacterales bacterium
CCTCGGCCTCGGCCAGCCAGATCACCTTGCCGCCGTTGTCGTTGGCCGCCGGTTCCGGCGCGGCGGGCGCCTCGGCGGCGGCGGGCGCGGCGGCGGCCTTGTGGCCGTGATGGCTGGGCCCGGCGGCGTCGTGGAATTCGAAATCCTCGCGGAACATCGCCAGCAGATGTTCCTCCAGCCCCATGACCAGCGGATGCACCCAGCTGTCGAAGATCACGTTCGCGCCCTCGATGCCCATCTGCGGCGCGTAGCGCGCCGGGAAATCCTGGACATGGACGGGGGCCGAGATCACCGCGCAGCCGATCCCCAGCCGCTTGCCGATATGGCGTTCCATCTGGGTGCCGAGGATCAGTTCCGGCGCCGCCTCCTCGATGGCGCGCTCGACGTCGAGGTAATCGTCGGTGATCAGCGCCTCGAGGCCCAGCGCCTTGGCGGCGGCGCGCACCGGGCGCGCCATCTCGCGGTTGTAGCAGCCCAGGCCGACGACCTCGAACCCCATCTCCTCGGTCGCGATCCGGGCCGCCGCGATGGCATGGCTGCCGTCGCCGAAGATGAATACCCGCTTGCCGGTCAGGTAGGTGCTGTCGACGCTGGCCGAATACCACGGCAGCCTGAGCCGCGCGGTATCGAGCCGCGGCGCCACCCCGGCCAGCCGCGCGACCTCGGCCACGAAGTCGCGCGTCGCGCCGACGCCGATCGGCACGATCCGGGTGTAGGGCTGGCCCAGCGCCCGCTCCATCCAGCGGCAGGCGGCCTCGCCGGTTTCGGGATACATCAGCACGTTGAGATGCGCCGCGCCGAGGCGGGCGATGTCCTCGGGGCCGGCGCCATAGGGCGCGACGACGTTCACGCCGATGCCCATCTCGTCCAGCAGCGCGGTGACCTCGGCGATGTCGTCGCGGTGCCGGAACCCCAGCGCGGTGGGGCCGATCAGGTTGGCGGTGGGCCGGGCGGTACGCTCCATCGGCTGCGCCAGCCGCTTGACGATCCGAAAGAACGTCTCGTCTGCGCCGAAGTTTTCCTTGCGCTGGTAGCTGGGCAATTCCAGCGGGATCACCGGCACCGGCAGGTCCAGCGCCTCGGCCAGCCCGCCGGGATCGTCCTGGATCAGCTCGGCGGTGCAGCTTGCGCCGACGATCAGCGCGCCGGGGCGGAACCGCTCGTAGGCCTCCTTGCAGGCGGTCTTGAACAGCGCCGCGGTATCGGCGCCCAGGTCGCGGGCCTGGAAGGTGGTGTAGGTCACCGGCGGGCGATGGTCGCGCCGCTCGATCATCGTGAACAGCAGATCGGCATAGGTGTCGCCCTGCGGCGCGTGCAGCACGTAGTGGACGTCGCGCATCGCCGTCGCCACCCGCATCGCGCCGACATGCGGCGGGCCTTCGTATGTCCAGACCGCCAGCTTCATGCCGCCGCCTCCGGCGTCAGCAGCGCCCGGCGGCGCAGCGGCCGGGCGAAAAGCCCGGCCAGATCGCCGGCCTGTTCGTAGAAATGCACCGGCGTGAACACCAGTTCGATCGCCCATTTCGTCGCCAGCCCCTCCGCCTCCAGCGGGTTGGCGAGGCCGAGGCCGCACACCGTCAGCTCCGGCCGGTCGGCGCGCAGCCGGTCGAGCTGGCGCTCCACGTCCTGGCCCTCGGACAGCCGCGGCCCGTCGCCCAGAAGCTCAAGGTCCGGGCCGAGGATGCCGCGGTGCAGGTAGGGCGTGCCGACCTCCACCGGCCGCATCCCGCATTCGCGCGCGAGGAAGCGGGCCAGCGGCACCTCCAGCTGGCTGTCGGGAAAGAAGAAGATCGACTTGCCGTCGAGCATCTCGCGCGCCGCTGCGACGGCCTTGCGGGCGCGCGCGCGCGGCGCGGCGGTCACCGCCTCCACCCGCTCGGCCGGGATGCCGAACTCGGCGGCCACGGCGGTCAGCCAGGCCGTCGTGCCCTCTTCGCCGAACGGGAACGGCGCGGCGATGTGGCGGGCGCCGCGGCGTTCCAGCGCGGCCTTGGTATCGCCAAGGAACGGCTGGGCCAGCGCGAAGCGGGTATGCGGGCCGATGGCCGGGTCGTCACCGGCGCGGCGGGCGGGCAGCACGGCGACCTCGGGGATGCCGATCTCGGCCAGCAGGCCGCGCATCTGGTCCTCGACCACGTCGGGCAGCGCGCCCAGCACCAGAAGCTGGCGCTTGTCGCTGGCCGGCAGGCGCGGCGCGAGCGCGGCGAGGCAGGCATCCTCGCCCTCGGTGAAGGTCGTCTCGATGCCGGAACCCGAAAAGTTCAGCACCCGCACCTGCGGCGCGAACTGCGCGTCCAGCCGTTCCGCCGCCTTGGCGAGGTCGAGCTTGATCACCTCGGAGGGGCAGGAGCCGACGAGGAAGAGCTGGCGAATGTCACTCCGGCGTGACAGCAGCCGCGCCACCTCGCGGTCGATCTCGTCCTGGGCATCGGCCATGCCGGCCAGATCGCTTTCCTCGAGGATCGCGGTGCCGAACCGCGGTTCGGCGAAGATCATCACGCCCGCGGCGCTTTGCAGAAGATGCGCGCAGGTGCGCGACCCGACGACGAGGAAGAACGCGTCCTGCATCTTGCGGTGCAGCCAGATGATCGAGGTCAGGCCGCAGAAGACCTCGTGCTGGCCGCGTTCGCGCAGCACCGGCGCCGGGGCCGAGGGGCAGCCAGCGGTCATGGCCCCGCCCCTTCGAGCCGCGCCATGCGCAGCTTCCACAGGAACTGGCCGGCGTTGATCACATAGGCCAGATAGGCCGCCAGCGCGATCACCATCTCCGTCGCCGGGGCGGCGGCGCCGTCGAGCAGGACGATGATATAAAGGGTGTGCAGCGCGATCACGACGAAGCTGAACACGTCTTCCCAGAAGAACGCGGGCGCGAAGAGATACTGGCCGAAGACCTTCTTTTCCCAGATCGCGCCGGTGATCATGATCGTGTAGAGAAAGCCGCACTTGATCACGATCGACCAGGTCGCGGCCTCGTAGCCCGCGCCGGTGACGAGGTAGCGCAGCATCAGCGTCAGCGAGATCAGGAAGGCCGCGAACTGCAGCGGCGCCAGCACCCCCTGAACCAGGGTCCACACCGTCGCGTCGCGCCGCCTGCGCTGTTCGGGGGTATACAGCCGCTGGTGCCTCGTCCCCCCTTCGAACCGTCCCGGCATGGCCGACTCCGTCACTTCCCTGTCAGGAAGCCTAAGGCCGGCCGCGCGAAAGTGTCAACCCAAACTTACAGTATCCGACACGCCCATCCTGACGCCCGCGGCGCACGGTCAGCTGCCGGATCACGCGGAAACCCGGCGTTTCCGCCGGAAATACCCGATTGAAACGGTTTCAAAGCCGCCTCGCCCGGGCGACAGCCTTTCGGGCGGCCAAACCCGCCCTCGGAGCCCGATGTCCATTTCTATTGACAGGTCATTGCGAATCCGGTGATCGTTAATGGAATGCCCCTTCGCTTCACTCCGCAGCGTTCGCTGCCCCGTCTGGAGCGGCAAGCCGGAGGCGAACGATGTCAGGCGATTACGACCGGCCGAAGCTCCGCACGGGCCGTGTGGCCGATCTGGCGGCGATGGCTCTCGAGGAAATCGGCCGACGCGGTACACCGGACGCAGCGGCGCGCAGCGACGAGGCGGTGCGCCGGGTTCTGGATGCGACCTTCGCGCGCGACGGGTTCGACGCGGCGGCGCTGGAGCAGTCGCTGACCGGCCTGCGGCTGCAGCAAAACGACATCATCGACATCGTGATCCCCGCCGCGGCGCAGACGCTGGGTCAGATGTGGGACGAGGACGAGGCCGGGTTTCTCGAGGTCTCGCTGGCCTGCGCCCGGCTGCAGGAACTGTGCCGGCGCTGCGGCCATACCTGGCAATGCGACCCGACGGTGCAGGATTGCACCGGCGCGCTCGTCGCCGTCGTCGAGGGCGAGGACCACATCCTCGGCGCGATCGTGCTGGCCGACCAGTTGCGCCGGCGCAAGATCTCCGTCCACGTCGTGTTCCAGGCGACGGCGGGATCGATCCGCGAGCGGCTGCGCCTGGGCTCCTACGACTGCGTGTTCTTCTCGGCCTCGACCGAATCGAGCGTCGCGCGGCTGTGCGAGCTTCTGCGCGCGATCCGCAAGGACAAGGCCCTGTGTCCAACCGTCGCGGTCGGGGGGCAGGTGTTGAATTATGACTCCGCGCGCGTATTGAAAAGCGAGGTACTCGCCGACTATCTGACAAACGATGTCGAAGAGGTGCTTTCGGCCGTCGAAAGAGAACGTCAACCCATGCCGATTATGGTTGCCCAGTAATGAAAAGCGACACGTCATCAATCCGTCGCAACCGGGCGCTCCCGATGATCGAGCCGGAGTTGCTTGGCCGGGTTCTGGCCTCGGCGGCGGATCTGTCGATCGTGGTCACCCCGGATGGCACGACGACGGCGGTGCTGGTCAACCCGAATGCCGAAAGCATGGGCAACCTCGGCCACTGGGAAGGCCGGCCGCTGCGCGACTTCCTGACCGACGAGAGCGTGCCGAAACTCGACCGCGTGCTGCGCAAGGCCGCCAGCGGCGAGGCAGAGGGGCTCAGCGTCGAACTCAACCATCGCGACAACGCCGTGTGGCAGTTCCCGGTGCGCTACACCACCCATCGCGTCGGGACCGAGGGCGCGGTGCTGCTTCTGGGGCGCGACCTGCGGCAGGTGGCGGAATCGCAGCAGCGGCTGGTGCAGGCGCAGATGGCGCTGGAGCGCGGCTACGAGGAGCGGCGCGAATACGATGCGCGCTATCGCATGCTGATGGCGCATACGCGCGATGCCTTCGTTCTGGTCAGCGCCCATGACGGCAAGATCCGCGACCTGAACGGCCCCGCCGCCTCGCTGCTGGGCGCCCGGCGCGAGGAGTTGCAGGGCAACGGCCTGGGCCAGGAATTCCGCGACCGGCGCAACAGCGAATTCGTCGAGAACCTGATGCGGCTGGCCGTGTCGGAAACCGACAACGAGACGGTCGTGCAGACCCGACGCAACCGCAAGTCGATCACGATCACGCCCAAGCTGTTCCGCGCCGCCGGCGAACGGGTGCTGATCTGCCGGCTCGACCCGGAAGAAACCGTGCCGGTCCGCGACGAGCGGATGCTGCACAATCTCGACGCGCTGTTTCGCACCGGGTCCGAGGCGATGGTGTTCACCGACGCGGGCGGCATCATCGAGGCCGCGAACGAGGCCTTCGTCGAGCTTGTCGATTTCGCGCAGCGCGCCGATCCGCGGGGCCGCAACCTGGCCGACTATCTCGCCCGCGGCCAGATCGACATGAACGTGCTGCTGGACAATGCCGCCCGGTCGGGGCGCATGCATGTCTATTCCACGAAACTCACCAATGACGTCGGCAGCTGGACGGCGGTGGAAATCTCGGTCAGTTACCTCAACGACCGCGCCCGCCCCGCCGTGGCCTTCCTGATCCGCGATGCCAACCGGGCCGAGGCGGTGCGCGCGCCGCTGACCGAGCAGGTCGACGCGCGGTCGCGCAGCAGCGTCGCGGAGCTTGTGGGTTCGGCCAAGCTCAAGGACATCGTCGCGGAATCGACCGACGTGATCGAGAAGCTGTGCATCGAGACGGCGCTGGACCTGACGCGCAACAACCGCGCCGCGGCCGCCGAGATGCTGGGCCTGTCGCGGCAGAGCCTCTATGTGAAACTGCGCAAGTTCGACCTGCTGAGCACGGACAGCGAGGACTAGGGCGGCCCGGCCCGCCAATCTTCGCGCCGGGCTGACACTTTTCCTTGAGAGACTCGAAGATGTAAGGCATGGTTGACACATGACTGTCAGCCATCCGACACATGCCTCCCGCTACCCGGAGCCGGCCGCGCTTCTGACGCTGATCAAGCCGGTGACATGGTTTCCGCCGATGTGGGCCTATCTGTGCGGCGTGGTCTCGTCCGGCGTGCCGGTGGGAGAGCGGCCCGGCCTGGTGCTGCTGGGCGTGGTGCTGGCCGGCCCCGTCGTCTGCGGGATGAGCCAGGCCGCGAACGACTGGTGCGACCGACACGTCGACGCGATCAACGAACCGCATCGCCCGATCCCCTCGGGCCGGGTGCCGGGGCGCTGGGGGCTGTGGGTGGCGCTGGCGATGTCGGCGCTGGCGCTGGTGATGGGCTGGTTCCTCGGCCCCTGGGGCTTCGGCGCGACCTGCCTTGGCGTGATCGCGGCCTGGGCCTATTCCGCCGAACCGCTGCGGCTGAAGAAATCCGGCTGGTGGGGGCCGGGGCTGGTGGGCCTGTGCTACGAGGGGCTGCCCTGGATCACCGGCGCGGCGGTGCTGGCGCAGGGCGCGCCCGCCCCGCCCGTCCTGGCGCTGGCGCTGCTTTACGCGCTGGGCGCGCATGGCATCATGACATTGAACGATTTCAAGGCGATAGAGGGTGATCGGGCCACCGGCATCCGGTCCCTCCCCGCCACGCTCGGCCCCGAACGCGCGGCCCGGATCGCCTGCTGGGTGATGGCGGTGCCGCAACTTGCGGTGATCGCGCTGCTCGTCGGCTGGGATCGGCCGTGGCATGCGCTGGCGGTGGCCGCGCTGCTGGCCGGACAGGGCCTTGCGATGCGGCGGATGCTGACCGATCCGCGCGCGCTGACGCCGTGGTACAACGGCACCGGCGTCACGCTTTACGTCTCGGGCATGATGGTCTCGGCCTTCGCCGTCCGCAGCCTGGAGGCGCTGCCATGACGCTCAGCTGGCTGTCGATCTTCCGCCTCGGGCTGGTGCAGATGTGCCTTGGCGCGATCGTGGTGCTGACCACCTCCACCCTGAACCGGCTGATGGTGGTGGAACTGGCCCTGCCGGCGGTGCTGCCCGGCCTTCTGGTCGCGCTGCACTACGGCATCCAGCTCAGCCGCCCGCAATGGGGCTACCGCTCGGACACCGGCGGCCACCGCACCCGCTGGATCGTCGGCGGCATGGCGGTGCTGGCGCTGGGGGGCATGGGCGCGACACTGGGCGTTCTGGCCTTCGAGACGAGCTATTGGGGCGGGCTCGCCCTGTCGATCCTCGCCTATGCGCTGATCGGCGTCGGCGTCGGCGCCTCGGGCACCTCGATGCTGGCGCTGCTGGCCACCGGCACCGCGCCCGCGCGCCGCGCCGCCGCCGCCTCGATGACCTGGCTGATGATGATCCTCGGCATCGCCGCCACCGCCGGTACGGTGGGCGCGCTGCTTGATCCCTATTCGCCCGCGCTGCTGGTGAAGATCGTGGCCTGCGTGACCGGCGGCGCGGTGCTGCTGACCGCGGTCGCGGTCGCGGGAGTCGAACGCGGGCTGGCGCGCGCACCCGTCGCCGAGGGCGGCGCGACGCCGTTCTGGCCCGCGCTCGTCGAGGTCTGGGGCGAGCCGCGGGCCCGGCGCTTCACGATCTTCGTGTTCCTGTCGATGACCGCCTATTTCATGCAGGAACTGATCCTGGAGCCCTATGCGGGCCTCGTCTTCGGTTTCACGCCGGGCCAGTCGACCTCGCTGTCGGGGGCGCAGAACGGCGGCGTGTTCCTGGGCATGCTGACCGTCGGCATCGCCGCGACCGGGTTCAAGTGGGGTTCGCTGCGCAGCTGGGTGATCGCCGGTTGCCTCGGCTCGGCCGCCTGCCTCGCCACGATCTCGCTGATGGGCCAGGCCGGGCCGGGCGCGCCGCTTCTGGCCGCGGTGGTCGCGCTGGGGTTTTGCAACGGCGCCTTCGCGGTGGCCGCGATCGGCGCGATGATGGCGCTGGCCGGCGAGGGCCGCGGCGCGCGCGAGGGCATGCGCATGGGCCTGTGGGGCGCGGCGCAGGCCATCGCCGCGGGTTTCGGCGGCCTGACGGGCGCCGCCGCCGTCGACCTGATGCGCCGGATGGGCAGCGCCGATGTCACCGCCTTCGGCAGCGTGTTCCTCGCCGAGGCGCTGCTGTTTCTCTTCGCCGCCTGGATCGCGCTGCGATCCATCGCGCCGCCGCAGCCCGCGGCCCAGACCCTCGTTCCGGGAGAATGATCATGTACGATGTCGTCGTCGTCGGCGGTGGACCCGCCGGAGCCATCGCAGCCGAGGATCTCGCCCGGATGGGCCACCGTGTCGCGATGCTGGAACGCGGCGGCCGAATCAAGCCCTGCGGCGGCGCGATCCCGCCGCGGCTGATCGCCGATTTCGCCATCCCCGACAGCCAGCTGGTGGCCCGGATCAAGACCGCGCGGATGATCTCGCCCACCGGGCGGCGCGTCGATATCCCGATCGAGGGCGGGTTCGTCGGCATGGTCGACCGCAAGGATTTCGACCCGTTCCTGCGCGAGCGCGCGGTCGCCGCCGGGGCGGAGGAAATCACCGGCACCTACCAGAAGATCGACCGCGAGGGCGGCGCCACGAAGGTGATCTACCGCGACCCGGCCAGCGGCGAAAGCCGCGCGCTGGCCACGAAGCTGGTGATCGGCGCCGACGGCGCGCGCAGCCAGGTCGCGCAGGCCGAGGTCGCCGGCGGCGAGAAAACGCCCTACGTGATCGCCTATCACGAGATCGTCGAGGCGCCCGGCCCGGTCGGCAGCTACGATCCCGACCGCTGCGACGTGGTCTATGACGGCCGCATTTCGCCCGATTTCTACGGCTGGGTGTTCCCGCATGGCGCGACGGCCAGCATCGGCATGGGCACCGGGGTGGATGGCGTGAACCTCAAGCAGGCCACCGCCGACCTGCGCACGGCCTCGGGGCTAGCAGATTGCGCGACGCTGCGGCGCGAGGGCGCGCCGATCCCGCTCAAGCCGCTCAGCCGCTGGGACAACGGCCGCGACGTGGTGCTGGCGGGCGACGCCTCGGGCGTGGTCGCGCCCAGTTCGGGCGAGGGGATCTATTACGCGATGGTCGGCGGCCGGGTGGCGGCCGAGGCGGCGGCGGCCTGCCTCGCCTCGGGCCGGGCCTCGGACCTGGCGCTGGCCCGCAAGCTGTTCATGCGCGAGCACAAGACGGTGTTCCGGGTGCTGGCCTCGATGCAGGATGCCTATTACAAGTCCGACGAGCGGCGCGAACGCTTCGTGTCGCTGTGCCACGATGTCGATGTGCAAAGGCTGACCTTCGAGGCCTACATGAACAAGAAACTGGTCAAGGCGCGACTGATGGCGCATCTGAAGATCGGGGTGAAGAACCTTGCCCATCTGACCGGCCTCGTGCGCCCGGAGCATGTATGACGGTGATGATCCCGGCCTGGGTGAACGGCAGGCTGACCCCGGTTGAAAAGCTTGACGCGCATCGCCGCGCGCTGCGGCATCGCGCGGTGTCGGTCTTCGTGCTGCGCGACGGGCCGGCGGGGCCGGACATCCTGCTGCAACGCCGGGCCGCGGGGAAATATCACACGCCGCTTCTGTGGGCCAACACCTGCTGCACCCATCCGAACTGGGGCGAGGCGGCGGAGGTCTGCGCGACGCGCCGGCTGGAAGAGGAACTGGGGATCGCCGGGCTGCCCACCCTGCCCCGCGGCACGGTGGAATACCGCGCCGATGTCGGCGGCGGGCTGGTCGAACACGAGGTCGTGGAGATCTTCGTGGCCCATGCGCCCGCGGGCCTTGTCGTCACGCCCAATCCCGACGAGGTGGCCGAGGTGCGCTGGATCGGGATGGACGCGCTGCGCGCCGAGATCGCCGAGGCGCCCGACAGGTTCACGCCCTGGCTGCGGATCTACCTGGCCGACCATGCCGACCGGATCTTCGGCCCCGCCCGGCAGGACGCCTGAGCGGGGCCGGGCCCGTTACGACACCACTTCCAGCCGCGGCGCCTGCCGGCCATCGCGCACCAGCGCCAGCGCGGTGTCGCAGATATCGGCCACAGACAGGCCGGCATCGGCATACATCCGCTCCGGGCTGGCCTGATGGATCACTCGGTCCGGCAGCGTCATCGGACGAACCTTCAGCCCGCCGTCGAGAAGCCCGGCATGGGCCATGTGATGCATCACCAGCGCGCCGAAACCGCCCTGCGCGCCCTGTTCGACGGTGATCAGCGCGTCGTGGTGGCGCGCCAGTTGCGCGATCAGCGCGGTATCCAGCGGCTTGGCGAAGCGGGCATCGGCCAGCGTGACCGACACGCCCATCGCCTCCAGCCGCTCCGCCGCCGCCCGGCATTCCGCCAGATGCGCGCCGTAGCTGAGGATGGCAACCTCCGTGCCCTCGCGCAGCACCCGGCCCTTGCCGATCTCCAGCACCTCGCCGCGTTCGGGCAGGTCGACGCCAACGCCCGCGCCGCGCGGGTAGCGAAACGCGATCGGCCCCTCATCGAACGCCGCGGCGGTTTCCACCATGTGCACCAGCTCCGCCTCGTCGCCGGCGGCCATCACGGTGAAGCCCGGCAGGTTGGCGAGATAGGCGATGTCATAGGCCCCCGCATGGGTCGGCCCGTCGGCGCCCACCAGCCCGGCGCGGTCGATCGCGAAGCGCACCGGCAGGTTCTGCAGCGCGACGTCATGCACGACCTGGTCGTAGCCGCGTTGCAGGAAGGTCGAATAGATCGCGCAGAACGGCCTCAGCCCGCTGGCCGCCATCCCGGCGGCGAAGGTCACGCCATGCTGTTCGGCGATCCCCACGTCGAAGACCCGGGCGGGGAACCGCGCCGCCATCCTGTCCACCCCGGTGCCCGAGGGCATCGCGGCGGTCACCGCCACGATCCGGTCGTCGCGCGCCGCGGCCTCGGCCAGCGCGGTGCCGAAGACCGAGGTATAGCTGGGCGCGCCGCCCGAGGATTTCTTCTGCGCGCCGGTCGCCGGGTCGAAGCGCGACACGCCGTGATACTTGTCGGCGCTCGCCTCGGCCGGGGCAAAGCCCTTGCCCTTGACGGTGACGGCATGGATCAGCACCGGCCGCGTCGCCCGCGCCCGCGCCGCGCGCAGCACCGGCAGAAGCTGGCCCAGGTCATGCCCGTCGATCGGGCCGACATAATCGAAGCCCAGCTCCTCGAACACCGTGCCCGACGGCCCGAGGCCCGAGACCAGCTGGCGCGCGCGCCGCATGCCGGCGCGCATCGGTTCCGGCATCGCGGATTCGAAGCCCTCGGCGAGGTTGCGCATCCGCGCCAGCGGCTCGCTCGCGTAGATCGACGACAGGTAGCGCGACATCGCGCCGACCG
>CAYUXM010000076.1:0-12634 GCA_964448765.1 uncultured Rhodobacterales bacterium
CGGCGGCGGCCTGCGCGGCCTCGGCGGCACCGGGCGCATCGAGCGCGGCCAGCGCCGCGCCGGCCTCGGCCAGTGCGGTTTCGGCAAGGCCCTGCGCGGCCTCGGCGGTGGCGAGATCGGCGTCGGCCTGCTGCGCGGCGGTCTCGGCGGCGATCGCCGCGCTCACCGCCTGCTGCACGGCCAGCGCCGCCCCGGCCAGCCCGGTGTCGGCGGCCTGCGCCGCCGCCAGGTCGGCCCGTGCCGTCGCGACGTTGCCGTCCTCGGTCGCCACGGCGGCCTCGGCATCGGCGACCTCGGCGGCAAGGCCGGCCACCTGCGTCTCGGCGGCGCCGAGATCGGCGGCGATCTGCGCCAGTTCGGCCTCGGCGGTGGCAAGATCGGCCGCCGCATCGGTGGCGGCGGTGCCCGCCGCGGCGACGCCGGCCTCGGCGGCCGCGACCGCGGCGACGGCCGCGACATAGGCCGCGTTCGCCGCCTCGGCGCTGGCCAGCGTGGCGCGCGCGCCGGTCAGCGCGGTCTCGGCCCCGGTCAGCGTCTGGCCGGCCGCGTCCCGTTCCTGCTGGCGCTGGTCGCGGGTCGCCAGCGCGGCGTCGCGCTGCGCGGTCAGGTCGGTAACGGCGGCCAGCGCGGCGTCGCGCGCCTCCGTGGCCCCGGCCGCGGCCAGGTCGGCGGCGGCATCGGCCTGCCCGGCCGTCGCCAGCGCCGCGTTCGCGGCGTCGAGCTCGGCGCGCGCCACGCTCCAGGTTTCGGCCGCGTTGTAATAGGCGGACCGGGCCTCGGGGTTCTGGATATCGTTGCGCCAGACGGTGAAGGCCGCGAGGAATTCAGCGTAGAGCCCGGATTCGGCAAGGCTGGCGGCGGCCTGCGCGGTCGTCGCCGCCTCGAGCCCCGCCTGCGTGGCAACCGCTTCGGCCTCGGCGGCGCCCAGCGCGGTTTCGGCCGCGGCCACGGCGGCCTCGGCCTCCTGCAGCCGCGCGTTCAGGTCGTCGAGCTCGGCCTGCGCCGTCGTCAGCGCGGCGGCGGCCGCGGCGGCCGCGGTCCCGGCGGTCGAAACGGCGGCTTCGGCCTCGGTCACGGCCCCCTGCGCCGCGGTCACCTCGGCCGAGGCATCGGCCTCGGCGGCCAGCGCGTCCTGTGCCGTGGACAGCGCGTCCCGCGCGGTCGCAAGCGCGGCATCGGCCGCGTCGCGGGCGGTGGTCAGCTGCGTGACCTCCGCCTGCTTGGCGTCGCGGTCGACGATCAGCGCGTCGCGGGCGGCGGTCGCGTCGGCAAGGCCCTGCGCGGCCGCGGCCAGCGTCGCCTCGGCGCCGGCCAGCACCGCCTGCGCGGCCTCCAGCGCCGCGGTGGCGGCGCCGACGCCAGAGGCCTCCTGCATCGCGATCAGCGCGTCCGTCGCGTCGATCACGGCCTGCTCGGCCGCGGCCAGCGCGTCGGCGGCGGCGCTGCGGGCCGCGCCCTGCGCCGCGACATCCTCGTTCGCGGCGGCCAGCGCGGCCTCGGCGGCGTCCACGGCGGCCTGCGCGGCCACGCGCTGCGCGGCCAGCGCGGCATCGACATTGCCGGCCAAGGCCTGCGCCTCGGTCATCGACCGGAAGCTCGAGGAGATCGTGGCGGTCGCGTCCAGAAGCGCCTGGCCGCCAAGCCCCGAATGCGCCAGCGCCGCCGAGATCGCGGCGGGGTTGGCCAGCGTCTGGTCGGCGACGAGGTTCGAGATGATCCGCGGTTCGGCATCGTAGACCGAACCCGAGGTCTGCAGGTACGAGGTCGGCTGCTGGGTGCGCGGGTCCGGATCGGCCGCATGCGCCTCGGCCGGTTGCGTCAGGAAGGTCGAGTCGAGCAGCCGCGGCATCGTCTGGTCGGCGGAGCCCGAGGTCTCGCGGCCCGGCGTGAGGTTGTTCAGCGTGCCATCGACAAGGCGCAGCCCCATCGGAAGGAGAGGGTTGGGCACGAGGTCGGTCAGCGGCGTGCCCGCGGCATGCGCCTCGGCGATCTCGATCTGCTCGAGGATCATGCTCAGGTCGTTGCGATTGACGTAAACCATGACGTTTCCTTTTCACTTCAGGGCCGCGCGGCACCAGCCGGCGGGAATCGTTTCATCCCAGCCACTATCGGCGCGGCGCCGCGCCGGGGGCTTGCCGCTAGGTCCAAGCCCGGGTTGGACCTTGGCCCCGGATGCCTTGGACCAAGGTCCAACCCGGCGGGCCGGCGGGCCGGCCGGAAACGCCGACGGGGGGCCCGTGGCCCCCCGTCGTCACATGCCCTGCCGCGTCGGCCGGATCAGCGTTCGCGCATCGCCTTGGCGAACTGGTCGGTCACGGGCTTGAGCAGGTAGGACAGCGCCGTCCGCTCCTCGGTCTGGATGTAGACCTCGACCGGCATGCCCGGCCGCAGGTCGGCGCCGCCCAGTTCCTCGACGGCCGCCGCCGCGAGCCGGATGTCGGCGGTATAGGCATAGCCGCCGATCTCGGCATCACGGGCCGCGGCCGGCGAGACGAAGGTGACCTCGCCCTGCACCTCGGGCGTGGTGCGCTGGTTGAAGGCGGTGAACCGCAGCCGCGCGGTCTGCCCGGCCGCCACCTGCTCGATCGACACCGGCGGCACCTTGGTTTCCACCTTCAGCCGCGCGTCCTTGGGCACCACGGTGGCCAGCACCTGCGCCGAGGTGATGACGCCGCCGACGGAATGGACGTGCAGTTCGTTGACATAGCCCTCGACCGGGGCGCGGATCTCGGTGCGCGACAGCGTGTCCTCGATCGCGGTGCGCCGGTCCTCGCGCTCCGACAGCGCGGTTTCGACCTGGGCGAGTTCGCGCTGGGCGTCGGTGCGCGCGGTTTCCTCGATCGTCAGGATCTGCAGCCGCAACTCGCCGATCCGGCTGCGGGCGCGGGCGATCGCCGCGACGACCTCGCCGCGCTCGCCGCCCAGCCGCGCGGCGTCGCGTTCCATCGCGTAGATCCGGTTGCCGGTGATCAGCCGCTTGCCCGACAGCTGGTCGAGCTTGCCGTGTTCCTCCGTCACCAGCGCGATCTCGCGCTCCTTGGAGCGCAGTTGCGCGTCGAGGCCGGCGATCTCGTCCTCGATCTGCGCGATCCCTAGTTCGAGCTGCCGCACCCGCGACAGCCGCGCCGAGGCGCTGCCGCGGAAGATCCGGCGTTCGCCGGCGATGATCTCGCTCAGCGCCGGATCGGCCAGCAGGTCGTCGGGGAACACCGGGGCGGCCAGCCCCTCGCGCTCGGCCTCCAGCCGCGCCTTGCGGGCGCGCAACTCGCCGATCTGGCCGCGCACGATCGACAGTTCGGCCCGCGTCTGCGCATCTTCGAGGCGGAACATCACCTGCCCCGCGTCGACGTGATCGCCGCTGCGCACCAGGATGTCGCCGACGATGCCGCCGTCGCGGTGCTGGATCACCTTGAGGTTCTGGTCGACCGCCACGGTGCCCTGCACGATCACCGCGCCCGACAGGCTGGCGGTGGCGGCCCAGCCGCCGACGCCGCCGACGAGCAGGGCGGCGCAGGCCGCGCCGGCGATGATCCGGCCGCGGATCGAAAACGCGGTCGCGCCGCCGGGGCCGGTGTGAAGTGGTGCGGTCATCTCGATGCTCCCGTGTCAGGCGGCGATGCCGCCGTCGTTGTCCTCGTGCCGGTCGGTCTGGCCGGCGTGGGTGATTTCGACGCTGTGGTCCCAGTGCCCGTCGCGGTCGATATCCAGCCGCAGCAGGGTCTCGATCCGGCCCGCCTCGGCCCGGTTCACGAAGGTCAGGCCGATGCCCGCATCCTCGAAGACCTCCTCGGCGAAGCGGCCGAAGATGCGGGCCGCCGCCTGCGTGCCCTCCTGCGCCGCCTCGGCGAGATCCTCTTCGAGATCGTCGATCTGCGGTTCGCGGAAATACCGGAAGCTGCCGATGCGCAGGTGGTCGCCCGCCTCGAAATCGGTGATCGTGAACCGCGTCAGTTCCGGCGCCCGCGGCACCGGGGCCAGCGCACCGAAATCGAACGTGTCGTCGCCCTGCCCGCCGGTCACCGTGACCGGGGCGTCGGCCAGCACGATCCGGTCGTCGCCGCTGCCGGCGATGACGGCCTCGAACCCCTCGATCCGGTCCTGCCCGGTCGCCGCCGCCACGGCACGGCCGGCGCCCAGATCGATCACCAGCGCGGCGTCGATGCCGGAGAAATCGATCGTGTCATGACCGGCGCCGCCGGCAAGATGATCGTCGGCCGCATCGGCCGCGACGCGGATCCGGTCGTCGCCCGCGCCGCCCAGCACGGTATCGGCGCCCGCGCCGCCGGCGAGGATGTCGTCGCCCGCACCGCCGAACAGCGCGTCGTCGCCCGCCCCGCCCCAGATCCTGTCGTCGCCGGCGTCACCGGTGACATGGTCCGCGCCCGCGCCGGCGAAGACGATGTCGTCGCCCTGCCCGGCGGTGACGTCATCGTCGCCCGCCCCGGCGACGATCCGGTCGTCGCCCGCCCCGGCATCGATGGTGTCGTCGCCGCCGAAGGCCAGGATCATGTCGTCGCCGCCCAGCGCGAGGATCGCGTCGGCCAGCCCGGTGGCCGCGATCCGGTCGTCGCCGTCGCCGCCGAGGAACCGCGCCACGGCGCCCGGAACCGGCGGCGACGGATCGGCCTTCGCCTCCGCCACGGGCCCGGCGGGCGGGTCGGCCGGGCCGTCCGCCGCGTCCCTGGGCGGGGTTTCGGGCGAAGTTTCCGACACTGCCTCGGCCGCGGTCTCGGTCTCGGGCTCGGCGGTCGCCTCGCCCGGGGCCGGGTCGGCCGGCGACGGCGGCGCGGCCGGCTGGCCGGCTGGCGCGACCCCGGTTGCGTGGTCCGCCGTCGGTGCCGGCGCAGCCTGCGACAGATCCGCGGGCGCCGGTGCCGCCGGGCCCGTCCACGGCGCGGCGGCCGCTGCGCCGGCCTTGCCCGGAACCCCCGCCGCCGCAGCGCCTGCCGGCACACCGGCCGGCACGCCGGTCGACGCGGGCGCGGCGGCCTCCGGCTCGGCGCCGGGGCCGGCGCTGCGCTCCGGGGTCTCGCCTTGCGGCGCGTTGCCGGATCGGCCGGGCCGGGCCGCGCCCGCATCCGCCGCCGGCGCGTCGCCCTCCGCGCCGGGGTCGGCCATCGTGGCATCGGCCCGGTCGGGCCACAGGAAACTGCGCAGATAGGCCAGCGTCGCCATCACGACACCCAGCGCGATGACCGGCTTGCGCAGGCTTGCGGTGTCGTCCTCGGGCTGCAACCGGCGGCCGAGGTCGTCCGCCGCGTCGGTCGCGGCGGCGTCGCGGGAGCGGATCTCGATCGTCATGGCGCCACCCGTTTCGCCGGCGCTTCGGCGGTGGCCGCGGCGGCCGGGCCGGCCTGACGGTTGCGCAGCGGCATCGGCAGCCGATCCTGCGCCGCCGCGGCGGGCGGCGCGACCGCGTTGGCGGCGGGCGCGCGGGCCGGGGCGGCGGGCGCGGGCCGGGCCGCCAGCACCTCGTCGCGCGGGCCGAAGCTGGCCAGCCGGCCGTTGCGGATCACCGCGACAAGGTCGACCGCCTTCAGCGCGCTGGGCCGGTGCGCGATCACCACCGCGATGCCGCCGCGGGCCCTGACCGCCTCGATCGCGGTGGTGACGGCCTGTTCGCCCTCGCCGTCGAGATTGGCGTTCGGCTCGTCCAGCAGCACCAGGAACGGGTCGCCGTACAGCGCCCGCGCCAGGCCGATGCGCTGCCGCTGTCCGGCCGAGAGCGCCGCGCCGAAGGGGCCAAGCTCGGTCTGGTAGCCCTCGGGCAGGCCGAGGATCATGTCGTGGATGCCGGCCGCCCGCGCGGCGCGAACCACCGCCTCGGGATCGGGATCCTGCAGCCGCGCGATGTTGCGCTCGATCGAGGCGTCGAACAGCCCGTAGTCCTGCGGCAGGTAGCCCAGGCTGCGGCCGATCGCGGCCTCGGACCAGTGCGACAGGTCGGCCCCGTCCAGCCGGACATGGCCGCGCAGCGCCGGCCAGACGCCGGTGAGCGCGCGCATCAGCGTGGTCTTGCCGCCGCCGGAGGGGCCGATGATGCCCAGCGCCTGCCCGGCGCGCAGATCGAAGGAGATGTCGCTGAGGATCACCCGGCCTGTGGTCGGCGCCGCCACGGTCACCGCGTCGACCGACAGCGACGCCTTGGGGGGCGGCAGGTCCATCACCTCGGGCGCGTCGGCCAGCGCCGAAAGGGTTTCCGTCAGCCGCGTCCAGGCGGCGCGGGCCTGCACCATCGCCTTCCAGTTGCCGATCGCCATGTCGATCGGCGCCAGCGCGCGGGCCGAGGCGACGGAGGCCGCGATGATCGCGCCGGCCGACATCTCGCCGCGGATCACCAGGAACGCGCCGAGGCCCAGAACCGCCGATTGCAGCATCATCCTGAGCACCTTGGACAGCGAGCCCAGCGTGCCCGACACGTCCGAGGACCGCGCCTGCAGGCCCAGATGCGCCCCGTTCGCCGCGACGAACCGGGCCACCGCGGCGCCGGAAAAGCCCATCGCGCGGATCACGTCGGCGTTGCGGGCATGGCTTTCGGCCATCGCGTTGCGCTTCACCGCCGCCTGGTGCGCCTCGCCGGTCACCCGCCGCGTCAGGATCTCGGAGGCCACGGCGATCACGGTCAGCACGACCGCCCCGCCCAGCGTCAGCGCGCCGAGCAGCGGGTGCAGGGAATAGACGAAGACCACGAAGATCGGCACCCAGGGCAGATCGAACATCGCGATCGGGCCCTGGCTGCCGAGAAAGCCGCGGACCACGTCGACGTCGCGGCCGCGTTCCAGCGCCTCGGAGGCGGAAAAGCCGAAGCGCGGCATGTCGATGGTGATCCGGTGCGCGGCCGGCGCGACCCGCGCATCCATCCGCGCGCCGACCCGGACGAGGATCTGCGCGCGGATCGTGTCCAGCACGCCCTGGAAGGCGTAAAGCCCGATCGCCAGCACCGAGATCGCGACCAGCGTCGGGATCGAGCCCGAGGTCAGCGCCCGGTCGTAGATCTGCATCATGTAAAACGAACCGGTCAGCGCGAGCAGGTTGATCAGCCCCGACAGGCCCGAAAGGTAGGCCACCAGCCCGCCGATCCCCCGCGTCAGCGCCGCCAGCGTCGCGTTGCGTGTCGCTCCCTTCCTGCCCGGGCGTGCCATCTCGACCCTCCGTCCTTCCGATCCCGACCGCCGCGCCGGGCCGCCGAATCTGGTTTCCATCGGGTTAAGATGATCGCGGATGCCGGCCGGGCACGCGCCGCAAGGTCCAACGCCGCATCCGACCTTGGGCCCGATCCGGTTGGACCTTGGTCCAATCGCGGCCGGCCGGCGGCACAACGAAATAGGGGCGCCCCGGGGCGCCCCTTGTCACCTGTCGTCGCGGGCCGGTCAGCCGCCGAACTGATCGCGCGCGGTGATCACGATCTCCAGCCGGTTCTTGGCGTTGAACTTGTCCTTGAGATTGCCGACGTAGTATTTCACCGTCTTCTCGCTGAGGTTCAGCGACGTCGCGATCTCCTTGTTGGTGCCGCCCTTGAGCAGGCCGCGCACCACCTGCTCCTCGCGATGGCTGAGCGTGATGTCGTCGCGCCGCCGCGCGGCATCGGCGCGCATCTGCGTGACGACGGCGCTGGCCACCTCCGGGTCGAGATAGTTGTCGCCGCGGAGCGCGCGCTGCGCGGCGATTGCCACGTTCTCGAGATCGCCGGCCTTCGACACGACGGCCGAGGCCCCCGCGTCCAGCGCCGCGATCGCGGCATTGCTGTCGGCGAGGCAGGAGCAGACGACAACCGCCGTGGTCCGCCACCTGTGCCGGAACGACGCGATCACCGCCCGGCAATCCTTGCGGTTCGCGACATCGACGATGACGACGTCGGGCCGTTGCGCGGCGACGATGCCGGCGGCCTGCGCGTCGCAGGGCACCGCCGCGACGACCTCGAACTCGCCGTGCTGGCCGAAGAAGGCCCGAAACCCGAGCCGCGCAACCGGTTCGTCATCCACGATCACGACACGCACCATGATGACCCTTCCCAATACCTGACCTGTCAAATCCGGCGGGCCCGCCCCAACGCCGTGCAGCACAACCTGCGAGCCCGCGCCACAGCCCTGCCAATCCGGCCGCCGGTGAGTCGAGAAACCAGACGACGGGCCCGCCATACCAAAGTGGGGCCGGCACCCGGCCGGACCGCAGCGAACTCCGGTGCGGGCCGCTATCCGCCTGTCATGAAACACTTTCATCGCCCGGTCGCGATCCGCTCGAAGGCAGGCACGCGGCACGGGACAATGCGTTTCGATAGCGGGAACAACGACGCAAACTGCCCTTATCGGCAGGGGCGCGGCGGCGGGCGCGGCGAACGCCTGCGCAGGGCCAGCGTCCGGCGCCCGTGGTTCCGCCCGGACCGGGGTGGTCGGGAGGACGGGCCGGCACGGCCCGGACGCGGGCGCGGCCGGCCGCCCTCCGACCTGCCCGCGGCGCGATCAATTCCCGGCGACGCGGGTGCCGGTTTCTGCTACGCAGAGACTTGCGGGCAGACGCATATTCGGCCGATGGACAGCGTTCGGTTTTCAGATTTCACAGTGCAGCGGCGCACGCGCCGGCTGAGGCGGGGCGCGGACGAGGTCGCGATCGGCGCGCGCGCCTTCGACCTTCTCGACCTGCTGGCCGCGGCGCCCGACCGCCGCGCGGGCTTTCGCGAGGTTCGCTGTTCGGCGGATTTTCCGGGTATCGTCGCGGGTGTCGACATCCGCATGGACCTGATTCCGCCCCCCGACGCCACCGAGGATGCCCGCCTTGCCTGACCGGACCGACCCTTTCGTCCACCATCCCGAACTGCGCGACCGGATCGCGGATGCCGAAACCTCGTTCTTCCGGACCTTCACCCTCGCGGCGGCGGTCGAGGAGCATCCCGATCTGGCGGCGTTCCTGCCCTGGGCCTACAGCGACGCGCGGCGCGAGGCGATCCGGGCCGCCGTGCTGGCCGGTCACGCCGGCGACCTGTGGGTCTTCGCCTACGGTTCGCTGATGTGGGATCCGGCCCTGCGCTTCGTCGAGGTGAGGCGCGCACATGCCCCGCGGCACGAGCGGCGGTTCATCCTGATGGACGACAAGGGCGGGCGCGGCACACCGGACGCGCCGGGCCTGATGGCCGCGCTCGACACCGGCGACGGCTGCGCGGGGCTCGCCTTCCGGATCCGGGCGGACGACGTGGATGCCGAAACGGAAATCCTGTTCCGCCGCGAGGTGATCGGGCCGGCCTACGTTCCGGCCTTCGTGCCGGTCCGGATCGCGGGCACCGACGCCACCGCGCTGAGCTTCCTCGCCAACCATGACTATCCCGACATCCGCGGCGACATCAGCCGCGACGAGCAGATCAGGTACATCGCGACCGGGTCCGGCTTTCTCGGCTCCAGCCGCGCCTATCTGGCCGGTATCGTGGATCACTTCGCCCATCTCGGCATCGCCGATGATCATTGCACCGGTCTTCTGCACGCGGTCGATGCCCATATCGCGGCGCAGCCGGACCGGAAGGCGGCCCGATGACCGCCCTTGTCCCGTTCTTCGACGGCCACAACGATTTCCTGCTGAGGCTGATGAAATCCCCCGAACCGCGCGCGGAGACATGGCTCGGCGCGGCCGGCCGCGGCCATCTCGACCTGGCGCGGATGAAGGCCTCCGGTTTCGCCGGCGGGCTTTTCGCGATCTTCGTGCCGTCCGCCGCCGGCGGCCCGCCGCCCGACTTCAGGGCGCTGATGGCCGATCCGCCCTATGCCCTGCCGATGCCGCCGCAAATGACCCACGGGCAGGCCCAGCCCGACGCGCTGGCGATGGCCGGGCTTCTGCACTGGATGGCCCGCGCGGCGCCCGGCGATTTCCGCCTGTGCCGCTCGACCGCCGAGATCCGCGCCGCGATGCAGGCGGGCGCGATCGCGGGCATCATGCACATGGAGGGCGCGGAGGCGATCGGCCCGGACCTCGACGCGCTTTACCTGTTTCACGACATCGGCCTGCGGTCTCTCGGCCCGGTCTGGAGCCGGCCGACGATCTTCGGCCACGGCGTGCCGATGGCCTTCCCCGGCACCCCCGACACCGGGCCGGGCCTGACCGAAACGGGCCGCGACCTCGTGCGCCTGTGCGACGAGCTGGGCATCCTGATCGACCTGTCGCACCTCAACGAGAAGGGGTTCGACGACGTGGCGAAGGTTTCGGCCGCGCCGCTGGTCGCCAGCCATTCCAACGCCCATGCGCTCTGCCCCAGCCCGCGCAACCTGACCGACCGGCAGCTTCACATGATCCGGGAGCGTGGCGGGATCGTCGGGCTGAACTTCGCCACCTTCTACCTCAATGCCGACGGCACCGCCGCCTCGGAAACCGGCTGGGACGTGATGCTGCGCCATCTCGACCACCTGATCGCCGAGGCGGGGGAGGACCATGTCGGGCTGGGTTCGGATTTCGACGGCTGCGTCCTGCCGGACCTGATCGGCGACGTGACCGGTGTGCCGCTGTTCTTCGAGGCAATGGCCGCGCATGGCTATGGCGACGCGCTGATCGGCAAGCTCGCCCGCGGCAACTGGCTGGCCTGCCTCGACCGGTGCCTGCGCTGATCCCCGCGGACCGGGCGCCATGATCCCGCCGCTCAGCCGCGCCCGCGCGCTGGTGGCCGGCTGCCGGAACGGGCGAGCGGGTCGCCCGCGCATGACGCTCCGGGCCCGGCCGCGCCCTGAACGGGAACCGGCGGCCCGCCGCCCGGCAGGCTTGCCCCGCCGGCCCGGCATGACATAGCATCGAACCCTGCAGAGGTCTTGATTGGCGACCGGAAAGGTTACGGACCGATGTGGCAGAGGGCCCTGAGAGCCACGCTGCGCCGAATGATCCG
The DNA here is from genome assembly GCA_964448765.1 of uncultured Rhodobacterales bacterium. Classification (GTDB taxonomy): domain Bacteria; phylum Pseudomonadota; class Alphaproteobacteria; order Rhodobacterales; family Rhodobacteraceae; genus JANSXY01. The sequence goes on from CAYUXM010000076.1 coordinate 10,856, forward strand.
CCGGGGAAGCCTGACCGTTCACTTCCCCGAGGGCCAGACTGCACGGTTCGGCGACGGCGGCACACCGGCGGTCACGCTGACAAGCGCCGATGCCGGTTTCGCCCGGCGCTTCCTGCTGAACCCGGAGATGGCCGTCGGCGAGGGCTACATGGACGGCTCGCTGACGATCGAGGGCGACGACCTGCACGGGCTTTTCGAACTGGTGCTGCGCAATCTCGCCCCCGGCCGGGGCCGCGGGATCGAGGCGCTGCACGGCCCGCTGCTGCGCCGGCTGAAACAGTTCAACCCCGCCGGCCGCGCGCGCCGCAACGTCGCGCATCACTACGACCTGTCCGGCGCGCTCTACGAGCTGTTTCTCGATGCCGACCGGCAGTATTCCTGCGCCTATTTCAGATCCGACGGCGACAGCCTGGAAACCGCGCAGGCGCAGAAGAAGGCCCATGTCGCGGCAAAGCTCTGCCTGCGGCCGGGCCTGCGGGTGCTCGACATCGGCTGCGGCTGGGGCGGCATGGCGATCACGCTGGCGCAGGATCACGGGGCCAGCGTGGTCGGCGTGACGCTGTCGCGGGAACAGGCCGGCGTCGCCCGGGACCGGGTCCGCGCGGCGGGGCTGCACGACCGGGTGGAGATCCGCCGGATCGACTACCGCGAGATCGGCGAACGGTTCGACCGGATCGTCTCGGTCGGGATGTTCGAACATGTCGGCGTGCCGCATTACGATGCCTATTTCCGCGGCCTGCGGGAACTGCTGGCCGAGGATGGCGTGGCGCTGGTCCACACGATCGGCCGGCGCGGCCCGCCCGGCCGGACGAGCCCCTGGATCGAGAAATACATCTTCCCCGGCGGCTACGTGCCCGCGCTGTCGGAGATGTCGCGCGCGATCGAGCGGCAGGGGCTGTGGCTGACGGACCTTGAGGTCTGGCGGCTGCACTACGCGCGCACCCTGCGGCACTGGCACGACCGGTTCACCGCCAACATCGCGGCGGCGCGGGCGCTTTACGACGACAGGTTCTGCCGGATGTGGCGCTATTATCTTGCCGCCTCGGAACAGACCTTTCGCCACGGCGGGCAGGTGGTGTTCCAGGCACAGCTTGCCCGGCGGCAGGACGCGGTGCCGCTGACCCGTGACTACCTGTACCCGGGCGGCTGACCGGGCTGTCGTGCACAGATCTCGCGGGGGAGTCATCTCGTGAATCCCGGGGGTTGGCCGCGCCGCATGGGCAGAGCCAGGCGACGCCGCGCCAGATCCGGTGACAGACCCCGCAAGCGCAAAAGGCCCGCGCTTGCGGGCCCGCTTTCAACGAGGTGGTCTGTCAGGTTTTATTGGCTCCGGCGGTAGGGGCCCGAGCCGCTGATCTCTACGCATTGATTTCACTGGGAAATCTGCCGCGACTCCGGATTGTCATCGCTTGGATTCCACTTCGTGCCCCAAGTCCTGCCGTACCTCGTGCCGCCGATCAAGCCCCATGTTTTCGCGCCTGTCAGCTTCGTCCCGTATCGGAAGATCGAGCCGCGCAAGTTGGCAGAGCGCCTGGATATCGAGCCAGGTTTACGGAACACTTCGGCGGATAAGACCAACTCCGAGATGACCTTGACCGCCTACTACGATCAGAACGCCCTCGGCTTCCTTGAAGCCACACGCGACGTGGACATGTCCGAGGTCCACGGCAGATTTCGCGCGGTATTGCCCGACACGGGAGCGTTCCCGGCCCGTATCCTGGACGCGGGCTCCGGCTCTGGCCGGGACTCACTGGCCTTCCGCCAAATGGGCTATGCCGT
>CAYUXM010000077.1:0-12612 GCA_964448765.1 uncultured Rhodobacterales bacterium
TGCGCACCACCGACGGCGGCACCGACGCGCCGCTGCCGGCGATGAGCCTGAGCGAGCTTCTGGACATGGCCGAGGAGCCCGAGATCGAGCAGGTCGAGGAAACCGTCGCCGAACCGAAACGGACGGTGACGATCCGCCGGGGCAGCGACACCGAGATCGTGGAGATCGAGGACTAACCGGCGGCCACACGGTGCCGGCGGCGGGACCGCAAGCGAAAGGACGACGGCAATGACCCGCGACATGCGCAAGTTTCTCGGCAAGGACGGCGGCGGCGCCCTGATCTTCTGGGCGCTCGGCATCGTCGCCTTCCTCGGCTTCGTTGCGCTCTCGTTCGACGTCGGGCGGATCGCCAATACCCAGACCGAGATGCAGACCCTGGTGGACGAGGTGGCGCTGGCCGCGGGGGGCGAGCTGGACCGGCTGCCGGGCGCGCGCGAGCGCGCCCGCGCGGCCGCGGAAGACCTGATCCGCGACAAGATCCAGACCTTCGGCGATGGCGGGCAGGCGCTGACGGGCGGCGCGGCCACCGGCTCCGTGGCGGAGTGCCTGGAACTGATCGCCGGCGGGGAAACCGCCGAGGAGTGCGCCGGCGACTACTTCCTCGAATTCCTCGACAGCAGCCGCAACCTTGTCGTCGGCGCCGGCAACGCCGCGGATTCCGCCACCCGCTTCGTCCGTGTCACCGCCGTGCCCCGGCGCGTGCAGACGCCCCTGTCGCGCGGCATCGCGCTCCTGACCGGGGGCAGCGGGCTGGAGTTCTTCGACGCCGCCGCCACGGCCACGGCGGGCGCGACGACCTTTGCCTGCGAACCGGTACGCTTCGGGTTCTGCGTCAATCCGGACCCTGCGGCCGGCTACGACCCGGCGAACCTGCGCGGCCGTCAGGTGCGGATCGCCGACTTCGGATCGGGCAACTCCGGGCTTCTGGACATGTCGAGCATGTATCCGAACGTCGAAGGCCCCTGTTCGGAAGTCAGCGTCAACGGCGTCGGCTACGAAGTGTGCATGTACGGGGCCGAGGGCGCGACCTCGGGCTGTTTCGAAGTCAGCGACGGGCTGGATACCGAACCGGGCACCAAGGGCGGCAACTTCCTGGCCGCGATCAACACCCGCTTCGACGAATACTCCGGCGTCACCAACAACGACGACAACAACCTCGACTACCGGCCGGCGCCGAACGTCATCCGCGAATGCACCCCGTCCACCCCGCAGGTCAACCAGGGCATCGAACCGGTCGCGTCGCTTCCGCGGGATTCATGCTTCGCAGCCGGAACCTGCGACACCATCGGCAACGGCGACTGGACAACCGGGCGCGCCGCCTATCTGGAGACCAACTATGGGCTTGCCGACGGTGGCGAGGCGCCCGAGGATTTCCCCGGCGACTATTTGGAGTGGATAGCGGTCAGCACCGCCAGCACACGCTGGGAACTTTACCTTGCCGAGCTTGCAGCTGCCGACGGCGGCGACATCCTCGAGAACCGCTGCATCAGCGGCGTTCCCGAGGAATGGTCTTCGCAAGGCAGTTCGCAGGCCAGCGCCGATGGACCAGCCCGCCGCGTCATGGTGGGGGCCGCGGTCGACTGCGCGTCGGGCATCGACATCAACGGCCGCACCCAGGACGTTCCGGCGGCCGACTATTTCCTGATGTTCCTGACCGAACCCGCCGAAGGCGGCAACGAGGACATCTGGCTGGAGGTCGTGCAGGAAATCCCCACCGACGGCACCGAGTCGCTCGTCTACCGCGTGGTGAGGCTGCTGGACTGATGGCGCGCCGCCTTCCCTCCCTCCTGCGGCGGTTCCTGCGCCGTGATCGCGGCGCGGCGCTGGTGGAATTCGCGCTGATCCTGCCCACGGCGCTGGTGATCTTCGCGGTCATGTACGAATCCGGCCGGATGATGTTCGCCTACCAGGCGGCGGTTTCCGGCGTGCGCGATGCCGCGCGCTACGCGGCGCGGGCGGCCGATCCGGCATCTGTCTGCCCGTCGCCGGTTTCGGGCTACTGGACCGGCTTCGCGACCGAGGCGCAGGCCAACCTGACGCAGATCATCGGCCGCGACGGCAGCCTGTTCACCGTCCAGTCGGTCGAGGTGACATCGGACTGCCCGACGCCGACGGTGCCGCTGCGCGAGGCCAATGTCGGCACTGTCACCGTGACCGCCACGGTGCGGATCGATTTCCTGTTCGGCCCGGTGCTGGGCATCTTCGGCACCGCGCTGTCGGGGGTGACGGCGCGGGTCAACGACCAGGCGCGGGTGTTCGGCACATGAGCCGCGCCAGCCCCCCCCGGCGCGGGGCCTTCCCGCGCGACGACAGCGGCGCGACGCTGGTGGAATTCGCGCTGGTGATCGGGCTCTTGCTGATCCTGATCTTCATGATGTTCGATTTCGGCCGGATCATGAACGCCATGGTGTTCACGCAAAAGGGCGTGGAACGGGTGGCCCGCGCGGCGATCGTCACGGCCCCGGTTTGCGGCGGCGTTCCGACGGTCGTCCAGCGCCGGTCCGGCAACACCTCCGATCCCGGCACCCTGTGCCGCAGCGCCGCCGATCCCTGCGACACCTACACGGTCACCTGCACCGCCGATCCCCGCGCCGCGCCCGGCGGATCGGTCGCCGCGATCATGGACCCGTTCCTGCCCGCGGTCTCGACCGGCGGCACGCTGACCTTCACCTACGAAAGCGACAATTTCCCGGGCTCCCCCCGGATCGGCTTCGTCACCGGGCCGACCACGCCGATCGTGTCGGTCGAGCTTTCCGATGTGCGGCTGACCATGGTTTCGCCGCTGGCCGGCCTGCTGGGCCTCGTGTCCGGCAGCGAAAGCACGCTGTTTCAGAATGGCTTCACCCTGCCCACGGTAAGAGTGAGCCTGCCGGCGGAGGATCTGCAATGACGCTGCACCTGCAAGCCACGCCGGCCGGCCGCGACGAGTCGGAGAACGCAATGGAAGAACACGAAAATCTCGCGCTGGTCCTCGGCCGCAACCCGGTCGTGACCGAGGCGGCCGCGCGACTCCTCAAGCGTTTGCCGGGGCATCATGTGCAGGTGGTGCGGGAAACGCTCGACGCGCTGTCGCCCGAAACGCTCGGGGCGCTCGCGCTGGCCGAGGTGCTGGTGTTCGAGGCCGACGGCGCGGCCCTGTCGCAGGGCGACGCGGTGGCCGGCCTGCTGGCGCATCGCGGCCCCACGACGCGGATCATCGCGGTCACGGCGGCCGACCTGCCGCTGTCGATGGCCCGGCACCTGATGAAGATCGGCATCGACGAGGTCGTTCCGGCCGAGGCCGACACCGCGGAGTTCGAAGAGTCCCTGACCTCCGCGCTGACCACCATCCTGGACCGCAGGGGACGCGGCAGCGCGACGACCGGCGGGCCGCAGGGCACACAGGGCAAGGTGATCGCGGTGGCCAATGCCCGCGGCGGGCTCGGCGCCACGACGATCGCGGTGAACCTCGCCGACATGCTGCTCGACCCGCATGGCCTGCTGCGCAAGACCCCCAGCCACAGGGTCGCGCTGATCGATCTCGACGTGCAGTTCGGCAATGCCGCCACCTTCGTCGATCTCGAGGATCGCGGCGCGCTGATCGAGCTGGCGCGCGCCTCCGACCCGCCCGACGGCGCCTTTCTCGAATACGCGCTGCAGCGCCACGAAAGCGGGCTGCGGGTTCTGCCCGCCCCGGTCGCGGCGATGCCGCTGGAGGCGCTGGACATGATCCGCGTCGGCGCGCTGATCGACACGCTGCGCGAGTCCTACGACTACGTCGTGATCGACCTGCCGCATGCGCTGGTCAGCTGGCTCGAGGCGGTGATCACCCGCACCGACATGCTGCTGATGGTGACCGATACCTCGGTCCCCTCGGTGCGCAGCGCCCGGCGCCTGATCAACCTGCTGTCGGAAGAGAACCCCGCGCTTGCCACCGAGATCGTGATCAACCGCGAAAGCAAGCCGCTGGTGCAATCCCATTCCCACAAGCTGGCGGCCGAGGCCCTGCGCCTGCCGCTGCGGCATTTCATCGCCGCCGATGTCAATGCCGCGCGCCGCGCCATCGACCGCGGCGAGGTGATGTCGACGGTGGCCCCGAATTCTTCGATGACCAAATCATTACGACGCCTGGCGGGTTACGTTCTCAAGACCTTCCCGGCACCGGCCTCGGCCGCCCAATCCCAGGGGAGCAATTGATATGTTCAAGGATTTCCGGAAAGAATCCCCCGAAAAGGCCGCGAACGTGGTCGACATGGCCGCGGCCGCGCCGATCCGGGCCGAGGCAGAGGCCGACCCGGCGCTGCTGTCCTATCTGGAACTGAAGAGCCGGCTGCACGAGGAGCTGCTGGGCCGGCTGAACCTGGCCCTGATCGACAAGGTCCAGCCCGCCGACCTGCGGCGCGAGATCTCCACCCTGGTGTCGGATTTCCTGGCCGCCGAGGCGCGGCCGATGCGCGGCGAGGAGGTGCTCAAGCTCGTCGACGACCTGATCCACGAGGTCACCGGCCTCGGCCCGCTGGAACCGCTGCTGGCCGACCCGACGGTGACGGACATCCTGGTGAACACGCATCACAACGTCTATGTCGAACGCCACGGCCGGCTGGAGAAGACCAGCGTCCGGTTCCGCGACGAACGCCACCTGCTGCGGATCATCGACAAGATCGTCAGCCGCGTCGGCCGCCGGATCGACGAGGCGCAGCCCTGGGTCGATGCCCGGCTGGAGGACGGCAGCCGGGTGAACGCGATCATCCGGCCCTGCGCGATCGACGGGCCGACCCTGTCGATCCGGAAATTCTCGCGCGTGCCGCTGACGATGGAAAAGCTCATCAGCAACAACGCGCTCAGCCCCGCGGCCGGGGAGTTCCTGCGCGCCGTCGTCGGCGCGCGCCTGAACGTGCTGATCTCGGGCGGGACCGGTTCGGGCAAGACGACGATGCTGAACGCGATGTCCTCCTACATCGGGATGAACGAACGGATCGTCACGATCGAGGACGCGGCCGAACTCCAGCTGCAGCAGGATCACGTCGTGCGGCTGGAAACCCGGCCGGCCAGCGCCGAGGGCACCGGGATCATCAGCCAGCGCGACCTGGTGCGCAACGCGCTCAGGATGCGGCCCGACCGGATCATCATCGGCGAGGTCCGGGGCGCGGAAAGCCTCGACATGCTGCAGGCGATGAACACCGGCCACGACGGGTCGATGACCACGATCCACGCCAACTCCGCCCGCGACGCGCTGGGCCGGCTGGAACAGATGGTCGCGATGTCGGGCTTCGAACTGCCGCTGTCGGCGGTGCGCCGGCAGATGTCGTCGGCGCTGCACATCGTGCTGCAACTCGCCCGCCTGACCGACGGTCGCCGCCAGGTGATCGGCATCTCGGAGATCACCGGGATGGAGGGCGACATCATCACCATGCAGGACATCTTCGTCTTCCGCCGCCGCGGCGTCGCGCCCGACGGCACGGTGCTGGGCGACTTCACCGCCACCGGCATGCGGCCGCACTGCCTCGAACAGCTCGAGGCGGCCGGGATGGCGCTGCGCACCAGCGCCTTCGTCCCGATGGAGGCCGCGCAATGACCGAGGGCCTGCCCACCGATCCCGCGACACTGATCGCCATCGGCGTCTTCTTCGGTGTGCTTCTGGTCTTCGACGGGCTGCGCCGCATGGCCGGGCGGGCGCGCACCACCGAGGCGATGGCGGAACGCCGGCTGAAGGCCCCGACCAGCCCGCTGCCCGATCTCGGCGACGAACTGGTCGCGGCCGCGGCGAAGGTCAGGCGGCCGGGCCCGATCGACCGGCTGTCGCTGGCCCTCGACGGCGCCGGCATCAAGCTCAAGCCCGGCGCGGTCGTCGCCATCGTGATCGGCGCGGCGGTGCTGAGCTTCAGCCTGTCGGCGCTGCTGCTGCCGCTGGCGCTGGCGCTCGTCCTGACCATCGTCCTGTCGGTGCTCTTGCCGATCGCGATCATCGACCGGATGCGCAAGGCGCGGCTCGAGAAGCTGACCCAGCAGTTGCCCGACGCGCTGGAACTGATGGCCCGCGCGCTCAAGGTCGGGCATCCGCTCAACACCTCGATCGAGGCGGTGTCGCGCGAGATGGCCGCGCCGATCGCGATCGAGTTCGAGCGGATGGTCGACCAGGTGACCTATGGCGAGGATATCGTCACCGCCTTCCACGACCTCGCCACCCGCAACCGCAGCGAGGATTTCGACTATCTCGCCGTCGCGGTCGGCATCCAGCACGGCACCGGCGGCAACCTCGCCCGGATCCTCGAGATCCTGGCCAAGGTGATCCGCGACCGGTCGACGATGCGCCGCAAGATCTCGGCGATCTCGGCGGAGGGCCGGGTCTCGGCGATGATCCTGTCGGTCCTGCCCTTCGCGATGGTCGCCATCACGCACGTGATGTCCCCGGAATACTACGGCGACGTGGCCGACGACAGCCGGTTCCGGACGATGGCGATCATCGCGCTGGTGCTGACGATCGCCAACATCATCATCCTGCGCAAACTCGTCAGCTTCCGGTTCTGAGGAGGGAGAGATGATCGAAACACTCCAGCAATTCCTCGCCGGGCTGCCCGTCGACCGGACCACGCTGATCATCATCGGCCTCGCGCTCGGCATCTTCCTTGTCGTCCTGGGCATCTTCTACCCGGTGCCCGACACCGCGCGCATCGCGCGGCGGATGGCCGCCGCGCGCATCGACAAGCCCGAGGCGCAGCGCGCCGCGCTGCTGCGCGACACCGATTACTCGCCGACCGGGATGATGAAGGCGCTGGTGCCGCTGGAGTCGCGCGAGCGCGGCGAGATCGCGACACAACTTGCGAATGCCGGTTTCCACAGCCGCATGGCGCTGGCCTACTACTTCCTGCTGCGCTTCGTGATCGGCCTGATCGTGCCGCTGGGCTTCGGCCTTGTCTACCTCGTGGCGGTGCGGACCGGCCGGGTCGCCGATCTTGGCCCTTTCGTCGCCGGTCTCGACGCCGCCAATGTCGTGCAGATCGTCGCCGGGATGATCCTCGTCGGCTTCTACGGGCCGGCCTACCTGCTGCGCGCCCGCGTCGCCAACCGCCGGATGCGGATCGAACAGGCGTTCCCGAACGCGCTCGACCTGATGAAGATCGCGATCGAGGCGGGCATGGGCTTCGATGCCGCGATGACGCGGGTGGCGCAGGAGTTGCACGAGGCCGCGCCGGAACTGTCGCGCGAGATCATCGACGCCCAGCGCGAGATCCTCGCCGGCCGCGACCGGACCCGCGCCTATCTGGCCATGGCGGAGCGGCTGGGGATCGAAGAGGCGCGTTCCTTCGTCGCCCTGCTTTTGCAGTCGATCCAGTTCGGCACCAGCGCGGCGCATGCCCTGACGGTCTATTCCGAGGAAATGCGCCAGCGCCGCGAACTCAGGGCGCAGGAAAAGGCCAACAAGCTGCCGGTGCAGATGTCGGCGGTGATGGCCTTCCTGATGCTGCCCGCGCTCTTGCTGGTCTCGGTCGGGCCGGCGATCACGCGCTACATGTCGTTCATGGAAGTGGCCAACTAGGGGCCCGGCCGGCGGCCGGATCAGTCCAGCAGCCGCAGATCGCCCGCGAGCCAGGGGTAGCGCGACACCGCCGGCTCGACGATCTGCGCCGCGACCAGCGGGCGCAGCCGCGCGGCGACCCGCGCGGGCATGTCGCGCAACACGCCGGCCCGCGCCGACAGCGAGATCGTCCGCTCCAGCCGGCCGAAGGGCAGCGGCCAAAGCTCCGTCCGGTCGCGAAACCGCATCGCGTGCAGGAACCCCAGCGGCGTGAGGATCGTCCAGCCCGCGCCCTCGGCCACCATGGCGAGGATCGCGTGGTAGCTGTCCAGTTCGAACCGGTGCATCAGCCGCAGGTTCTGCCGGGCGAGATGGGCGGCGATCTGCCGGCCCATGTGATGGCGCTGGGTGTAGAGGATCAGCGGCAGCGCCGTCAGGTCGCCGGCACCGTCGGCGCCCCGCGGCAGGCAGGCGACGAAGGGTTCGGCGACGATCGGGTGCACCTCCATCCAGTCGGCGGCGGCGCCCATGTCGGCCGCCACCACCATGTCGAGCGCGCGCGCGTCGAGCTGGTCGAACAGCCGGTGGCTGGCCCCGGTTTCCAGCAGGAACTGGCTGCCCTTGAGTTCCTCGGCCATGCCCGACAGCAGTCGTGGCGTCACCTCGGCGTCGAAATCCTCGATCATCCCCAGCCGGAACCGCGTCAGGTGCGACAGGTCGGCCATGCCGATCTCGGCGCGCGCCTCGGCGATCTCGTTCAGGATCGTCTGGGCATGGCGGCGGAATATCTCGCCCGCCGGGGTCAGCGCGAAGGGGCGCGCGCCGCGATCCAGCAGCTCGGCCCCCAGCGCGGCCTCGAGCCCGGCAATCTGCTGGCTGACGGCCGAGGCCGAGGCGCCAAGCCGCCGCGCCGCGGCGCTGACCGTGCCTTCCTCGGCGGCGGCCACGAACACCTCGATCCCCCAGAGCGTGATCCGCCCGCCCGTTTCCATCCGCCCGCTCCGTCAGGTTGCGGCGAGGCTAGCGGCTGGCGGCGGGGGGCGCAATCGCGGGCGCCCCGGCCGCCCGGCCCGTTCAGAGTTTGGACAGTTTCGACTGCAGGTCCGCCAGCTGCTGCTTGATCTGCGCCAGTTCCTCGCGGTCGGCGGGATCGGCGGCCTCCGGCTCCTCGCCGGTTTCCGCCTCGGGGCCGGAGCTTCCGGGCCAGCCGGCCATCATCGACTTCAGGAACGCCTGCTGCTGGCGCTGCACCGCGTCGAAGCCCGGCACCGCCGCCATCGGGTTGGGCAGCGCGGTGAAATTCTCCATCATCTTCGACTGGCCCTCGCGCAGCATCTCGAACGAGGCGGCGAGGAACTGCGGCACGATGGAATGCGCCTGGGTGGTGTAGCTGCGCACCAGATCGGTCAGCACGTCCACCGGCAGCACGTTCTCGCCCCGGCTTTCGTGTTCGGCGATGATCTGAAGCAGGTATTGCCGCGTCAGGTCGTCGCCGGACTTCAGGTCGATGATCTTCACCTCGCGGCCGTCGCGGATGAAGGCGGCGATATCCTCGAGCGTCACGTAGTCGCTGGTCTCGGTGTTGTAGAGGCGCCGGCTCGCGTAGCGCTTGATCAGGAGCGGCTTGTCGTCATCGGCCATCACTTCCCCTCCCCGGGCGGTTGCGGCACTGCAGCAAGCTTAGAGGGCAGAGACGAAAACACAACCGGTCTCTGCACCGCAACGAAAAGGGCGGGCCTTGGCGATCGGCGGCCTGGACCTGTCCGGATACCTGACCTGTTGTCCATCCAGTCGAGCCCGCCCGGCGCTGACCGCTACCCGGCCGCACAGCCTTCCGACCAGGCTCTGGCGGGCACGACGTCGACGATGGGACACAACTCCAGGCTTGACCGTCCGCCTGCACGGCTGTTTGCCTTCTCTTAGTCAGGCTGTGCCATGGTCTGTGGGATTGATCGTGAGTGATTGGGTCGACCGGGGTGGGGGCCTCGGATCGCCAGTGCCGGGGTCCGGCACCGGTGATGGTCTTGGCATCGTGACGGGGCGGTCGCCCATGGCGGACATGCAGGCACAGTGGGATGCGCCCGAACGAGGCGCCCGAACCGATCCGAGACCACGCCGCAAGCTGATCATCCAGATCCCTTGCCGTGACGAGGCGGCGCAGCTGCCGGCCACGCTGGCCGACCTGCCACGCGCGGTTCCGGGCTTCGACCGGGTCGAATGGCTTGTGATCGACGACGGCTCAACCGACGGCACCTCCGAGGTGGCCCGTGCCCACGGCGCAGACCATGTCGTGACGCTGCCGCACAATCAGGGCCTGGCGCGGGCCTTCATGGCCGGGCTGGAGGCCAGCCTGCGCGCCGGGGCCGACGTGATCGTCAACACCGATGCCGACAACCAGTATCGCGCCGCCTGCATCCCGGCGCTGACCGCCCCGGTGCTGGAAGGCCGCGCGCAGATCGCCGTCGGCGCCCGACTCATCGCCGAGATCGCGCATTTCTCGCCCATCAAGCGGGTGTTGCAGCGGCTGGGAAGCTGGGTCGTGCAGAAGGCCAGCGGTACCCGAGTTGCCGATGCGCCCAGCGGGTTCCGCGCCTTCGACCGGCACGCGGCGATGCGGCTTTACGTTTTCGGCACCTATACCTACACGCTGGAGACGATCATCCAGGCCGGGGTTCTGGGCCTGCCGATCCTGTCGGTACCGGTCGAGGTCAACCCGCCGACACGGCCCTCCCGGCTGATCCGCTCGGTGCCGACCTATGTCTGGCGCTCGGCGCAGACGATCTTCCGCATCGTGGTGCTCTACAAGCCGCTGCGGGTCTTCAGCATCGCTGCGGCGATCCTCGCGCTGCCCGGCGTCCTGGCCTTCGCGCGATTTCTCTTTCTCTACGCGGGCGGCGGCGGCGCCGGCAACGTGCAGTCGCTGGTGATCGGCGCGGCGCTGATCGCGGCCGGGGCGGTGGTGTTCATCGGCGGCCTGCTGGCCGACCTGATCGCGGCGAACCGTATGCTTCTGGCCGAGATCCGCGGCCGGATGCTGGAGCGCGACCTCGACCGAGGCCACGATGCTGACGCCGGTCGCAAGAGCGACCCGGCGGGGACGGACCGGCGTTGATCAGGTTCTCGCATCGCCACGGCACAGCCGTTCTGGCCGCTCTGTCAGTCGTTGTGCTGGCCGGGGTGTTCTTGGTTCCCGCGGGCTTCTTCAACATCGACGAGGCGATCCATTTCCTCGGCGCCGATGCGTTGAACCGTACCGGCAGCTTCGCGACCGACAACGGCTTTGCCGAATTCGGCTCCGACAATCTGAAATTGTGGTTCCTCGTCGAAGGGCCAGGCGGATTGGTGCCGCAGTATCCCGCAGGCCATGCCGTGTTTGGTTCCGTGCTGCTCGCGCTCTTCGGTTTCAAAGGGCTTTTTCTGCTAAACGCGCTGGCCGCTGTCGCCACGCTGTTCGTTACCCGGGCGCTGGCGCGGCGGATGTTCGGGGATGAGCGGGTTGCGTTCACGGCAGCGCTCATCCTGGCGCTGGCAAGCTTCTGGCCCGAATACGTTGTGGCGATCTGGCCGCATTCTGCGGCCCTGCTATGCGTGACACTGGCGTTCCATCTCGCGCTCGGCGCGCTCGATGCCGGGGGGCGGAGCTTCCGCACCGCGGTGCCTGCCGGGCTAGCCGCAGGATCGGGGCTTCTGTTCCGGGCCGATGCCGTTCTGATCCTGCCGGTCCTGGTGGCGCTGGCGATCCTCTTCGCCGGCAGACCGGTGGCAATGCTCGGCGGCGGGCTGGCCGGCCTGACAGCGCCGCTGACCGCGGTCACAGCGCTCAACGCGGCGAAATTCGGCGTGGCACTGCCGATCAGTTACGGCGCGGACAGCGCCGGCGGAACCTCTTTGACGTCCCACGGCTTTGCGGCCGCGGCACTGGCCGCGGGACTTGGTGTGCTGGTCGGATGGCGGGCGGGCGCGGGCCGGCCGCGGCTGCGCCGCCGGCTGGCAGCGCTTGCGACCGCCGTGCTTGTTGCCGGGGCGGCGGCGCTGCCGGCAGGCCGCGAGATCGCATTGCGAATCGCCGACGCGGCACTGGGGCTTTTCGTCATGGCGCAGCTGCTCGAGGGCTCGGTGGTTTCTTCCGGGCCGGCAGGCACGGTGCTGTTCGGTGGCCTGCCGAAGAAGGCTCTGGCACAGAGCCTCCCTTGGCTCGGCCTGCTGCCGCTCGGCTTCTGGATCGCCTGGACCGCGACGGAACGCCGGGCGCTTGCCGCGATACTGATCTTCGTGCTGGTCTGGTCTCTACCCTTCGTACCGTTCGGCTGGCATGGCGGATTGGGCAGCAACATGCGCTATTTCCTGCCGCTCCTGCCACTCCTGGCCGCACTCGGTGCCCGGATCCTCTGGGCCTGGGCGGACCGGACGGAGCGACCGGGGATGTGGCTGGCGGCCGGAGCGACAGGCGGGATCGGCCTGGCGGGCCTCTGGGCCGCGCTCGACCCGGCAGGCGCTGTCGGGGTCCAGCAGCGGCTGACGCTGGCGCTGTTTCTGTGCCTCGCGGCGATCACGGTGATCGCGCGACTGCGCCATGTCGCCGGGCCGCATATCCGCGGCTTCGCGGCACTGCTCACCGGCGCCGGGCTTTCCGTCGCGAGCCTCTGCGCGGTTTTCGATTTGGAAAACTCTATGACCGAGCGTGCCTGGAACTCTTCGACCGGCCAAGCCTTGGCAGGAATCGAAGGCAGGGTACTGGTCTGGGGTAACGCGAAACTCTATCGTCACCAGTTATCCCGTTCCGACCAGATCGTCGCGATGCCCGTCCACCGTACAGGTGAGATAGACGCCGGGCTCATGTCCGCAGCGCTGGAAAGCGGCTATCGGATCTATGTACCTGACTGCATTCGTCCCCTCGTCGCACGCGCCGGAAAGGCAGAGTACCTCCCGGCCGTCTACGAAGAGCCTTGCGGAGGCCTATATGAACTTGAAGCCTTCGTCCCAATCACGCAGAGCGCAAAGTGACACACGAGGCGCTTGAATGGCGCAAGCTCCACGAACCGCACGTTTAGGTCATCCTGGCGGATGATGTCCCAGCACGTTCTCTAATCGCCCTGGTCAAGAGCTGATCTCTTTGT
>CAYUXM010000078.1:0-12537 GCA_964448765.1 uncultured Rhodobacterales bacterium
TGTCCTCGACGCTGTCGATCGCGACGCCGGCCTTGCCCACGTCGCCCACCACGCGGGGATGGTCGCTGTCGTAGCCGCGATGGGTGGCAAGGTCGAAGGCCACGGAAACCCCCTGCTGCCCGGCGGCCAGCGCGCGGCGGTAAAAGGCGTTCGACTCCTCGGCGGTGGAAAAGCCCGCGTATTGCCGGATCGTCCAGGGCCGGCCGGCATACATCGTGGCGCGCGGGCCGCGGGTGAAGGGCGGCAGGCCGGGCAGGCTGCCCAGGTGGTCCAGCCCGGCGGTATCGGCCGCGGTGTACAGCGGCCTGACCGCGATCCCCTCCAGCGTCTGCCAGGTCAGGTCGTCGAGCGGCCGGCCCCGCAGTTCCTTCGCGGCGAGCGCGGCCCAGGCATCGGTCGAGTCGGTCATGTGCGTCCTTCCTTCCAGGTCACGGCGGCCGGCCGGGGGCCGGTCAGCCGGTGCAGTCCAGTCCCGCCGTCCGATCGCCCTGCAACCGGGCAAGATCGGCATTGTAGCGGGCGGCCAGTGCCTCGGCCTGGCCTTGCGAAAACGGCCTCCAGCGATCCCCGGCCGGCGCGGCAAGCCCCGGCGGCAGCACCGGGGCGCCGCGGTCGGCCAGATGCGCGGCCAGGCGTGCCGCGCAGGGGGCCGCGTTGCGGCCGTGCCCGGCCGGCAGCATCGCGGCGGGCGCCGGTTCCCCGGTCAGTCGGGCGAGCACCCGCTGCGGCCGGTTGACGCAGGCCTCGAACCGCCAGCAGGCGACGGGCCGGCCCGGCAGCGCCGCGCGGATCTCCTCCAGCACCTCCGCCCAGCCCCGCGGGCTTCGCGCCAGACGGTCCAGCAGGGCGGCATCGGGCACCGGCCCGCCGCGCAGAAGACGAAACGCCATCACCGAGGCCCACCAGGTATCGTAGCCGCGCAGGCCGATCCCGACCCGCACGATCCGCCCGGAAAACAGCCGGCCGAGCCGGGCCAGCCGCGCGCCGGCCTGTGGATAGGGCGCGGCAGCGGCAAGACAGCCGGCCATCGTCCCCAGAAGGTTTTCCTCCGACACGATCAGCCGGCCATGGCCGGCCGCCTCCAGCCGGGCCAGCGCCTGCGCCAGGTGCCGCTTCAGCGGCAGGTCCGCCAGCGCCCGCGCCCGGCCGCCCGGCCGCGCCGCAAGCGCCTCGAGCGGCCCGCCGCGCAGATCGGCCGGCAGCCACAGCGCCGTGCCCCGCGCGGCCAGCCGCGCCCGATTGGCCTGAAGAAATGCCTGAAAGGCGGTGGTGCCCGTCCGATGGGCCCCAAGGTGCAGATACACGTCCACTCGTCACGCTCCGGTCGGGCGCCGCGCCGGAACCCGCGCGGGCCGGGGCCGATCCTGCATCGGCAGGGGTGGCCAATCGCTTAAACCCGTGATTTGACGAAAAATCGAACCGGCGGCGTTTGGCGGCCCCGCCCGCCGCGCCTATATTGGCCCCGAGGGGAGAACGGATGCGACGTCTGATCTTTGCGATAGCGCTGGCCGGTGCTTGCGCGCCCGCCGTGGCGCAGACCCAGGTCGCCGCGGCCGGCCCGGCCGGCGACGAGGCCGGCGCGGCGACGGCGACCGACGGCATGCCGGCCGGATTCGCGCCGCTGGAGGCCGCCGACGTGGCGCTGGAGGATTTTCTGTGGCTCAAGCGCCCCGTCGTCGTCTTCGCCAACACGCCCGCCGATCCGGCGTTCGGCCAGCAGATGGACTTTCTCGAAGAGCTGTGGCCGGAACTGGAGGAGCGCGACGTCGTCGTGATCGTCGACACCGATCCGAAGGCCGAAACCGAGGTGCGCCGCACCCTCCGGCCGCGCGGCTTCATGCTGGTGCTGATGGACAAGGACGGCAGCGTGGCGCTGCGCAAGCCATCGCCATGGAGCGTGCGCGAGATTTCCCGCGCGATCGACAAGATGCCGTCGCGGCGCGAGGAAATGCGCGTGTTGCAGCCGGGGCGGTAACCGCCCCGCCCCCCCGCGCGATATGGCGCCGCAGCGGGCATCGGCCTATTCGAACTCCATGATCACGTCATCGACCTTCAGGCTCGCGCCCTCGCCGGCGTTGATCCTGGTGACCACCGTCTTGCGTTCGGCGCGCAGGATGTTTTCCATCTTCATCGCCTCGACGGTGCACAGGGCCTGGCCCTCCTGCACCTCCTGGCCCTCCTCGACGCTGATCTTCACGACGAGACCGGGCATCGGGCACAGCAGCATCTTCGACGTGTCCGCCGCGGCCTTTTCCGGCATCAGCGCGGCCAGTTTCGCCGCCGCCGGCGTGCGCAGGTGAACCTTGAGATCCGCACCGCGCAGCCGGATGCGGAAGCCCGAGGGGATCTTGCCGACCTTCATCACCACCCGTTCGCCATCCACGTCGATCCGCGCCAGCTGCTGGCCCGGCGTCCAGTCCGAGGCGACGCGGTGGTGGCTGCCGTCGTCGAAGCGCACCGTCGCGCCCTCGGGATCGGCGGCCACGGTCACCGGCATCGTCTCGCCCTGCAGCGTCACCACCCAGTCCTCGCCGACATGGCGTTCGTGGTTGTCCATCCGGCCCGAGATCCGGGTGCGCCGGATCTCCGCCACCCGGTGCATCGCGGCGCAGGCCGCGGCGACCTTGCGCAGCAGGCCGGTTTCCAGCGTCGCGCCGGTGAATCCCTCGGGATATTCCTCGGCGATGAAGGCGGTGGTGATCGCGCCCGAGACGAAGCGCGGGTGGTCCATCACCGCCGACAGGAATGGCAGGTTGTGGCCGATCCCCTCGACCTCGAACTCGTCGAGCGCCTGGCGCATCCCCTCGATCGCCTCGCCGCGGGTCGGCGCCCAGGTGCACAGCTTGGCGATCATCGGGTCGTAGAACATCGAAATCTCGCCGCCCTCGTAGACGCCGGTATCGTTGCGCACCACGCCGGCCGGCGTCGCCGCCTCGGCCGGCGGGCGGTAGCGGGTGAGCCGGCCGATCGAGGGCAGGAAGTTGCGATACGGGTCTTCGGCGTAAAGCCGGCTTTCGATCGCCCAGCCGTCGATCTTCAGGTCGTCCTGCGCAAACGGCAGTTCTTCGCCTGCCGCGACGCGGATCATCTGTTCCACCAGATCGACGCCGGTGATCAGCTCGGTCACCGGATGTTCGACCTGAAGCCGGGTGTTCATCTCGAGGAAGTAGAAGTTCTTGTCGCCATCGACGATGAACTCCACCGTGCCGGCGCTGGTATAGCCCACCGCGCGGGCCAGCGCGCAGGCCTGTTCGCCCATCGCCTTGCGGGTTTCGGGGTCGAGGAACGGCGAGGGCGCCTCTTCGATGACCTTCTGGTTGCGGCGCTGGATCGAGCATTCGCGCTCGTGCAGGTAGACGCAGTTGCCGTGCTTGTCGGCCAGCACCTGAATCTCGATATGGCGGGGCTGGGTGACGAATTTCTCGATGAAGATGCGGTCGTCGCCGAAGGAACTGGCGGCCTCGTTCTTCGAGGACTGGAAGCCCTCGCGCGCCTCCTCGTCGGACCAGGCGATGCGCATGCCCTTGCCGCCGCCGCCGGCGGAGGCCTTTATCATCACCGGATAGCCGATCTCGCGGGAAATCCTCACCGCCTCGTCGGCATCCTCGATCAGGCCCATGTAGCCCGGCACGGTCGACACGCCGGCCTCCTGCGCGATCTTCTTGGAGGTGATCTTGTCGCCCATCGCCTCGATCGCCGGCGAGGGCGGGCCGACGAAGGTGACGCCCGCGGCCTCCAGCGCCTCGGCGAATTTCATGTTCTCGCTGAGGAACCCGTAGCCGGGATGCACCGCCTCGGCGCCGGTCTCGCGGATCGCCTGCATCACCTTGTCGATCACGATGTAGGACTGGTTGGCGGGCGGCGGGCCGATATGCACCGCCTCGTCGGCCATCTCGACATGCAGCGCGTTGCGGTCGGCATCGGAATAGACCGCGACGGTGGCGATCCCCATCTTGCGGGCCGTCTTGATGACCCGGCAGGCGATCTCGCCCCGGTTCGCGATCAGGATCTTGTTGAACATCTCCGTCCCTTCTTCCTTGGCCGCCGGGTTCAGGCCCGGTCGTGACGAACGACAACGCCGCCGGGGCGGCGGGCCCCGGCGGCGTCGAGTTGAATGCTGGGGGCGGCCGGCGCGGGGCCGGCCGCCGTGCGGTTGCGCGGTTCAGTACCGCGGGATGCAGCCCGCGGCGTTGGGCGCCACGTCGCAGTAAAGCGCCCCTGCCGCGGCGCCGAGCGCCGCGCCGGTGATGGCGTTGTTATCGGTCGCGTCCGCGATGACCGCACCGGCCGCGGCGCCGGCAAGGGCGCGCTGGCCTTCGGTCTGCATGCAGCCCGACAGGGCGGCTGCACCGAGGACGGCGAGAACGAGGGTCGTGTTACGCATGCTCTTGAGCCTCCGAAGCGTATTATCCTGCGGTTGCATCTTACAACCTTTGCGGGGGCGCAAAAGCGAAATCGCCGGCAGCGGCCGGCTTCGGCGCCGCACCGCGCATCCTGCGGGCCGCGCGCGGATCGCCAGCCGGCCGAACGGATCTGGCCGCGCCGCCTCATGCCTCGAACGCCTCGGGAAAGGCGGCCTCGGCCCGCGCGCGGTCGATCCGCAGAAGCGCCTCGTAGCTTTCTGGGTCGAACGGGTCTTCGGCGGCCACCACCTCGCGCCCGAACAGCCAGGACAGCCGGCCGGCATCGAGGTTGCCGCGCTCGAACGGCGCCTCGCCGAAATGCTCCCACAGCGCGGCGAGGAACGCGGCATCGGCCGCCCGGTCCAGCGGCGCGCGGTCGCGGTAGCGTTCGCGCACGATCAGTCGCGACGCGCCTTTCGGATTGGCGCGCCGGACCGTGAACTGCAGATCGGTTCCGGGAAGTCGGCCGGGAAAGCCGCGATGCTTCAGCATGGCGCGGCCTCCCGGCGGGAACGGGCGGCGTGCGGCCGCCCGCCCCGGTCAGCCGCCGTACTTGCCGCTGTAGGTCGGCTCGACGGTGACCGGCTCCATCGGCACCGGTTCGGGCTTGGGCGCGCAGGCCGCGGCGAAGGCGACGAGGGCGAGGGCCACGAGGGCTTTGCGGGACATGATGAACTCCTCGGTTCGGAAATCCGGGCGCCCGCGACATGCGGGACCGGCGCGACCCTAGCGGATTCGCGGCGCCGGCGCCATGCGGCGCGTGCGGGACCACGCGGGGATCCGCCGAGGATCGACAGGATCGCGCGCATCTCAGAACGGCTCCCAGATGCAGGCCCCGCCGTCGGGCAGGAAGGCCTCGAAGAATTGCGTGGCCTCGGGGGCCGGCGCGCCGAAGGCCACCTCGCGGTCCATCAGCGTGATCACGATCTGCGCCGGTCGCGGGCCGGTGGCCGGGATCCGGGCGAGGGCGAAGTCCTCGCACAGCGCCTGCATGTCGGCAAAGGCGGCTTCCGGATCGATGCTGCCGCCCTCGCGGGCGATCTCGGGCGCGAGGAACCGCAACCGCAGCGTCAGCCCGGCGGGGCCGGCCGCGTCATGGATCGTGTCGAGATAGCGGATCGGCTGGCCCGAGGGCACGGCCAGACCGTCGCGCCCCGGCGCGGGCGCGGCGGCCAGCACGAGCGCCGCGAAGGGAAGCACCAGCCGCATCGCCATCACCTCACAGCGGGATGTTGTCGTGCTTCTTCCACGGCGTCCGGGTCGCCTTGCCGCGCAGGCTGGCAAAGGCGCGCGCCACCCGCTTGCGGGTCGATTGCGGGCGGATCACCTCGTCGACGAAGCCGCGTTCGGCGGCGACGAAGGGATTGGCGAAGCGATCCTCGTAGTCGGCGGTGCGCCGCGCGATCTTCTCGGCATCGCCCAGTTCCGACCGATACAGGATCTCGGTCGCGCCCTTGGCGCCCATCACCGCGATCTCGGCGGTCGGCCAGGCATAGGTGAAATCGCCCCGAAGATGCTTTGACGACATCACCACGTAGGCGCCGCCATAGGCCTTGCGGGTGATCACCGTGACCTTCGGCACCGTCGCCTCGCCATAGGCGAACAGCAGTTTCGCGCCGTGCTTGATGACGCCGCCGTATTCCTGCCCGGTGCCGGGCAGGAAGCCGGGCACGTCCACGAAGGTCAGGATCGGGATCTCGAACGCGTCGCAGAACCGCACGAAGCGCGCCGCCTTGCGCGACCCGTCGATGTCGAGACAGCCGGCCAGCACCATCGGCTGGTTCGCCACCACGCCGACGGTGCGGCCCTCCAGCCGGATGAAGCCGGTGATGATGTTGCCGGCGAAATCGCGCTGGATCTCGAAGAAATCGCCCTCGTCGGCGGTCTTCAGGATCAGTTCCTTCATGTCATAGGGCTGGTTGGGATTGTCCGGCACCAGCGTGTCGAGGCTCGGTTCCAGCCGTTCGGGGGAATCGAAGAACGGCCGCACCGGGGGTTTCTGGCGGTTGTTGAGCGGCAGGAAATCGAACAGCCGGCGGATCTCGCTCAGCGCCTCGACATCGTTCTCGAAGGCGCCGTCGGCGACCGAGGACTTGCGCGTATGGGTGCCCGCGCCGCCCAGTTCCTCGGCGGTGACATGCTCGTTGGTGACCGTCTTCACCACGTCGGGGCCGGTGACGAACATGTAAGACGAGTCGCGCACCATGTAGATGAAATCGGTCATCGCCGGGGAATAGACCGCGCCGCCCGCGCAGGGCCCCATGATCACGGAGATCTGCGGGATCACGCCCGAGGCGCGGATGTTGCGCTCGAACACCTCGCCATAGGCGGCAAGGCTGTCCACGCCTTCCTGAATCCGGGCCCCGCCCGAGTCGTTCAGCCCGATCACCGGCGCGCCGTTCTGGATCGCCATGTCCATGATCTTGCAGATCTTCTGGCCGTGGGTTTCGGAAACCGAGCCGCCCATCACGGTGAAGTCCTGCGCGAAGACATAGACCTGGCGGCCGTTGATCGTGCCCCAGCCGGTCACCACGCCGTCGCCGGCGGGCCGTTCCGCCTCCATCCCGAACTCGGTGCAGCGGTGCGCCACGAACATGTCGAATTCCTCGAACGACTCCTCGTCGAGCAACAGTTCGAGACGCTCGCGCGCGGTCAGCTTGCCCTTGGCGTGCTGGCTGTCGATCCGGCGCTGACCCCCGCCCATCCGCGCGGTCTCGCGGCGGCGCTCCAGCTCGGTCAGGATATCCTTCATCTTGTCCCCCTCGCGGTTTGGCGCGCACCCTAGCGGCGGGGGCCGGGGGGACAAAGCGGAATCCGGAAAATTTGCAAATAATTGGCAGATGCCTCCGTGCGAAATGCAGATTTGCGAATCCCGGAGACCGTGTCCTTGCGGCTGGACAAGCCGCGCGCCCGCGCGTAGCCAAAGCGCATGTCCACGCCCCCGACGGTTCGGTTTCTCGACCGGTCCACCGCCCCACATATCGTCACGCTGGTGCTGCTTTCGGGGCTCTCGGCCCTGTCGATGAACGTGTTCCTGCCCTCGCTGCCCGGCATGGCGGCCTGGTATGGCGTGGATTACGCGGTGATGCAGCTGTCGGTTTCGGCCTATCTGGCCGTATCCGCCGTGCTGCAACTGGCCGTCGGCCCGGTATCGGACCGCTACGGGCGGCGATCGGTGGTGCTGGCGGCGCTGGGGCTGTTCCTGCTGGCCACGGTCGGCACGCTGGTGGCGCCGACGGCCGGGTGGTTCCTGGTGTTCCGGATGGCGCAGGCGGTGATCGCCACCACCTTCGTGCTGTCGCGCGCGGTGGTGCGCGACATGGTGCCCGACGCCCAGGCCGCCTCGATGATCGGCTATGTCACGATGGGCATGTCGCTGGCGCCGATGATCGGCCCGGCGATCGGCGGCGTGCTGGATGAGGCCTTCGGCTGGCAGGCGAATTTCGCGCTGCTGCTCGCGCTTGGCGTGGTCGTGACCTGGCTGGCCTGGCGCGATCTCGGCGAAACCGCGGCGGGCGGCGGCACGCCCTTCGCCGAACAGGTCCGGCAGTATCCGGAACTGCTGACCTCGCCGCGGTTCTGGGGCTACGCGATGGCGGCGGCCGGCGCCTCCGGCGCGTTCTTCGCCTATCTCGGCGGCGCGCCCTATGTCGGCACCAACGTCTTCGGCCTGTCGCCGGCGCAGCTGGGCTTCTACTTCGCCGCGCCGGCGATCGGCTACGCGCTGGGCAACTTCATCTCCGGCCGCTACTCCGTCGCCGTCGGGATCGACCGGATGGTCCTGATCGGCTCGATAATCACCACGACGCCGCTGGCGCTGGCGTTGCTGGAAGTCCTGCTTTTCACCCCCAGCCCGCTGGTATTCTTCGGCGCGGTCGGGCTGATGGCGATCGGCAACGGCATGGTTCTGCCCAATGCCAATGCCGGCATGCTGTCGGTGCGCCCGCATCTGGCCGGCACCGCCTCGGGCCTGGGCAGCGCGCTGATGATCGGCGGCGGGGCCGGCCTGTCGGCGCTGGCCGGATCGCTGCTGGGCCCGGGCAGCGGCGCGGCGCCGCTGCTGGCGCTGATGGCGCTGTCCTCGCTGGGGTCGATCGCGGCGATCCTCGCGGTGATCCGGCGCCGGCGCGCGCTGGGGCTGTGACGGCTTGCCCGGCGGGCTTTGCAAAGCTAGTTTGCAAAGACTTCGGCGGGGGCGGGCATGGCCGTTCGGAAACTCTATGCAGGCGTCAAGCTGCGCGAAACGCGGACCCGGCTGGGGCTGACCCAGAAGGCCTTCGCGCAGAAGCTGGGCGTGTCGCTGCCCTATCTGAACCAGATGGAGAACAATCACCGCCCGGTTTCGGCCACCGTGGTGCTGGCCCTGGCCGGGGAATTCGGGCTCGACGTCACCGAACTCTCGACCGGCGATGCCGAACGCATGGTTTCCGACATGCGCGAGGCGCTGGCCGACCCGGTGTTCGCCGATACCGCGCCGCCGCTGGCCGATCTGCGGCTCGCCGCGTCGAACGCGCCGGCGCTGGCGCGGGCCTTTCTGGAATTGCATCGCGCCTACCGGCAAGGCCACGAACGCCTGGCCTCGCTCGACGAGGCGCTGGGCCGCGACGATGCCGCGCCGGTCGCCTCGCCCTGGGAAGAGGTGCGGGATTTCTTTCATTATTGCGACAATTACATCGATGCCGTCGATCATGCCGCCGAACGGTTCGCGGCCTCCGCCGGCCCCCGCGAGCCGCTGGACGCGGCGCGAGCGGCGCTGGAGGCGAACGGGATCGAGTTGACCTTTTCCGATACCGGCCCGCTTCGTCACTATGTTGCCGAGGGGCAAAGCCTGCGGCTGTCCAACAAGGCGGCCCTGGCGACCCAGCGCTTCCAGGCGCTGCACCAGGTCGCGCTGTTGACCCATGAACCGCTGCTGGAGGCCACGCTCGATCTGGCCCGGTTCCAGTCGGACGCGGCCCGCGGCATCGCCAAGATCGGGTTGGCCAACTATTTCGCCGGCGCGGCGCTGCTGCCCTATCGCGCGTTTCTCGAGGCAGCCCGCGAAACCCGGCACGATCTGGAACGGCTGGCCGATCGCTTCGGCGCCTCGATCGAACAGGTGGCGCATCGGCTGTCCACCCTGCAACGGCCCGGCGCGAAGGGCGTGCCGTTCTTCTTCGTCCGCGTCGACCAGGCCGGCACGATCACCAAGCGCCATTCCGCCACGCGGCTGCAATTCGCCCGCTTCGGCGGCGCCTGCCCGCTTTGGAACGTGCACCAGGCCTTCGAGACGCCGGGCCGGTTCCTGCGGCAACTGGCCGAAACGCCGGACGGGGTGCGCTACCTGTGCCTCGCGCGCGATGTCTCGAAGCCCGGCGGCGCGTTCCACGCGCCGGTCCGGCGCTACGCGATCGGGCTGGGCTGCGAGATCAGCCATGCCGGGCAACTGGTCTATGCCGACGATCTCGATCTGGGCAAGGCGGCGGCGTTCCAGCCGATCGGCATCTCCTGCCGGATCTGCGAACGACGCGACTGCCACCAGCGCTCCGTTCCGCCGCTGGAACGGCGGCTGACGATCGACCCAGACCGGCGCGGGCTGCTGCCTTACGAGATCGCATGAAAAAGGCCCCGGCACGTGGCCGGGGCCCTGCTTTCGTCGTGATGCCGGATCAGGCCTGCGCCAGCATCCGCGCGATCTCGTCCTTCAGCGCCATGCGCTTCTTGCGCATCTCGGTCTCGGCCAGCTGATCGACCGGCTCGATATTGGTTTCCGCGCGATGCACCTCGCGGTTGATCTCGTGGTATTCCTCCATCAGCCGCGCGAAATGCGCATTCGCCGTCTTCAGCGCGTGGATCTTGTCCGTCTGGCCGGGAAAGTCGTCAGCCAGTTCGTGGGGCGTGTGCGACATCGCGTGTCTCCTTGTCATCTGTCCGGCAGCGAGCCTAGAAGCGCGCCCTACCGCCCTCCTTGACCGAGGTCAAACCCCGATCAGCGCGCCGGCTGCCAGCCGGCCGCGCGGGCCTCCGCCTCGGTGCAGAACCAGCGTTCGCCGCGGGCGGTGTCGATCCGGGTATCGGCATGGCCGCGCCCGCCCGGCAGGTGATAGAGCTTGCGGCCGGACCCCGAGATGTTGCCCTTGATCGCGCAGCCGTTCGGCCCGGTATCCGGCCCGGCCCGCGCGGCCTCCCCGGCGCGGCGATGATCCTCCGGCCGCTCGAACCCGCCGCCCCAAAGGCCAAGCCCGTCGCGCGCGGCGGCCCGCTGGTCGGCGACGTAGCGGGTGCTGTAGCGGGTGTAGGCGACCGCGGCGCCCTGCGCCACCATCGCCCGGCCGATATCGGCGCCGTTCACCTTGCAGATCGCCACCAGCCGGTCGTAGGCGTCGCGATCCTGCACGGTGCAGACCACCCGCCGGCCTTCCGCCAGCAGCGCCAGCCGGCCCCGCGCCCAGGCCCCGCAGGCCCAGTCGCGCCCCGCGGCATCGGCGCAGTCCTGGTCAAGCTCGGGCGCGTCGATCCCGAACAGCCGGATCCTGTCGCCGCCGATCCTGAGCGAATCGCCGTCCGACACGCGGGCGCGGCCGGCGACGGTGTCGGCGGCCGCGGGCAGCGAAAGACAGGCGAGAAAGGCGCAAACCAATAGCCGGACCATGGGCCGATCTGGCCCGCGGCGGCGGCGCGCCTCAACGTGGCCTTTTCGGCAGGTTCAGCGCTGCGCCTCGCGCCAGCGCGGGTTGATCCACGGCGCGTCGTTCGCCGGCGCCAGCGGCGCGCGGCCGAGGATGTGGTCGGCGGCCTTCTCGCCGACCATGATCGACGGCGCGTTGAGATTGCCGTTGGTAATCCGCGGAAAGATCGAACTGTCCGCCACCCGCAGCGCGTCCACCCCGATCACGCGGCATTCGGGGTCGACCACCGCCATCGGGTCGTCCGCCCGGCCCATCCTCGCGGTGCCGCAGGGATGATAGGCGCTTTCGGCATGCTCGCGGATGAAGGCGTCGATCTCGTCGTCGGATTGCACGGCCGCACCGGGCTGGATTTCGTGCTTCACGAAGGGCTCGAACGCCGCTTGCGCGAAGATCTCGCGCGTCAGCCGGATGCAGGTCCGGAAATCCGCCCAGTCCTGTTCGGTCGACATGTAGTTGAACCGGATCACCGGATGCGCTTCGGGATCGGCGGAGCGCAGCCGCACCGTCCCGCGCGACGGCGAGCGCATCGGCCCGACATGGGCCTGGAACCCGTGCCCCTCGGCCGCCACCTTGCCGTCGTAGCGCACCGCGATCGGCAGGAAGTGATACTGGATGTCGGGATAGTCCACCCCGGCGCGCGACCGGATGAAGGCGCAGCTTTCGAACTGGTTCGAGGCGCCGAGCCCCTTGCGGGTGAACAGCCACTGCGCCCCGATCGCCGCCTTGCCCAGCAGGTTCCAGTATTTGTAAAGCGTGACCGGCTGGCGGCTGGCGTATTGCACGTAGACTTCCAGATGATCCTGAAGGTTGCCGCCGACGCCGGGCCGGTCGGCCAGCGTGGCGATCCCGTGTTCGGCCAGATGCGCCGCCGGGCCGATCCCCGACAGCATCAGGAGTTTCGGCGTGTTGAGCGCCGAGGCCGCGAGGATCACCTCGCGCCCGGCCCTGACCACCTCGATCCCGCCGCGGGTGGCGATCTCGACCCCCGTGGCGCGGCCATCCTCGATCACCACCTTGCGGGCAAGGCCGCGCAGCAGCGTGCAGCGCCCGGTGGCCTCGGCCGGGCGCAGGTAGGCCTTGGCCGCCGACCAGCGTTCGCCCCTGTGGATCGTCGATTCGAACGGGCCGAAGCCTTCCTGCCTTTCGCCGTTGTAATCCTCGGTCACCTCGTAGCCGGCCTGCCGCCCGGCCTCGACGAAGGCGTGAAACAGCGGGTTGGTGCGCGGCCCGCGGCTGACATGCAGGGGCCCGTCGGTGCCGCGCCAGCCCGGTTGACCGCCGTGCGAGGTTTCCATCCGGCGATAGTAGGGCAGCACGTCGGCATAGGCCCAGCCGGCCGCGCCGGACCCGGCCCAGTGATCGAAGTCGCGGGCATGGCCGCGCACATAGATCATCCCGTTGATCGAGGAGGAGCCGCCGATCACCTTGCCGCGCGGGGTGACGAGGACGCGGCCGCCCAGATGCGG
>CAYUXM010000079.1:0-12519 GCA_964448765.1 uncultured Rhodobacterales bacterium
GCCTATCACATCCGCCACGCCGGTGAATGGGTGATCCGGCTGGGCGACGGAACCGGGGAAAGCGCGCGCCGCATGCGCGCCGCCGTCGCCGCGCTGCATCGCTACACCGGCGAGTTGTTCGAAAGCTCGCCCGCCGCCGGGGCGGCCGAGGCCGCCGGGGTGCTGCCGAAACGGGCCGAGTGCCGGGGCGAGTGGGACCGGGTGATCGGCATGGTGTTCGCCGAGGCCGGGCTGGAGGCGCCGGCGGTGTCGCATATGCAGACCGGCGGGCGGCAGGGCATTCACGGCGAGGCGCTGGGCCACCTGCTGGCCGAGATGCAATCGCTCGCCCGCGCGCATCCCGGGGCAGAGTGGTGAGCGATCTCGCCCGCCGCGCCTGGGCGGTCGCCGCCGCCGTGCCGGACCCGGAGATCCCGGTGGTGACGCTGGAAGACCTGGGCATCCTGCGCGGGGTGGAGGAAGAGGGCGGGACGGCGGTGGTGCGGCTCTCGCCGACCTATTCGGGCTGCCCGGCCACCGCGGCGATCGAACTGTCGGTCGCCGAGGCGCTGGCGGGCGCGGGCATCGCGGCGCGGATCGAGCGGGTGCTGACCCCGGCCTGGACGACCGACTGGATCACCGCCGAGGGCCGCGAGAAACTGCGCGCCTACGGCATCGCCCCGCCGGTCGCCGGCGGCAAGGCCAGCCTGTTCGGCGAGGGGCCGGATGTGCCCTGTCCGCGCTGCGGATCGGTGGCGACCGAGCGGGTGAGCGAATTCGGATCGACGCCCTGCAAGGCGCATTGGCGCTGCACCGCCTGCGGCGAACCGTTCGACTATTTCAAGTGCATCTGAAGGGGGTGGCGATGGCCTTCCACGAATTGACGCTGAGCGCGGTGGACCACGACACGCCCGAGGCGGTCGTGCTGCGCTTCGACGCCGCGCCCGCGGGCGACTGGGCCTTCACGCCCGGCCAGTACCTGACGCTGCGCGCCACGGTCGGCGGGCAGGACATCCGCCGAAACTATTCCATCGCCTCCATGCCCGGCCAGCCCTTGGCGGTGGGGGTGAAGGCGGTGCCGGGCGGGGCGTTTTCGGGATTCGCGCAGGGCCTGAAGCCCGGCGAGCGGGTGCGGGTGATGCCGCCCGAGGGCCGGTTCCGGCTGGGCGACGAGGCGAACGTGCTGCTGATCGCCGCCGGATCGGGGATCACGCCGATGATCGCCATCGCCTCGGCGGTGCTGGCGCGCGGCGGCCGGGTGACGCTGGTTTACGGCAACCGCGCGACCGGTTCGATCATGTTCCGCGAGGTTCTGGATGCCCTGAAAGACCGCTACATGGCGCGGTTCACCCTGCTGCATGTCCTGTCGCGCGAGGCGGTGGACGTGCCCTTGCTGAACGGCCGGATCGACGGCGCGAAGATCGCCGCGCTGGCCCGCGCCGGCGCGATCGACCCGGCCGCGGCCGATGGCGTGTTCCTCTGCGGGCCGGGCGGGATGATCGACGACGTGGCCGCGGCGCTGCCCGATCTGGGCGTCGACCCCGCGAGGCTGCATTTCGAGCGCTTCACCGTCGACGGCGCGCCGCCGCGGCCCGCCTCCGAGGCCGCTCAGGCGGCCGCCGCCGCCGGTGTCGCGGTCGAGGTGGTGCTGGACGGCACCCGCCGGGCCTTCACGCTGGAGGAAAGCGACGAAAGCCTGATCGAGGCCGCCGCCCGGCAGGGGGTTGACCTGCCGTGGTCCTGCCACGGCGGGATGTGTTCGACCTGCCGCTGCAAGGTCGTCGAGGGCGCGGCGGAAATGGCGGTGAACTACGCGCTGGAACCCTGGGAACAGACGGCGGGCTTCACCCTGGCCTGCCAGGCGCGCCCAACGACCGACAAGCTGGTGCTGGATTTCGACGCGGCCTGACAAGCGGCCGGCGGCCTTGACCCCCGCAGCCCGCCGTGCCCCAATCCGGCCATGAGCGACGCTGACGACGATCCCGGCCTCGATGCCGCCTATGCGCTGAAAACCCCCGATGACAGCCGCCGGCTTTATGCCCGCTGGGCGGGAACCTATGACGAGGGGTTCGCCGGCGCGCAGGATTACCGCCTGCCCGAGGCCGTCGCGCGGGCCTATGTGGCGGCGGGGGGCGAAGGCCCGGTGCTGGACGTGGGCGCGGGCACCGGGCTTCTGGGGCGTTACCTGGCCGATGCCGGGATCGGCCCGGTCGATGGCACCGACATCTCGCCCGAGATGCTTGGCGTCGCGGCGGAAAAGCGGGTCTACCGGCGGCTGTTCGAGGGCGACGTGACCGCGCGGCTGGACGTGGCCGACGCGGCCTATGCCGGCGTCACCTCGTCGGGCACCTTCACCTGCGGCCATGTCGGGCCCGAGGCGATCCACGAACTTCTGCGCCTCGCCGCGCCCGGCGCGCTGTTCGTCCTGTCGGTGAACGCCGCGCATTGGGGGCCGGCGGGCTTTGCCGCGACCTTCGAGGCGCTGGGCGAGACGATCACCGGCCTCGCCCTGCCCGAGGTTGCGATCTACGGCCCTGGCGGCGATCCGGCGCATCGGGAGGATCGCGCGCTGCTGGCGACCTTCCGCAAGGCCTGATCAGGGCTTCGGCGGCGGCATCCGGCGCGGGATCGGCAGGTATTCCACCCCGCCCATCTGCCGCACCGGCTGCGGGTAGAGCGTGAGCAGGGTCAGGATGTCCTCTGGCAGGTCGGTCGTGACCGGCAGGCCCATCGCCTGCGCCTCGTCGGCCGGGATCGGGTAGTCATGCGTCCATGTGCCCGAGGCGAGGAGGCGGGCCAGCGCCTCGGCCCGGTCGGGCGCCATGTGCCGGCCCAGCAGCCCGGCGACGGAACGGTGCACCTGCGCCATCGCCTTGCGCCCGACATCGGCGAGGATCAGGGTTTCGTCATCGACCTCGGCCGGGGTCTTGGCCTCCACCACCTCGAGGATCGAGGCGGCGGGGAACTGCCCCACCTGCGGATCGACCGGGCCAAGCACGGCATGCGGTGACATCACGATCTCGTCGCCCGCCAGCGCGATCAGGGTGCCGCCCGACATCGCGTGGTGCGGCACGAAGACGGTGACCTTGCCGGGATGCGCCTCCACCGCGCGGGCGATCTGCAGCGCCGCCAGCACCAGCCCGCCCGGCGTGTGCAAGACGATGTCCAGCGGCACCTGCGGATCGGTCATCCGGATCGCGCGCAGCACCTCTTCGCTGTCCTGCACGTCGATGTAGCGCACCAGCGGGATGCCCAGAAGCTTCATCGTCTCCTGCCGATGCACCAGCAGGATCACCCGGCTGCCGCGCGCCTTCTGCAACCTGTCGATCATCGACATGCGCCGCAGTTCCAGAAGCCGCCGCGCCAGCAGCGGTTGCAGCGCCATGATGACGATGGCGATCCAGAAGAACTGCGAGATATCCATCAGCGGCCCTTCCAGACCGGATCGCGTTTCTCCGCGAAGGCGCGGGCGCCTTCCATCTGGTCCTCGGAGGCATAGAGGATATCGACACTGCGCAGCTTGCGCCGGGTGATCCGGTTCAGCGCGTCCTGGAACTTCGAATCCTCGGCGTCGCGCACGACCTCCTTGATCGCGGCGTAGACAAGCGGCGGGCCGGATTCCAGCAACCGCGCCAGCTCCCACGCGCGGTCGTAAAGGTTGTCATGCGGCACCACCTCGTTGATCAGGCCCCAGCGGTGGCCCTCCTCGGCGTCGAACCAGCGGCCGGTGAGCAGAAGCTCCATCGCGATGTGATAGGGGATGCGCTTGGGCAGCCTGATCGAGGCGGCATCGGCCACCGTGCCCGACCGGATCTCGGGCAGCGCGAAGGTGGCGCGGTCGGAGGCGAGGATGATGTCGCCCGAGATCGCCAGCTCCAGACCGCCACCGCAGCAGATGCCCTGCACCGCCACGATCACCGGCTTGTTCATGTCCCTGAGTTCCTGCAGCCCGCCGAACCCGCCCTGGCCGTAATCGCCGTCCACCGCGTCACCGTCGGCGGCGGCTTTCAGATCCCAGCCGGGGCAGAAGAACTTGTCGCCCGCGGTGCGCAGCAGCGCCACGCGCAGATCGGGATGGTCGCGGAACGCGGCGAAGACATCGCCCATGATCCGGCTGGTGACGAGGTCGATGGCATTGGCCTTCGGCCGGTCGAGCGTGACCTCCAGCACCAGGCCCTCGCGCCTCGTGCGGACGGGCCCTTCGGTGATGTCGTCGGACAGGTCGATGGTCATGGCGCCTCGCGGATCAGGGCATCGGCGGCAATGGCGCGATGCGGGGTGCAGATGAGCGGGTTGACCTCAACTTCCTCCAGCCGGTCGGCCTTGTCCATCGCATAGGCCGAGATGGCGGCAATCGCGCGGCGGATCGCCGCGCGGTCGGCCGCCGGCGCGCCGCGCCAGCCGGCCAGCAGCGGCGCGATGCGCAAGCCATCGAGCGCGGTGTCGATATCCGCCGGCGCGGCCGGAAGCAGCAGCGCGGCGGAATCGCGCCACAGTTCGGTCAGAGTGCCACCGGCCGCCAGCGTCAGAACGAATCCATGCGCCGGGTCGCGCACCACGCCGACCAGCAGTTCCGCCACCCCGCCGGTGATCATTTCCTCGACAAGGTAGCCGGGCGCCGGCATCGCGCGGGCCGCGGCCTCGACCGCCGCGGCATCGGCAAGGTTCAGCGCCACCGCGCCGGCCTCGGTCTTGTGCGCCACGCCCTCGCCCTTCAGCACAACCGGAAAGCCGAGGCTGCCGGCCACTGCCGCGGCCTCTTCCGGCGTCGCGGCGCGGGCGGCGCGCGGCACGTCGAGCCCGTGCGCGGCCAGCCGCGCCTTGGCCCCGGCCTCGGGAACCAGCGCGGCGGCGCGGTCCGGCCCCGGCAGGCACAGCGGCGCCTGCGCCACGCGCGGGCGGCCGAGCCACGCCGAGGTTTCCGCCGCCGAGATCGCCTCGGCCAGCCCGTTCAGCGGCGCCACGCCGCCGGCCATCAGCCGTTCGGCCACCTCCTCGGGCATCAGTTCCGGCAGCGAGGCGACCATCGCGACATGGCCGCCGGTCCGTGCCCGCGCGCCCAGCGCGGCCCGGATCGTGCACTCCCAGTCGGCCGCGTCGCAGCGGTCGGCGCGCGGAAAATCCACGATGGTCATGGTCAGCGCCAGCGCCGGGTCCACCATCGCCGCCCATGCGCGCGTCATCGCCTCGGTGTCGCGCCAGATATAGGTATGGTAATCCAAGGGGTTGGCCAGCGCCACCATCGGCCCCAGCGCGGCCCGCAGATCGGCCTTCTGGCGGTCGTTCAGGGGCGGGAACTCCAGCGCGCGCCGCACCGCCGTATCGGCGGCGAGCGAGGCCTCGCCCCCGGAACAGGAGATCGAGGCGATCCGGTTCGAGGGCAGCGGCCCGGTGACGTGCAACAGCTTCAGCGTTTCCAGAAACTCTGAAAGCCCATGCGACCGCGCGAAGCCCAGCCGGTCGATCAGTGCCCCGGCCCCGGCATCGCCCCCGGCCAGCGAGGCGGTGTGCGACACGGTCGCGGCCCGCGCCTGCGCCGACTTGCCGACCTTCAGCACCACCACCGGCTTGCCCAGCTTCGCCGCGCGGGCCGACAGCCGTTCCCAGGCGCGCAGGTCGGAAAACCCCTCGACATGCAGGCCCAGCGCGGTGACGCGCGCGTCCTCGATCAGCCCCAGCCCGATCTCGGCCAGCCCGGTCTGACCCTGGTTGCCGGCGGTCACGGCATAGGCCACCGGCAGGCCCCGGCGCTGCATCGTCAGGTTGATCAGCATGTTCGAGCTTTGCGTCGCCAGCGCCACGCCACCTTGCACCGGCACCAGCCCGTGCTGGTCGGGCCACAGGAGCGCGCCGTCGAGCGCGTTGATGAAGCCGTAGCAGTTCGGCCCGAGGATCGGCATCTTTCCCGCCGCGCGCAACAGCGCGTCCTGCAGCGTTGCGGCGTGTTCGTCCTCGGCCGCCGCCTCGGCAAAGCCCGAGGCGAAGCAGACCGCGCCGCCCGCGCCCATCGCCGACAGCAGCGCGACCGCCTCGACCGTCGCATGCCGGTTGATGCCGATGAAGCTGGCGTCGGGCGGCGCGGGCAGATCCTCCAGACGCGCGACTGCGGGCAGGCCGCCGACCTCGGCCGCTTTCGGATGCACCGGCCAGACCGGGCCGGCGAAACCCATCTTGCGGCACTGGCCCACCACCGCCCGGCCCCAGGCCCCGCCGCCGATCACGGCGATGGAGCGCGGGCGCAAGAGCCGCCCGAGGTCGCGCGCCATGTCAGGCCCCGAGCGGGCGCAGCAGGTCGCGCGCGATGATGTGGCGCTGGATCTCGGACGTGCCGTCCCAGATCCGTTCCACCCGCGCGTCGCGCCAGAACCGTTCCAGCGGCAGGTCGTCCATCAGGCCCATGCCGCCATGCACCTGGATCGCGGCATCCGTCACCCGCGCCAGCATTTCCGAGGCATATAGCTTGGCCGAGGCGATTTCCCGGTTCGCGGGCAGGCCCCGGTCCAGCCGGTCGGCGGCGGCGAGCGTCAGGTAATCGGCCGCGTCGATCTCGGTGATCATGTCGGCCAGCTGGAAACCCACGCCCTGGAACCTGCCGATCTTCTGGCCGAACTGTTCGCGTTCGGCCGCGTAGTGCAGCGCATAGTCGAACACCCGCCGCGCGCGGCCCACGCTCATCGTCGCCACCGTGATCCGGGTGGCGTAAAGCCAGGTGTTCATCACGGCGAACCCGCCGTCGACCTCGCCCAGCACCTGCGCGTCGGGCAGGCGGCAATCGTCGAACTCCAGCACCATGTTCCTGTAGCCCCGGTGACTGACCGAACGGTAGCCATCGCGGATCGTGAAGCCGGGCGTGCCCCGGTCCACCAGGAAGGCGGTGATCTTCTTCTTCGGGCCCGCATGGGTCTGTTCCTCGCCCGTGGCGATGAAGACGATCACGAAATCGGCGTGATCGGCGCCCGAGATGAAATGCTTGGTGCCGTTCACCACCCAGTCGCCGCCGTCGCGGCGGGCGAAGCATTTCATCCCCCGGATGTCCGAACCCGCGCCCGGTTCGGTCATCGCCAGCGCGTCCATCCGCTCGCCGCGCACGGCGGGCAGCAGGTAGCGCTCGCGCTGCTCGCCGTCGCAGGCCATCAGGATGTTCTGCGGCCGGCCGAAGAAATGCGTCAGCGCCATGGAACCACGGCCGAGTTCGCGTTCCACCAGCGCGAATTCGCGATGGTTGAGCCCCGCGCCGCCGACCACTTCGGGGAAGTTGCAGGCGTAGAACCCCAGCTCGATCGTCTTGCGCCTGATCTCGTCGGCGATCTCCGCCGGCACCTCGCCGGTTTTCTCGACGATCTCCTCGTGCGGGTAGATCTCGTTTTCCACGAAGGCGCGGACGGTCGCCGCGATCATTTCCTGTTCCTCGGTCAGGCCGTATTGCATCGGTATCCTCCTGTCGGGCGCAGCCTAGGTGGGCCGGCCGCCCCCGCTCGCCCGTTTGCGACGCCTGTTTGCCCGATCACCCCATCGGCCCGAACCGCGCCGCCGCCTCGATCAGCGCGGTGACGACCGGGGTATGCGGTTCGCGCACCGCCGTGACCAGGCCGACGCGATGCCGTGCCGCCGGATCGTCGATCGGCACCGCGGCGACGGGCCCGTCGCGCGCCAGCGTGTCGGCCAGAACCCGCGGCACGATCGAGGCCCAGCCGCCCGCCTCGACATGCGCGACGAGGGCGAGGGAGGAGTTCGATTCGACCCGCGGCGCGGGGTCGGACCCGGCGGCGGCAAGGTGCTGGTTCAGGATCCGGCGGTTCTGCATGTCCGGGGTCAGCAGGCACAGCGGTTGCGCCGCGGCCTCGGCCCAGCCGATCCCCGCCCGTCCGGCCAGCGGCGAGTCGCGATGCACGAGCAGGCAGTAGCCTTCGCGGTAAAGCGGCACCACCGTGACCCGGCCCAGCGGGTCATTGTCCAGATAGGTCAGCCCGGCATCCAGATCGAGGTTCCCGATCCCCTCGCGGATCTCCTCGGAACTGCGCGACAGGATCGTCATCCGCACGTTCGGATGCCGCGCGAGGAACGGCGCGGTCAGCCGCGCGACCATCGGCAGCGCGGTCGGGATCGCGCCAAGCCGCAGGTTGCCCGACAGGCCCGAGCGCACCGCCCGCATCTCTTCGCGCAGGGTGCGGATGTCGCCGACGATCCGACGCGCCCAGTCCAGCACGCGCTGGCCTTCCGGCGTCAGCCCCTGGAAGCGCGAGCCGCGGAACACCAGTTGCACGCCCAGCTGATCCTCCAGTTGCCGGATTCCGGCCGACAGCGAGGGCTGGGTGATGCCAAGGCTTTCGGCCGCCCGGCCGAAATGCCGTTCGTTGGCCAGCGCGATGAACATTTCCAGCCTTTCGATCATGGCGAAACCTAGACACCGGCCCGGCCGCGGCGCAAGGCGCCTTGCCGGCCCCGGCCCGGAGGACTACACCCACACCATGAGTTTCTGGCCCGTCCCGCTTCGCCGCGCGCCGCGCGTCTCCGTGGTTCGCCTGTCCGGCATGATCGGCGCGGGCGGCCGGTTCGCCGGTGGGCTGAACGATGCCGGGCTTGCGCCGCTTCTGGAACGCGCGTTCCGCCGCGGCAAGCCGGCGGCGGTGGCGCTGACGATCAACTCGCCCGGCGGCTCGCCGGTGCAATCCTCGCTGATCGGCGCGCGCATCCGCCGGCTTGCGGAGGAGACGGAGGTGCCGGTTCATGCCTTCGTCGAGGATCTCGCGGCTTCGGGCGGCTACTGGCTGGCCGCGGCGGCGGATGACATCTGGGTGGATGCGGCCTCGGTCGTCGGCTCGATCGGGGTGATCTCGGCGGGGTTCGGATTCTCCGACGCGATCGGCCGGATCGGGGTGGAACGGCGGGTGCATACCGCCGGCCGGTCGAAAAGCTTTCTCGATCCGTTCCAGCCGGAAAAGGCCGATGACATCGCGCGGCTGAAGGCGTTGCAGGAACCGATCCACCGGGCCTTCATCGCGCATGTCGAGGCGCGGCGCGGCGCGAAGCTGGCCGAGGGCGCCGATCTGTTCACCGGCGATGTCTGGGTCGGCGCGCAGGCGGTGGAGCTTGGGCTGGCCGACGGGGTCGCGCACATGGTGCCGAAGCTCAAGGCGCTTTACGGCGACAAGGTGCGGCTGGTGGCCTACGGCCCGCGCCGGTCGCTGTTCGCGCGGCTCGGCCGCGCCGCCGCGGGTGGGGCGCTTGAAGCCGCCGAGGAACGGCTGCTCAGGGCGGGGTACGGGCTATGATGATCAAGATCGTCACCCTGTTCCTGATCCTGATCCTCGTGCTGGCGATGTTCGGCAAGCTGCACCTGCTTTATCGGCGCAAGCCGCGCGGGTCGGTCACCTGCATGCATTGCGGCCGCCCGGTCATCGGCAAGGGCCCCTGCGACTGCCGCGACCGGCACAAGAGCTGAGGCCGTGGCGGGAGACGCGGCGCTTCTGGTCCTCGGCCTCGCGCTGCTGATCGGGGGCGCGGATGTGATGGTGCGCGGCGCGGTGGGCCTCAGCCTGCGGTTCCGGGTGCCGGCGCTGGTGGTCAGCCTGACGGTGGTGGCGGCAGGAACCTCGGCGCCGGAACTGGTGATCTCGGCCCGCGCGGTGGCCGACGGTCTGCCCGGGCTGGCGCTGGGCAATGTCATCGGGTCCAACATCGCCAACGTTCTGCTGGTGATCGGCCTGCCGGCGCTGATCGCCGGGTTTGCCGAACCCGATGGCGACAGCCGGCGCAGCTATGCCTGGATGCTGGGCGCGACCGCGCTGTTCACCGCGTTCATGGTTCACGGCCGGGTGCCGGCCTGGGGTGCCGCGCTGCTGCTGACCCTGCTGGTGGCGATGCTCACCGATGCGATCTGGCGCGCGCTGGCCCGGCGCACCGGGCCCGAGACGGAAGCCGCCGCCGCGCCGGCGGAGGCCGGCGGGGCCAAGGCCGGGATGTCCGCCGCCGATCCGGCCGCGCCGGCCTGGCGGCACGGCCTGATGATCGGCCTCGGCGTCGCGGGCCTCGCGATCGGGGCCGATCTCCTGGTCGCCGCCGCGGCACGGATCGCGGCGGGGCTGGGGGTCGGCCCGGCGGTGATCGGGCTGTCGATCGTCGCCATCGGCACATCGCTGCCGGAACTGGCCACGGCGGCGGCGGCCGGGCTGCGCGGGCGCGGCGACGTGGCGCTGGGCAACGTGATCGGCTCGAACATCTTCAACCTGCTGGGGATCACCGGCGTCGCCGCGCTCGTCGGGCCGCTGTGGGTGCCCGACCGGATCGCCGCGACCGACCTGTGGGTGCTGTGGGCCGCCACGCTGGCGCTGGCGCCGCTGGCGCTGTTCGGCCGCCCGTTCGGGCGACGCGCGGGGCTGGTCTTGACCGGGTGTTATATCCTCTATCTCGTGGCACTCGGCGGATAGGAGGACGGGATGGCGACACGGGCCCTGGTGACGGGCGGCGCGCGACGATTGGGACGGGCGATGGCGCTTTACCTCGCCGGACGCGGGATCGACGTGGCGATTCACTACGCCGGGTCGGAGGCCGATGCGGCCGACACCCTGGCCGGGATCGCCGCGGCGGGCGCCCGCGGCGCGGCGCTGCAGGCCGACCTGTTGGCGGCCAACGCCGCCGAGGCGCTGGTGCCGCGCGCCGCCGAGGCGCTGGGCGGGCCGGTCGACGTTCTGATCAACAACGCCTCGATCTTCGAATACGACACGCTGGCCACCGCCACCGCCGACAGCTGGGACAGGCATATCGGGTCGAACCTGCGCGCGCCCTTCCTGCTTACCCAGGCCTTCGCGGCGCAGGCGCCCGAACCCGGCGAGAAGCGCGGCGAGCCGGTGGCCCATGCCCTTGTCGTCAACATGATCGACCAGCGGGTGCTGAAGCCGACGCCGGAATTCATGACCTACACGCTGGCCAAGATGGCGCTTTGGGCCTTCACCCGGACGGCGGCGCAGGCGCTGGCGCCCGCCGTCCGCGTGAACGCGATCGGGCCGGGCCCGACGCTGCGCGGCGCGCGGCAAAGCGAGGATCATTTCACCCGCCAGCGCGCGGCCACGATCCTCGGCCGCGGCGCGGACCCCGAGGATGTTACCGCCGCGCTGGGATTCTTCCTGGACGCGGAGTCGGTGACGGGCCAGCTTATGTGCACCGACGGCGGCCAGCACCTGGCCTGGCGCACACCCGATGTTCTGGGGGTGGAATGAACGGCGCGCAGACCCGGAAAACACCCCCTGCTCTTGACTTGTCCACGCCGCGCGAAGCCGTAAGAAAAGCGTTACGAATCTGTCAATAATATCAGGCCTTTGACGCTGGAGAAAAATTTATCTTTGATAAACAGTAACTTGCCAAGCCGCACAAATTTTAGGCAAATCAGCGAAGAGGCCTAAAAACAATGAAAAATCCGGTCACCCCTGTTGTTTCCAACAAAGTTGTCCACAGATTCCGTGGACAGGATTCCCCTTGCCTTTTTCGCCGTGGGGTTGCTGCAAACCGGGAATCGCATGACGGGTACAGACGAACGGATGTATGAGGCGGAGGGCACGCCGCAGGGGGGGCCGACCGGGCACGCATTGGTCGCCTCCTGCCTGAAGACGCTGGATGCCTCGCCCGGCGTCTACAGGATGCTCGACGCCGAGCAGCGGGTGCTTTACGTCGGCAAGGCGCGCAACCTGCGGGCGCGGGTGTCGAATTATGCACGCCCCTCGGGTCACTCGCCCCGGATCGCCCGGATGATCCGCGAAACCGCCGCGATGATGTTCCTGACGACGCGCACGGAAACCGAGGCGCTGCTGCTGGAACAGAACCTGATCAAGCAGCTCAAGCCGCGCTACAACGTGCTGCTGCGCGACGACAAGTCGTTCCCGAACATCCTGGTGTCGAAGGCGCACGACTTCCCGCAGATCAAGAAACACCGCGGCGCGAAGCGCGAGAAGGGCGATTATTACGGCCCCTTCGCCTCGGCCGGCGCGGTGAACCGGACGCTGAACCAGTTGCAGAAGGTGTTTTTGCTGCGCAACTGCTCCGACGCGATGTTCGAAAGCCGCAGCCGGCCCTGCCTGCTTTACCAGATCAAGCGCTGCGCCGCGCCCTGTGTCGGCCTGATCTCGAAGGCCGATTACGCCACGCTGGTCGCGGATGCCGAACGCTTCCTGCGCGGCAAGACGACCGACGTGCAGGCGCATCTGGCGGCGGAGATGGCGGCCGCGTCCGAGGCGATGGAATTCGAACGCGCCGCGGCGCTGCGCGACCGGATCCGGGCGCTGACGCAGGTGCAGCAGGCGCAGGGCGTCAACCCCCGCGGCGTGGCCGAGGCCGACGTGGTGGCGCTCAGCATGGAGGGCGGGCAGGCCTGTGTGCAGGTCTTCTTCATCCGCGCCAACCAGAGCTGGGGCAACCGCGACTACTATCCCCGCACCGGATCGGGCGCCGAAGAGGCCGAGGTGCTGGAGGCCTTCCTCGGCCAGTTCTACGACGACAAGACGCCGCCGCGGCTGATCCTGCTGTCGCACCCGATCGAGAATGCCGACC
>CAYUXM010000080.1:0-12456 GCA_964448765.1 uncultured Rhodobacterales bacterium
AGCTTGTGCGCATCCGGATGATGGGCGGCAAGACCAAGGTGTTGCAGATCATGGCGGACCGGCCCGAGGGCGGGATCGTGGTGGACGATTGCGCGCGGATTTCCACCGCCGTTTCCGCCACGCTCGACGTCGAGGACCCGATCGAGGATGCCTACACGCTCGAGGTTTCGTCGCCGGGCATTGATCGGCCGCTGACCCGGCTGAAGGATTTCGATGTCTGGGAAGGCTTCGAGGCGCGGCTGGAAACGACCGACCTGATCGACGGGCGCCGGCGCTTCAAGGGCCAGTTGCGCGGCACCGAGGGCGACGAGGTGCTGATCGAGATCGACGGGCCGAGGGGCGAGGCGCTGACGATCGGCCTGAAGTTCGACTGGCTGTCGGACGCCAAGCTGGTGCTGACCGACGAGCTGATCACCGAGATGCTGCGCCAGCGCAAGGATGCCGGCGTGATCGACGAGGCGGATTTCGACGAGATCGAGACCGAGACGGATACAGATACCGCGCCCGAAGCCGGGGCGGCCCCTTCCGAGGAGACCTGAAGAATGGCGATTACCTCTGCCAACCAGCTCGAACTGTTGCAGACGGCCGAGGCCGTCGCGCGCGAGAAGATGATCGACCCGGACCTGGTGATCCAGGCGATGGAGGAAAGCCTCGCGCGGGCCGCCAAGTCGCGCTACGGCGCCGAGATGGACATCCACGTCGCGATCGACCGCAAGACCGGCCGCGCCGCCTTTACCCGCGTGCGCACCGTCGTCGACGAGGAGGAGCTGGAAAACTACCAGGCGCAGCTGACCCCCGAACAGGCGAAACCCTATTTCACGCCGCCCAAGGCCGGGCGTGACGAGTTCTGGCTGCGCGAGGGCCAGCGCATCGACCCGGCCGAGGCCGGCGCGCCGCAGGCCGGTGACGAGTTCCACGAGGCGGTGCCGCCGGTCGACCTTGGCCGGATCGCCGCGCAATCGGCCAAGCAGGTGATCCTGCAGAAGGTCCGCGAGGCCGAGCGCGACCGCCAGTTCGAGGAGTTCAAGGACCGCAAGGGCACGATCATCAACGGCCAGGTCAAGCGCGAGGAATACGGCAACATCATCGTCGATATCGGCCGTGGCGAGGCCATCCTGCGCCGCAACGAGAAGATCGGCCGCGAAAGCTATCGCCCGAACGACCGGATTCGCTGCTTCATCAAGGATGTCCGGCGCGAGCCGCGGGGGCCGCAGGTGTTCCTGTCGCGCACCGATCCGCAGTTCATGGCGGAACTGTTCAAGATGGAAGTGCCGGAGATTTACGACGGCATCATCGAGATCAAGGCCGTGGCCCGCGATCCGGGCAGCCGCGCCAAGATCGCGGTGATCAGCTATGACGGTTCGATCGACCCGGTCGGCGCCTGCGTCGGCATGCGCGGCAGCCGGGTGCAGGCGGTGGTCAACGAGTTGCAGGGCGAGAAGATCGACATCATCCCCTGGAACGAGGACCAGGCCACCTTCCTTGTCAACGCGCTGCAGCCGGCCGAGGTGTCGAAGGTCGTCATCGACGAGGAGGCGGGCAAGATCGAGGTCGTGGTGCCCGACGAACAGCTCAGCCTCGCGATCGGCCGGCGCGGCCAGAACGTGCGGCTGGCCAGCCAGCTGACCGGGCTCGACATCGACATCCTGACCGAACAGCAGGAAAGCGAACGCCGGCAGGCCGAGTTCACCGAGCGGACCAACCTGTTCATGGAGGCGCTCGACCTCGACGAGTTCTTCGCCCAGCTTCTGGTCTCCGAAGGCTTCACCAATCTCGAGGAAGTCGCCTATGTCGATCTCGACGAGCTGCTGGCGATCGAGGGCGTCGACGAGGGTACGGCCGAGGAATTGCAGGCCCGCGCCCGCGACGTGATCGAGGAACAGGCCCGCAAGGCGCTGGAAGCCGCGCGCGAACTGGGCGCGGAGGACAGCCTGATCGGCTTCGACGGCCTGACCCCGCAGATGGTCGAGGCCCTGGCCAAGGACGGCGTCAAGACGCTGGAGGATTTCGCGACCTGCGCCGACTGGGAACTGGCCGGCGGCTGGACCACGGTGGACGGCGAGCGCGTGAAGGACGACGGCCTGCTGGAACCCTTCGACGTCTCCCTCGAAGAGGCGCAGCACATGGTGATGACCGCGCGGATCCAGCTGGGCTGGGTCGATCCCACCGAGCTTGAGGCCGCGGCCGAGGAGGCCGGGGACGAGGCGGAAGCGGAGGAGGGTGCGGTCTGAGCATGGCCCCGGGGAGCGGCGCGATGACACGTGGCGGGCGCAGGACGGCCGATGCGGAGGGCCCGGAGCGGCGCTGCATCGTCACCGGCGAGGTCGCGCCGAAGGCCGGGCTGATCCGGTTCGTCGTCGCCCCCGACGGCGCGGTGGTGCCCGACCTCGCCGGCAAGCTGCCCGGCCGTGGCCTGTGGCTGACCGCCGACCGTGAGGTGATCGCGCAGGCGGTGCGCAGGAACGCCTTCGCCCGCGCCGCGCGGGCGCCGGCGACGGTTCCGGCCGACCTGGTCGCGACGGTGGAGGACGGGCTGGTGCAGCGGCTTGTCACGCTGGTG
This sequence comes from uncultured Rhodobacterales bacterium, assembly GCA_964448765.1. Lineage (GTDB taxonomy): Bacteria > Pseudomonadota > Alphaproteobacteria > Rhodobacterales > Rhodobacteraceae > JANSXY01. The sequence continues at coordinate 2,561 of CAYUXM010000080.1, forward strand.
GCGCTGGCGCGCAAGGCCGGCGCGGCGGTGGCCGGATTCGAAAAGGTCAAGGATTGGCTCGCCCAGGGCCGGGCCCGGGTGCTGTTGCAGGCCTCCGACGGGTCCGAACGCGGCAAGGGCAAGCTGTGGACGCCCGAGGGTGGGCGCTATTTCGCGGTGCTGACCGCGCAGGAATTGGGTGTGGCCTTCGGCCGCGAACGTGTGATACATGGCGCGCTTGCTGCTGGCGGACTCTCTGCACGTGTTGTAGAGGAGGCCGCAAAGCTTGCGGGATTGCGCAAGCCAGACGGCGGTATGGCCGCCGGGAAGGACAGAAAGACGACATGAGCGATACGGACGGCAAGAAACCTCTCGGCCTCGGCGGCGGGCGTCCCGGACAGGTGAAGCAGAGCTTCAGCCACGGGCGCACCAAGAACGTCGTGGTGGAGACCAAGCGCAAGCGCGTCGTCGTTCCGAAACCGGGCGGCGCGCCCGCCTCCGGCAAGCCCTCTGGCACGCCGGCCACCGGCGACCCGTCGAAGCGGCCCGCCGGGATTTCCGATGCCGAGATGGAACGCCGGCTGAAGGCGCTGCAGGCCGCGAAGGCCCGCGAGGCCGACGAGGCCGCGCAGCGCGCCGCCGACGAGAAGGCCCGCGAGGAAGAACGCGAACGCCGCCGGGCCGAGATCGAGGCCAAGGAGCGCGAGGAGCGTGAGCGCGAGGAAGCGCTGAAGCTGAAGGCCGAGGAAGAGGCCCGCAAGGCCGAGGAAGAGGCCCGCCGCGCCGCCCGCAAGGAAGAGACCCGCGCCACCCCGGCCAAGCCCGAGGCGCCGGCCGACCGCGCCGCGGCCGAGGCCGCCGCCTCCCGCGCCGCCACCAAGGGCGTGACCACCGGCCCGCGCGGCAAGGCCGATCGCGGCCGCGACGATCGCGGCGGCGACCGCGACCGCGCCGGAAAGGGCCGCGGCGAGGATGGCCGCCGGTCGGGCAAGCTGACGCTGACCGAGGCGCTTTCGGGCGAGGGCGGGCGACAGCGCTCGCTTGCCGCGATGAAGCGCAAGCAGGAACGTGCCCGGCAAAAGGCGATGGGCATGGGCGGCCGGTCGGAAAAGCAGGTGCGCGACGTGCAGCTGCCCGAAACGATCGTGGTGCAGGAACTGGCCAACCGGATGGCCGAGCGCGCCGCCGATGTCGTCAAGGCGCTGATGAAGATGGGCATGATGGTCACGATGAACCAGACCATCGACGCCGATACTGCCGAACTGGTGATCGAGGAATTCGGCCACCGGGCGGTGCGGGTGTCGGATGCCGATGTCGAACAGGTCATCGACACCATCGACGACAAGCCCGAGGACATGCGGTCGCGCCCGCCGATCATCACGATCATGGGCCATGTCGACCACGGCAAGACCTCGCTTCTCGACGCGATCCGCAAGGCCAATGTCGTGGCCGGCGAGGCCGGCGGGATCACCCAGCATATCGGCGCCTACCAGGTGACGACGGAATCGGGCGCGGTGCTGACCTTCCTCGACACGCCGGGCCACGCCGCCTTCACCTCGATGCGGGCGCGCGGTGCGCAGGTCACCGATATCGTGGTGCTCGTGGTGGCCGCCGACGACGCGGTGATGCCGCAGACGGTGGAGGCGATCAATCACGCCAAGGCCGCCGGGGTTCCGATGATCGTGGCGATCAACAAGTGCGACAAGCCCGATGCGACCCCCGACAAGGTCCGCACCGACCTGCTTCAGCACGAGGTCGTGGTGGAGAAGATGTCGGGCGACGTGCTGGATGTCGAGGTGTCCGCGCTGACCGGCAAGGGGCTTGACGAGCTTCTGGAAAACATCGCGCTTCAGGCCGAGCTTCTCGATCTCAAGGCCAATCCGAAGCGTGCCGCGATGGGCGCGGTGATCGAGGCCAAGCTGGATATCGGCCGCGGCCCGGTGGCCACGGTCCTGGTGCAGCACGGTACGCTCAAGCAGGGCGACGTGTTCGTCGTCGGCGAACAGTGGGGCAAGGTGCGCGCGCTGATCAACGACAAGGGCGACAGGGTGTCCGAGGCCGGCCCCTCGGTTCCGGTCGAGGTGCTGGGGCTGAACGGGACGCCGGAGGCCGGCGACGTGCTGAACGTCGTCGAGACCGAGGCACAAGCCCGCGAGATCGCCGATTACCGCGCCAAGGCCGCCCGCGACAAGCGCGCCGCGGCCGGTGCGGCGGCGACGCTGGAACAGCTGATGGCCAAGGCCAAGGCCGACGAAAGCGTGACCGAACTGCCGGTTCTGGTGAAGGCCGACGTGCAGGGCTCTGCCGAGGCGATCACCCAGGCGCTGGAGAAGGTCGGCAACGAAGAGGTGCGCGTGCGCGTCCTGCATTCCGGTGTCGGCGCGATCACCGAATCCGATATCGGCCTTGCCGAGGCCTCGCAGGCGCCGGTGATCGGCTTCAACGTCCGTGCCAACGCGCCGGCCCGCAACGCGGCGAACCAGAAGGGCGTGGAAATCCGCTATTACAGCGTGATCTACGACCTCGTGGACGACGTGAAGAAGGCGGCCGAGGGCCTGCTGTCGGCCGAGGTGCGGGAAACCTTCATCGGCTATGCCGAGATCAAGGAGGTCTTCAAGGTCTCCGGCGTCGGCAAGGTCGCGGGCTGCCTTGTCACCGAGGGCGTGGCGCGCCGGTCGGCGGGTGTGCGGCTGCTGCGCGACAACGTGGTGATCCACGACGGCACGCTGAAGACGCTCAAGCGATTCAAGGACGAGGTCAAGGAAGTCATGTCGGGCCAGGAATGCGGCATGGCCTTCGAGAACTACGAAGACATCCGTGCGGGCGACGTGATCGAGATCTTCGAACGCGAGGAAGTGCAGCGCAAGCTGGACTGATGGCGGGCTGGGCGTTCGCCGGCCGGGGCCGGCGGATCAACCGTTCTGAGGAAGGCCGCCGTCAGGCGGCCTTCGGTCCGACGGGGGCGCCGGCATATTCGGTCTTGCCGACGCGGACCACGATGCGGCCGCCCGGAAGGCCCCGCACAAATATGCCCTGAACCATGACGCAGCTGCCCTGCATGATCGTCTTCAACATCTCTTGTCCTCCCGCGCCCCGGTCTCCACGCCCCGGCCCCTGTTCTCGGGCATCTTGAAGGCTCGCCGACTCGCTTCTGTACAATTCTAGACGTTCGGTAAACACGATTCGGCAACAATAAAGTCACGAACCACGCGGAATCGCGGGAAACCGCCGATGAGCCGGGTGGCCAGCAGATCTTTGGACAGGATTCAGAGCCAATCGCGCAGGATCGGGATCAGGGGAATATCCGCCGGCGGCATCGGATAGCGTGCCAGATCGGCCGCGCGGGACCAGGCCAGTTCCTGCCCCTCGCGCGGGGTGACGATCCCCTGCCAGCGCCGGCAGGCGAAGAGCGGCATCAGAAGGTGAAAGCTGTCGTAGCCGTGGCTGGCGAAGGTCAGCGGCGCGAGGCAGGAGGCCCAGGTGTCGATTCCCAGTTCCTCGTGCAGTTCGCGAATCAGCGCCGTCTCGGGCGTTTCGCCCGGTTCGACCTTGCCGCCCGGAAACTCCCAAAGCCCCGCCATAGACTTGCCCGGCGGGCGCCGCGCCAGCAGCACCCGGCCGTCGCCGTCGATCAGCGCGACGGCGGCAACGAGGACGACGGGCTTGCCCCCGGCGGGTTCGGTCACGACCGGTAGTCCGCGTTGATCTCGATATAGCCGTGCGTCAGATCGCAGGTCCAGACCGACCGCGCCGCGCGGCCGATCCCGAGATCGACGCCGATCAGCAGATCCTCGCGTTTCATGTAGGCCGACACGTCGTCTTCCGAATATCCGGCGGCGCGCTGGCCGTTCTCCGCCACCAGGATGTCGCCGAAGCGAATCGACAGGCGGTCACGATCCGCCCGCCCGCCGGACTTGCCGACGGCCATGACGATCCGGCCCCAGTTCGCGTCCTCGCCGGCGATCGCGGTCTTGACCAGCGGTGAATTCGCCACGGCCATCGCGACGCGGTGCGCATCGGCGGCGTCGGCGGCGCCGGTGACGCGGATCTCCACGAATTTCGTCGCGCCCTCGCCGTCGCGCACGACCTGCTGGGCGAGATCGCGCATCACCGCGCCCAGCGCCGCCTCGAAGGCCTTCGCCGTCTTGCCGCGCAGATCGGCGATCGGCGCGGCGGGGCCCTGCCCGGTGGCCGCGACGATCACGGTGTCGGAGGTCGAGGTGTCGCTGTCGACGGTGATCGCGTTGAAGCTGGTCGCTACCTGCCGGTCGAGCATCTTCTGCAGCGCCTTCGGCGCGATGGCGGCATCGGTGAAGACATAGGCCAGCATCGTCGCCATGTCGGGCGCGATCATGCCCGATCCCTTGACGATCCCGGCGATCCGGATCGGCCCGCCCTCGCCCTCGATCTCGGCCGTCGCGCCCTTGGGAAAGGTATCGGTGGTCATGATCGCGTGGGCGGCGCCGGCGATTCCGGCCGGGTCGAGCCCGGCCACCAGCCCCGCGATCGCGGCGGTGATCCGGTCATGCGGCAGCGGTTCGCCGATCACGCCGGTCGACGACGTCAGCACCCGCTCCGCCGGCAGGCCCAGCGCCTTTGCCGTGGCGCCGGCCACGGCGGCGACCGAAGCCGCGCCCGCGGCCCCGGTGAAGGCATTGGCATTGCCGGAATTGACCACGATCGCCGCGCCGGCCTCGCTGGCCGGGCTGCCCTTCAGCTTGGCCTGGCAATCCAGCACCGCGGCCGACCGCGTCGCGGACCGGGTGAAGACGCCGGCCAGCGCGGTCCCCGGCGCCAGCCGCGCCAGCATCACATCGTTGCGCCCGGCATAGCGCACCCCCGCCGCGGCGGTCGCGAACGCCACCCCGGCGATCGCCGGCAGGTCGGGAAAGGCCGCCGGCGCCAGCGGCGAAACCGCCGGCGCCGCCGTGGCCGGGGCCGCGGGCAGGGCGCCGGCAAGCCGGTTCCTCAGCTTCGCGAGCTTCTTCTTCAGCCGCTTCGCCTCTGTCTTCCAGTCGCGGCGTGTCTTGGCCATCGCTTCGATCCTCGTGGCGGGCTCACTCTTCGATCAGCGCCCGTTCCTTCAGCACCGCCGGGTCCACCCCGTCGGTGGACCGGGTCACCGTGACCGCGGCGGTGGCCTCGGTCAGCCGGTCCTGCAGCGCCCGGTTCTGGATCTCGCTGGCCAGTTCCTCGCGCACCTCGTCCAGCGCCGGCGCCGCGACGATCCGGGTTTCGTTGAGCCGGATGACATGCCAGCCGAACTGCGTCTCGACCGGGTCCGACACTTCGCCCGGCTCCAGCAGGATCACCACATCCTCGAACGGCTTGACCATCATGCCGGTGCCGAACCAGCCCAGTTCGCCGCCGTTCGGCCCCGACGGGCCGACGCTGCGTTCCTTGGCCATGGCGGTGAAATCGGCGCCGCCGTCGATCTCGGTCTTGATCTGCGCGGCCTCATCGCGGGTTTCCACGAGGATATGGGCGGCGTTGAATTCCTTGCTGGGCTCGGCGCCGGAATAGCGCTGGGCATAGGCCTCGGCGATCGCGTCCTCGGTCACGGCGGCGGCGGCGGTGGCGTCCAGCACGACGCCGGCAAGATAGGCGCGGCGCTCGTTCTCGATCACCAGCCGGTCGCGGCGGGTGATGTTCTCCTCGCCGATCCGGGCCAGCGCGGTCTGCTGGATGATCTGGTCGAGGATGCCGGTGAACAGCACGTCGTCGGGCAGCGCGAGGTATTGCGGCGGCAGCGTGTCGCGTGCCGCGATCATGTGCCCGATCGTGATCTCCACCCCGTCGACGGTGGCCACCACCGTGTCGGCCGTCACGTCCTGCGCGGCGGCGGGCGCGGCGGCGGCGAGGGCACAAAGGGCCAGGGCGCGCATCGTCTGTTTCGGCATCGGCTTCCTCCCCGTGGCCGCGGGCCTCGCGCGGCGTTGACACTCCTGCACCCGCCCCTTACATCGCCATCTGGTTCTGTGAAGGCCGTCCGGGCCGGTTGCGCGCCCCTCTTAGGCAAGCCGAACACCACGGGCAAGGCCGGGTTTCACACGATGGCGTCAAGCAAGCCCGGAACGGAGAACACATGCTCGGCCTTGGAAAACTCTCGCGCAAGGTCTTCGGCACGCCGAACGACCGCAAGGTCAAGTCGGTCAAGCCGCTGATCGACAGGATCAACGCGCTGGAGGCGGAGTACGAGGCGCTGGACGATGCCGGCCTGAAGCAGAAGACCGAGGACTTCCGCGCCCGGATCGCCAACGGCGAAAGCCTGGACGCGCTGCTGCCCGAGGCCTTCGCCAACTGCCGCGAGGGCGCGCGCCGGGCGTTGGGCCTGCGGGCCTTCGACGTGCAGCTGATGGGCGGCATCTTCCTGCACCAGGGCAATATCGCGGAAATGAAGACCGGCGAGGGCAAGACGCTGGTGGCGACGCTGCCGGCCTATCTGAACGCGCTGACCGGCAAGGGCGTGCATATCGTCACCGTCAACGACTACCTCGCCCGGCGCGACGCGGACTGGATGGGCAAGGTCTATGCCCAGCTCGGCCTGACCACCGGCGTGGTCTACCCGTTCCAGCCCGACGAGGAAAAGCGCGCCGCCTACCGCGCCGACATCACCTATGCCACCAACAACGAGCTGGGCTTCGACTACCTGCGCGACAACATGAAGGCCTCGATCGAGGAAATGGCGCAGCGCGGGCACTATTTCGCCATCGTCGACGAGGTCGACTCGATCCTGATCGACGAGGCGCGGACGCCGCTGATCATCTCGGGCCCGTCGCAGGACCGGTCGGAGCTTTACAAGACGCTGGACCGGTACGTCCCGGAACTGACCGAGGAGCATTTCAAGCTCGACGAGAAGGCGCGCAACGCGACCTTCACCGAGGAGGGCAACGAGTTCGTCGAGCAGCGGCTGCAGGAGGACGGGGTGCTGCCCGAGGGCCAGTCGCTCTACGACCCGGAAAGCACGACGATCGTGCACCATGTCACCCAGGCTCTGCGGGCGCACAAGCTTTACCACAGGGATCAGAACTACATCGTCCGCGATGGCGAGGTGGTGCTGATCGACGAGTTCACCGGCCGGATGATGAAGGGCCGGCGCCTGTCGGACGGGCTGCACCAGGCGATCGAGGCGAAGGAGGACGTGGCGATCCAGCCCGAGAACGTCACGCTGGCCTCTGTCACCTTCCAGAACTATTTCCGGCTTTACGACAAGCTGGCCGGCATGACCGGCACCGCGGCGACCGAGGCCGACGAGTTCCAGGAAATCTACAAGCTGGGCGTGGTCGAGGTGCCGACGAACCGGCCGATCGCGCGGGTCGACGAACACGACCAGGTCTATCGCACCGCGCGCGAGAAATACGAGGCGATCGTCAAGGCGATCCAGGAGGCGCATGGCAAGGGCCAGCCGATCCTTGTCGGCACGACATCGATCGAGAAATCCGAGATGCTGTCGCAGATGCTCACGGCCGAGGGCATCGTGCACAACGTCCTGAACGCCCGCCAGCACGAGCAGGAGGCGAAGATCGTCGCCGAGGCCGGCAAGCTGGGCGCGGTGACGATCGCCACCAACATGGCCGGCCGCGGCACCGACATCCAGCTGGGCGGCAATGTCGAGATGAAGGTGCTCGACGCGCTGGCCGCCGACCCCGAGGCCAACCCCGACACGCTGCGCGCCCGGATCGAGGCCGAACATGCCGAGGAAAAGGCCGGCGTGCTGGAGGCCGGCGGCCTTTACGTTCTGGCCACCGAACGCCACGAAAGCCGGCGGATCGACAACCAGCTGCGCGGCCGGTCGGGCCGGCAGGGCGATCCGGGGCGGTCGAGCTTCTACCTGTCGCTGGAAGACGACCTGATGCGGATCTTCGGCTCCGACCGGCTTGAGAAGGTGCTGTCCACCCTCGGGATGAAGGAAGGCGAGGCGATCGTGCACCCCTGGGTGAACAAGAGCCTGGAACGCGCGCAGGCCAAGGTCGAGGCGCGCAACTTCGACATCCGCAAGCAACTGCTGAAGTTCGACGACGTGATGAACGACCAGCGCAAGGCGATCTTCGGCCAGCGGCTGGAGATCATGCAGTCCGAAGACCTTGCCGAAATCGCCGCCGACATGCGCCACCAGGTGATCGACGATCTCGTCGAGGCGCACATGCCGCCGAAGAGCTACGCCGAGCAATGGGAGGTCGAGGCGCTGCACGAGGCGCTGCGCGAAAGGCTCAACATCGATCTGCAGATCCAGGACTGGGCCGAGGAGGAGGGCGTCGACCAGGAGGCGATGCGCGAGCGGATCGGCGAGGCCTCCGACCGGATGATGGCCGAGAAGGCCGAGGCCTTCGGCGACGAGGCGATGCGCTCGATCGAGAAGCAGCTTCTGCTGCAGACCATCGACGCGAAATGGCGCGAACATCTGGTGACGCTGGAACACCTGCGCTCGGTCGTGGGGTTCCGCGGCTATGCGCAGCGCGACCCGCTGTCGGAATACAAGACCGAGGCGTTCACCCTGTTCGAGGCGATGCTGGACAGCCTGCGCGGCGAGGTCACGCAAAAGCTGGCGCAGGTGCGGCCGCTGACGGCAGAGGAGCAGGAGGCGATGCAGCGCCAGTTCGCCGAACAGGTGGCGGCGATGCGCAAGCAGATGGCGCCAAGCCACCCGCCCGCGGCCGGGTCCGCCGCGGCGGCGGCCGGTGCGGGCGCGGCGGCCACGGCCGAGGGCCCCGCGGCCGAACCGCTGGTCGCCGGTTTCGACGCGGCCGACCCGGCGACCTGGGGCAACCCCGGCCGCAACGATCCCTGCCCCTGCGGATCGGGAAAGAAGTTCAAGCACTGCCACGGCGCGCTGGTCTGACCGCGCCGCCGCCGCCGGGGGCTACAGATACCCCAGCGCGCGCAGGCTGGATTCGCGGGCGCGGCCGACGATGATGTGATCGTGCAGCGTGATCCCGAGGATCTGCGCCGCGTCCTGGATCTGGCCGGTGACGATCACGTCCTGGTCCGAGGGCGTGGGATCGCCCGACGGGTGGTTGTGCACAAGGATCAGCGCCGAGGCGTTGAGTTCCAGCGCCCGCTTGACGATCTCGCGCGGGTAGACCGGCACGTGATCGACGGTGCCGCGCGCCAGTTCCTCGTCGGCGATCAGGCAGTTCTTGCGATCGAGGTAGAGTACCCGGAAATGCTCCGTCTCGCGATGCGCCATGACCGTGTGGCAATAGTCGATCACCGCGTCCCATGAGGACAGCAGGTGGCGGTTCATCACCTTGGCGCGGGCCAGGCGCTGCGCCGCGGCCTCGACGATCTTGAGTTCGGTCACCACCGCCTCGCCCGCGCCCGGAACCTCGGCAAGACGCTGCGGATCGGCCGCGATCACCCCGGCGAAACCGCCGAACCGGTCCAGCAGCCGGTGCGCCAGCGGCTTGACGTCCCTTTGAGGAATCGCGCGGAAGAGGACGAGTTCCAGAAGCTCGTAATCCGGCATCGCCGCGGCGCCGCCGTCAAGGAACCTTGCGCGCAGCCGTTTGCGATGATCGCGGATGTAGGAGGGCAGCGGCCCGTCGGGCAGCACCGCCGCCACCGCCTCGTCGGCGTCGAAGAGCGGCATCGGGGCTTCGGACAGGCGGCGGTCGCGCGGCATGGCGCCAGCCTCGCCGCGCTTGGTTAACGGAGGGTTAATTCCTGCCGAAAAGGGCAGCCCGGATCGGGGTCTCCCGCCCGTCTTCGGCGCGCGCGGCGCGCCTCATCCCGTTGGGCCCGGCCCGCCGCTGTCGCGCCGGGCGGTTCGGCGCGGCGGACATGGCCTTTCGCTTGCACTCCGGGCGTTCGCGCGTTGCCGCGCCCGGCCCTTCGCTTGCGCTCCGGGCGTTCGCGCGTTGCCGCGCCCGGCCCTTCGCTTGCGCTTCGGGCGTTCGCGCGTTGCCGCGCCCGGCCCT
>CAYUXM010000081.1:0-12425 GCA_964448765.1 uncultured Rhodobacterales bacterium
TGCTGTCGATCAGCAGGTGCAGCGGCCCCTTGGACCCGCGATACGGTATGTTCACAGCCAGGGTCTTCTGGCGGCGGGACAGGGTGCTGAAGTCAGGTACCGTCCAGTCGAGGCCAACCAACTGCAGCAGGCTCTCGACGAAGCCGGTCGTCTGCCGGAGCGCCATGCCAGACAGCACCTTCATCGTCAGGCAGGTCTGAATAGCGGTATCACTATAGGTCTGCTGGCGGCCACGCCTGCCTGTCGGCGCGGCCTCCCAGCTCATCTCGGGGTCGAACCAGATCGTCAGCGAGCCCCGGCGCTTGAGCGCTTCATTGTAGGCCGGCCAGTTCCTGGTCCTGTAGGTCGGGGATGTGGGTCTGCTCATGCACCCCAGCTACCGCACTGGATTCACGAGATGAATCCCTCACAGGATTTGTGCAGCAAAGCCCGAAGATTGGGCCGGCCAGACTATTGAAAATCAAACATCATCGCGTTCGTTTGCCGCGATTTCGCGATGGATCATGCAATAAAGCAATTTCTTGAGCGTTCTGCCCGGTCTGGCCGCGGCGGCAGCCTAGAGTGCAGCTCCAAGGCGGGCTTGCTTCGGGCCACCATGACCTTTGGCCTTGCACGCCCGGACCTTGGAGACGGGCTGGCTGGTCAACTTTGGAACACCATGTTCTTGAGGCAGGCGGCGGAATGGGCTGTCATCTCGGCAGAAACTGGCCGGGTCGCGGGGGCGACCCCTGAGCGGAGTGGGTGTGCCCGGTGGCTGACAGCGCATTCTTCGTGGTCTCGAAGCTGGTGGGGCTTCTGCTTCTGGCCGAAACCTGGCTCTTGCTGCTGCTCGCGCTGGGCCTCGTGGCGCTGTCGCGTGCGCGTCTGTGGCTGGCGCGGATTTGCATGTCCCTCGCGCTTGTCCTGACGCTGGTTTTGGGCCTGCTGCCCATCGGCAATCTCCTGATCGCGCCGCTTGAGGCGGAGTATCCGCCGGAGCCGGAGCTTGGCGAGGTGACCGGCATCATCCTGCTTGGCGGCTGGGAGGGTGTGTTTTCCGATGACTTTCCGGTGCTGCCGCAGGTCAACGATGCGGGCGATCGCCTGTTGGCCGCGGCCAGCCTGGCGCGCCGGTTTCCCGAGGCAAGGCTCGTCGTCACCGGCGGCACGGGGCAGGTGCTGCCGCGCGGCCATTCGGCCTTGACCAATGCCGAACGCGGCGCCGCGATCCTCGAACGCCTCGGCCTGGCGCCGGAGCGGATGATCATCGAGGGCGCCTCGCGCAACACGGTCGAGAACGCGCGGCTGAGCTACGACCTCGTGCAGCCCGAGCGGGACGAGCGCTGGGTGCTTGTAACCTCGGCGTTTCACATGGGCCGCTCGATGCGGAGTTTCGAGCGTGCGGGCTGGCACAATCTCACCGCCTACCCGGTGGATTACCGCTCCGGCAGTTTCGCGGCCGGGATCGGCTGGGACCTGCAGGACAAGCTGCGCACGCTCAACCTTGCGCTGAAGGAACATGTCGGGCGCGTGGTCTACCGCCTGGCCGGGCGCTGAGACGTCAGGCGTGGCAGAGCTGGTCAAGCGTGGATTGCGCCCGCGCCTGGCTGCCATCGCCAGCCAGACCCTGCGATCGGGCGCCACCCTCTCGACGTTGGTCACGAGGTCTGCCGGCGGACTCGATGGCCTTGAGCGGCCGGATCCGGCCCGCGCTGTCGCAGCGGGCTTTCAGCGCCGCGACCATGCCGCCCGGAAACGATGCCGGCGTGGCACCGAGGTGTCGCGGCGCGCACTGGCCCGGGCCGTCAAAACCTCGAACGTCTCGGTGCCGTCTGCCCTTGACCGCAGGCGATGCTCGAGACGGCCCTGATCGCGCTTCACATCCGCGGGCGCAGGACGGCGGACGAGGAGAAACCAAGCGCCGACATCGCGGCCCTGTGGCGTGAACGGGCGAGGTGGGGCGGGGCCTTACGGGTTTGACGTGCTCGGAATGTGCGTTCCGGGCAGTTTGCGGCGAGGCTGTGGACAAGTCCTTGGAAAACTGCGCCCGCGTCCGGGTTGTCCACAGGGTGTCAGATCGGCCAAACACCTCGCGTGACTGTGTTTCTGGACGCGGAGCCCTTGGATGCGACTGTCTGTCGCGGGGGTTAATAACATGGTCTAGTTGATGACTGGGTGAGGCTGCTGGCCGGGATGGCTGGCCCGGGCGCGCTCCGGGGAGACCCGTCGGCACACCGGACGCCGACGCGCATCCGCCGTCCAGCTGCGGGCAGTCCGGCGCGGGAAGGCCCTGACGCGTCCGGCCCTTGCGAAGAAGGCCAGGCCCCGGTTCATCGGGAGAGCACGTCCCTCCGGGCCCGCGGGCCCGGGCACCTGCAGTGCCGGGCCACGCGGGTTTCGTCCAGGCATGGAGCGATACGCGATTGCCGTGGTGGCGGCTTGTTTCTCGCCCCGCCATCCGGGCCTCGTCGGCATGGGCCAGCGCCGTCCCGCGTACCATCCAAAGGTACAGGCCCGGTTGTCGAACTCAAACTTGAAGGCCGGAATAGGATCGGTAAACTTGACAGCGAGAATACATCAATTGGTATTGATCGGAGGCGTCGGCGAGGGCGCGGGTTTCACGCGCGTCGTCGCGACGTGGCGGGTCGGGTTGGGTGAGGCTTTGCATGGGCGCATGGTGGAACTGGGTCGGGGTATCGCTCCTCTCCGTTCTGCTGTGCGCGGACGAGGCGCACGGGCAGGATCTGCATGCCGAGCGCGTCGTGATCCCCGATACCTCGGGCAACACCCTGGCCTTTCATGGCTTGATGCCGCGCGGATGGTCGGCGCGGGGCGGCGTGATCTGGACGCCGCAGGATTCCTGCAATCCCTACGGGTTCAACATCGAGTGGATCGCCGCATCGCCGGACGAGGCCTTCGGCGTCGGCATCATGCCGATGATGCGCTGGGTCTCGCAGCCGACGAACGATCTGAGGAACTGCCCGGTCTTGCCCGTGCGCTCGGCCCGGGCGGTGCTCGAGCATCTTGTCCCGCTCGGAGCGCCGGGAGCGCGGATCATCGACTACCGACCGCGACCCGACCTCTTGCAGGAAGCCGGACTGCGCCCGCAGCAAATGCCGATTGCCGGGGTTGGGGCCATCGCGCTCGACGTGGACGCCGGTGAGGTTCTCTTCGCCTACACGGACCGCCATGGTCGGGACATGCGGGGGGCCGCCGCCCTGGCGATGAGTGTCTGGACGACGCGGATCGACCCCATGTATGGCATCCGGATGCCCGACACCTTTGGCGGCACGTCGCTGTCGGGTTGGGTGACCTGGGCGCCGAACGGTCAGCTCGACCTGCGCACATCGGAAGCCCTGCGCAAGGCGATCACGCCGGACCCGAACTGGGCACACCTGATCGCGGACCATGTGCGAAAGATCGACGCCGGCAACAGGCAAACGAGCGCCAACATCGCCGCGATCAATTCGCGGGCCAGCTCCGAGATCCTCGACATGCAGCACCAGGGATTTCGCAATCGCGGGATGATCGGCGACAGGCTCCAGCGTGAAAGCGTCGAAGCCATCCACGGCGTCGAAACCTACAACGATCCCTATAACGGCGGCACGATCCAGCTCGACAATTCCTTCAACCACGCCTGGCAGCTCGACGACGGCTCGATCGTCCTGACCGACGACAATTTCTACCAGCCGGGGCAGGACCTGGGGATCGGCGGTCAGCGACTGCAGGTGACGCAATAGGGGGCCTCCATGCGCGCATGTCTTTCCCTGTCTCTCGTCGGCGCGCTTGGTCTCGCGTCCCCGGCCATCTCGCAGAATTCGTTCGGCGAGATGGGCAACGGGCTGGGAGGCATGGGCCAGCAGCAGGGCGTCATGCCACAGGCGGGCCACGGGATTGGCCAGCAGCAGGGCTTCGCCCAACAACCCGGCCATGGCCAGCAGCCGCAACATGGACAGCAGCTCGGGGGCGGATCCCAGTTCGGTCAGACCTTGCCGCCGGGGCCTGGCGGCATGCAGCCCCGGGCGGGGACGGGCGGTGCGCAACCCGGCGTCGGAAGCCCGCAACCTGGCTTTGGCGGCACGCCGCAGCCGGGCTTCGGGGGCGCGCAACCCGGCGCCGGCGCGCAGGGCCAGATGGCCGCCATGTTCCAGCAGGTCGCGCAGTACGAGCGCCAGGATCACGGCATTCCCCCGACGGACCGGCTGCACTTCGGGCAGATGCACGGCCCGACACCGGCGTCGATCCCCGGCGGTCGCATGGTGACCACGCCGGAACTGGTGCAGCTTGTGCAATCCGGGCAGCCCTATCTCCTCTTCGACGTCCTGGGCTCGGGCCAAAGTCTTCCGGGCGCCATTCCGGCGGTGCGGGCCTCGGAACCCGGCAGCTTCGACGACCAGGTTTCGCAGCAATTCGGGCAATTCCTGTCACAGATCACGGGCGGAAACCGCGACGTGCCGATGGTGTTCTATTGCGCCTCGGTGCAGTGCTGGATGTCCTACAACGCCTCCCTGCGCGCCATCAAACTCGGGTACCGCAACGTGCTGTGGTACCGTGGCGGCATCGAGACGTGGCAGGCGGTGGGCGGCCCGCTCGTTCCGGCTGGCTGAGGCTCTCCGGCGCCATTGAGCCCGGCCCGAGGTGGCGCATCCGTGCCTGGGAAAGTGCCCCCTTGTGCGTATCGGTCGCGATCGGCATCCCCGAACACGTCCCGTGTCCACGCGAATGTCAGCTGTCCGAAGCCCTGAGCCTCCTCCGGCCCTTCGGAGGGGACGCGGGTGACGTGATCCACCCTCGGCCTGTCACCCTCAAAATCCCGCGCCTGACGCCCCACCGCCCAAGGCGCAAGGCGGCAGCGCGAGGAATTGCCCCGCGCGGGGCCGCACCATCGCCCGCCGAGGTCACCCGACACGACATCGCTCGGGACCGGCCCGGTCGCCGTGGGGACACCGCCGACCTTAGGCGGACCTTCATCCTGTCGGGAGATACTGACCGACGATCACCGCAGGAGTGCCCAATGAACACCCATGCCCCCCATTACACCGACTACCAGGCCATCGAGGCGGATAGCGCCGACGAACTCTCGCGCGAGGTGATGCGTGCGATCAGAAACCGGTGGCAGCCCCATGGCGACATGGCGGTCGCGCGAACCGGCGACGGCGCGTCGCTGAAGCTCTACCAGCCCATGGTCCAGCACGCGGAGTGGTTCACCTAGAAGCCCTGGGTCGGATCACCCGCGCCTCGCCTCGCCCTGTGAAACTCGAATTCTGCCCCGCACGCGGCAACTGCCGCCTGCGGGGAGGTGCGCCGCCCCCCACGTGGACGTTGCGCGACTATGACGGACCTAGCCTGCAAGATAACCCGCACGGCCTGCCGTACTGGCGCGCCCGCCCCGCGCCGTGCCTGAGCGGGCTATCGCACGGCGGCACGCCCGCACGGTCCTCTGGGCCGCCTCCGGCGCGGATCAGTCACCGCCCCGGGGGCGCGTCCTCCAGGGGGTGTAGGGCTCGGCGCCGCGACAGAAGTCCTCCACGCCCCCGATATACACCCAGTCGCCTTGATAGTCCTCGTCGAACTCGAAATCGTCCGTGTCGCCCCGCTCCCGGCCGAGGTCGCTCGCGCCTGAAGCGGGAATGAAGTCACGCCGCCCGCTCTTCCCGGATCGCCCTCCCGCAAATCGTTACGTCCGTCAGCCTACACGCATTCGCCGTCGACGCATCCGGAAATCTCGCTACCGGGGTATCGCTCGGTGCCAGGCCGACGTGGCGCCCCGGACGAGGACAGGGAAGATACCCGGCCATACCACACCCGAAGGCGGGCGAGGGGCTGCCATCGGGCGGCGGCCACCCGAATGTGCAAAAAAGATTGCGATTAATACGATGAATGCAGTTGGTTATCCTAAGACAGTCGACTTCGGATCAAACTACCGTTCTCCCGTCGGCCCGTCCGACTGTTCGAACGGGCCGCGGTTTTCGAGATATCGCGCCTCAAGCCGTGGCGCGGCGACGGCGGCGCAGCGCCGCCAGGCCGCCCAGCGCGGCCAGCAGCATCGGCGCCGCGGCCGGAAGCGGCACGGGTGCGATCGTCATCGACGCCAAGGTGAAGTCGTCAGTCGAGTTGGGCCCGGCACGCAGGGAGAAGCTGGTGACCACTTCACCCACCGAAAACGGGTTGCCGCTCAGGCCTTCGTACCAGCCTTCGCCATTGATGCTGCCATCGAAGGAGTCGTCGCTTTCGTGCACGGTGCGGCACCTGAAAAAGCAGACCCTGTAGGACTCGTTGAAGCGCCCAAGGGTGAAATCGACCAGGGTAACGGCGTGGTCGAAGGTGACCGTCAGCACCTCGTATCCCAGGAAGCCATCGATCTGGTCGGGTTGCGTGTCGCCGAAGATGTAGCCGTAGCCGTTCACGCCATAGCCGTGTTCGGAATGCGACACGGTGCAGCCGACGTTGGACAATCCGCCAGCATCGCAGGACAGCGAGAACGGCCCACTGTCCGGAACCGTCTGGTCGAAGCTGTAGGACGTCATCGTCGCAGCCGTCGCCCCACCGGCAAGAAAGGCGCTGGCCGAGATGGCGGCCAAGAGATTTCGTGCAATGCCCATCTTAAAACTCCTGTCGGATTGGACTCGAAAATATTACGGGCACAATGTGAAACCGTTCACTGACCCAACTCCACGTTAACAAAACAGCAAGGTTAATCCAAAGCGCAATAGATACCTTTTGGGTTCCAGAAATGAAAAACACTGTTTACGGGATTTGGAGCGGGCTTTAGGAGAATTTTAATGAACCCCGGGTCCGTCATGAGAGATCGTCCGATCAACCTGCCTGGCGGCGCGGAAATGGCGGCTTGATCGCCACGGCGATGGGTCTTTGATGCACAAATCCTGTGAGGGATTCATCTCGTGAATCCAGTGTGGTAGCTGGGATGCATGAAGCCCGCGCCGGCCTTCGACGCGTTCGATCTGACCGCCATCGAGAACAGCCTGTTCGGCCGCGGCCCGACCGCCGCGCGCCATTTCACCGGGTTCTCGCTGCGCCGGGCGACGGGCGACCCCGCCGCCCGGCTGGAACCCGACCTGCCCGAAACGCTCCGGCTGATGAACCCGATGCCGTTCCTGGCCGAGGCCAACCCCGGCCGGGCGCGGCACTGGTGGATCCGCAACGGCGCGGCCGACACCCATGCCGCGCACAGTGTCGCCGGCAACCTGGCCGCGATGGCGGCGCGCAACGGCGACGCGGTGTACTATCGCATCTACTGGGACGCCGGCCATATCGCCAACGAGGATGCCGGCGATTTCATCGCCTGGATCGGGGCGATCACCGCCTGATCGGGGCCGTGCGGCGGCACCGGCGACGCGCGGGCCTGCTGGCCGGGCTTGTACATTTCCAAGATCACACGCGGCCGTGGCCGGCCCGGCTGGCCGCGGCCAGCCGGGCCGGCCTGCAGAAACCCGATGCGGCCGGCCGGGGCCTTTTGGCAACATCCAGCCTTTCGTATGTATTTTTCGCCTGCGCATGCGCGCAACCTCTTGTGGGGTTTGTGCAAGTGGTCTACCACATGCGCGACCGCTTCCACTCACGGTCTGTGACCGAAGTCATTGTTATGTTTTCGTGGAGGCCGGCGACCATTTTTCTGCTGGCCTCCACTATTTACCTTTTCGAACATATTCCAGTGGGCCCTGCATCCGCGGCAGAAACGGGCCGTCGCCGGTGGCCTGGCCCCTTTCCTTCGCCTGATGTCCCGCTAGTCTGGACGCAACGGGGAGGACGCGATGAACCTGCATGGCAGACTGTCGGATCGTGCGGAGGCCGGCCGCCCGGTGCGGGTGGCCCTGATCGGGGCGGGCAAGTTCGGCTCGATGTTCCTCGCCCAGGTGCCGACGATCCCGGGGCTCGAGGTCGCCGCGATCGCCGATCTCGATCCCGACCGGGCGCGCGCCGCCTGCCGCGCCGTCGGCTGGGCCGAGGATCGGGTCGCCGCCACCCGGTTCACCGACGACGGGGCCGCGGCCGCCGCCGATCCCGCGGCCGAGGTGGTGATCGAGGCGACGGGCGCGCCCGAGGCCGGCATCCGCCATGCCCGCGCCGCGATCGCGGCCGGGCGCCACGTGGTCATGGTCAATGTCGAGGCCGACGTGCTTGCCGGCCCGGTGCTGGCGGCCGAGGCGCGCGCCGCCGGCGTGGTCTATTCGATGGCCTATGGCGACCAGCCGGCTCTGGTGGCCGAGATGGTGGACTGGGCGCGGGCGGCGGGCTTCACCGTCGCCGCCGCCGGCAAGGGCACGAAATACCTGCCCGCCTATCACGCCGTCACGCCCGACGACGTCTGGGCGCACTATGGCCTGACAGCGGACGAGGCGCGGGCGGCGGGGATGAACCCGCAGATGTTCAACTCCTTCCTCGACGGCACGAAATCCGCGATCGAGATGGCGGCGATCGCCAATGCCTGCGGGCTGGACGTGCCGGAGGCCGGCCTTGCCTTCCCGCCCTGCGGGGTCGACGATCTGGCGCATGTGCTGCGGCCCCGGTCGGTCGGCGGCCAGTTGGAGCGCGAGGGGATGGTGGAGGTCGTCTCATCCCTCGAACGCGACGGGCGGCCGGTGTTTCGCGATCTGCGCTGGGGCGTCTACGTGGTGCTGAAGGCAGAAACCGACTACGCGGCGGCCTGTTTCCGGCAATACGGCCTGCCGGTGGATGCCACCGGCCGCTATGCCGCGATGTACAAGCCGTTTCACCTGATCGGGATGGAACTGTCGATCTCGGTCCTGTCCGCCGCGCTCAGGGGCGAGCCCACGGGCCAGACGCGGGGCTGGCGCGGCGACGCGGTTGCGATCGCCAAGCGCGACCTGGCCGCCGGCGAGATGCTGGACGGCGAGGGTGGCCATACCGTCTGGGGCCGCGCGATGCCGGCGGCGGCGAGCGCGGCCGCGCAGGCGCTGCCGATCGGCCTGGCCCACCGGGTGCCGCTGCGCCGCGCGATCCCGGCGGGCACGGTGCTGACGCTGGCCGATGTGCAACTGGACGAAACGGCCGAGGGCGTGCGGGCGCGCCGCGCGATGCTGGCGGCGTAGGGCGGGGCTGCCGCCGTTGCCATCACGAATGGCGTTGGCCTCGCCGATGCAGCAGGGCCAGTACGACCATTGTCAACAGCCCGGCAAGGATACTGTAGGCCGATACCGCAGCTGCCCATTTCGCATCGGACAGGATGGCCAGCATCGCGCCACCCAGAAGCAATGCCCAAGGCAGGACCGCGCCAAGGACTAGGCCGAAGAGGTAGGGGCGCATCAGGTCTACGTTCACTTGTCGTCTCCGCGTCCAATGCAAAAATACTCGTAAGTCCAAAGCCCCGCAAGCAGCGGTCCCGCGATCAGCCAGAAAGCTCCGGGACCGAAAAGATGGGCGACCAGATTATCGACAGCCTGGCTGATCGCCAGAAACGCGGCCCCCATCCCGCCCAATATCTTCACGACGCAACGACTTATGTTGTTCCTGTCGCCATTGCTCATCAGGGTCTCGCCGGTATGTCGCGCGACTTCGGTAACAGTTTTGAGCTGCGCGCGGCGGTCGAGTTCGCGTCGCCTCCTGCAATTTCGCGCAGTACCCGCCGCGGCCGTCAGGCCACATGGACAAGACTGCCAGGAAAGCTCAGGTCCGGGGCGCCGGCGCGCCGCCCTCGAACCGGTTGCCATTGCGCCAGTCGCAGGGGGCCTCCTGCATCTCCAGGTGCAGGCGTTGCCCGGTATAGGGATGGGCGCGCGCCAGGTCTTCGTCGAACGCGATGCCAAGGCCGGGGCCGTCGGGCACAACCACGTAGCCATCCTCCCACCGGATCGAATTGCGGATCAGTTGCAGGTGGAAGTCGCCGCCCTGTTCGATCGTCTCGACCATCAAGAGGTTCGGGATCGAGGCGCCAAGCTGGATGTTCGCGGCCCATTCCACCGGCCCGGCATAAAGATGCGGCGCGACCTGGGCGGAAAAGCCCTCGGCCAGAACCGCGATCTTCTTGCCCTCCCAGATGCCGCCCGCGCGGCCCAGCGCCGGCTGCAGGATGCGCACACCGCCGGCGCGCAGCAGCATCGCGAATTCCGTCTTGGTGGTCATCCGCTCGCCGGTGGCCAGCGGGATGCGCACCGCGCGCGCAACCTCGGCGAAATCCAGCAGGTTGTCGGGCGGGATCGGTTCCTCGTACCACAGCGGCCCGTAGGGCTCCAGCGCCTGGCCCAGCCGGATCGCCCCGGCCACCGTGAACTGGCCGTGCGTGCCGAACAGCAGGTCCGCCCGGTCGCCCACCGCCTGCCGGATCTTCGCGCAGAACTCCACCGACCGGCTGATGTCGCTTTGCGCCGGATCGTGGCCGCCGCGGATCGTGTAGGGGCCGGCGGGGTCGAACTTCACCGCGGTGAACCCCTCGGCCACCCGCGCCGCCGCCGCCTCGGCGGCCATGTCGGCATCCACCCAGAACCGCGCCTGGTCCTGCGCCGGGCCGGGGTAGAGATAGGTGTAGCTGCGCAGCCGCTCGTTGATCCGCCCGCCCAGCATCGCCCAGACCGGCAGGTTCCGCGCCTTGCCGAGGATGTCCCAGCAGGCGATCTCGAGGCCGGAAAAGGCGCCGATCACCGTCGGGTCCGGGCGCTGGGTGAAGCCCGAGGAATAGACGCGGCGGAACATCAGCTCGATCGCGTCGGGCCGCTCGCCGGCCATGTGGCGGGCGAACACGTCTTCGATCACGGCCGCCATCGCGCGTGGCCCCACCGTCGAGGCGTAGCATTCGCCGTAGCCGGTGATCCCGTCATCCGTCGTCAGCTTGACGAAGATCCAGTAGCGCCCGCCCCAGCCCGGCGCGGGCGGCGCGACGGTGAAGATTTCCAGGTCCTTGAGTTTCACGTCCGTCCCCTTTCGAACAGGATCACGTTGCGCCGCGCCGCGCCGGTGCGGGTATCGGCGATCGCCGCGTTGATGTCGTCAAACGCCCAGCGGCCGGAGATCAGTTCCGCCAGCTTCAGCCGCCCCTGGCCCCACAGGTCCACCATCCAGCGGATGTCGCGCGCCAGCACCGTGTCGCCCATCAGCGACCCGACCATCGCCTGCCCGGTGGCGGCGATGATCACCGGTTCGTAGCTGGCCGTCTGGCCCGAATGCGGCATCCCGACCATCACCATCCGGCCGCCGGGCGCGAGGTAGCGAGGCGCGGTCTCGTAGGCCGGGATCGCGCCGACGGTGACGAGGACGGCATCGGCCCCGCGCCCCCCCGCCGCCTCCCGCGCCGCGCGCCAGGGCTTGTCCTCGGTCGCGAGCACGCCGTCGGTCGCGCCGAAGTCCCGCGCGATGTCCAGCTTCTCGGGCAACCTGTCGACCGCGACGATCCGCGCCGCGCCGGCGATCCGGGCGCCCTGGATCGCGTTGAGCCCGACGCCGCCGGCGCCGATCACCACCACCACCTCGCCGGGCCGGATACCGGCGGAATTCACCGCCGCGCCGACACCGGTGATCACCCCGCAGGACAGCAGGCAGGCCTCTTCCGCCGGCATCTCGGACGGCACCGGCGCGATCTGCGAGGCATCCACCACCACCCGTTCGGCGAAGGCGCCGCAGTTCAGCCCGTGCGCCATCGGCCCGCCATCGGCGGCCGACAGTGGCCCCTTCGTGCGGTCATAGGGCACCTCGCACAGGACCGGGCGGCCGGTGGCGCAGGCCGGGCAGGTGCCGCAGGAGCGCATCAGCGTGACGATCACGCTGTCGCCGGGGGTGCAGGCCGTCACCCCCGGCCCGGTCGCGACGACGCGGCCGGCGGCCTCATGGCCGTAGACCGCCGGCAGCGGGCCGCCCCAGCCGCCGTCGATATAGCTGATGTCGGAATGGCAGATCGCGACGGCGTCGATCTCCACCTCCACCTCGCCGGGGCCGGGCGGGCGCAGCGCGACCGCCTCGATTGTCAGCGGTGCGCCGAAGCCGTGGCAGACGGCGGCGCGGATCAGGCGTGTCATGGGCTTCTCCAGTGTCATGTGAGCGGGTCGGGCATCGCCGGACGGGGCCGGGCAAGGTGCAGGGCCAGGGCCAGAACGGCAAGGCCGGCGGCCAGAAGGAACGGCGCGCCGGGCAAGTAGAGCGCCGCGCCGGGCGCGGTGAAGGCGGCGAAGACCGCCGTCATCACCAGCGGCGCGAGGATCATCGCCAGCGCGTTCAGGCTGGCCAGCACGCCCTGCAACTCGCCCTGCGCATCCTCGGGCGTTGCGCGCGAGGCCAGCGCCTGAAGCGCCGGCGTCGTCAGCCCGCCGACCGCGGCGAAGACCGTCAGCACCAGCGCAAGCCAGCCCTGCGCGACAAGGCCGAAGGCCGTCAGCGTCGCGATGCCAAGGCACAGGCCCAGCGTCGCGGCCCGCGCCTCGCCGACACGGGCGATCAGCGGGCCGACAAGCGTGGCCTGCGCGATCCCGAAACACACCCCG
>CAYUXM010000082.1:0-12307 GCA_964448765.1 uncultured Rhodobacterales bacterium
TCAGCATCGCCTGCTTGACCTCGTAGGCGGTGGTCAGCGGGCCGGGGGTAAGCAGCCAGGGTTCGCCAAGGGCGGGGGCGGGGAAGGTCATGCGGGGCTCCGGTCCAGATGCGGCGCCCCTGCTATCCCACGCCCCGTTGCATTTGAGAAATCGTTATTTCGGATTGTTACATAAGCTGTAGCGATATATTGCCCGGCCATGCGCTACGTTCAGCTTCGCGCCTTCCACCATGTCGCCACAGAGGGCGGGTTTTCCCGCGCGGCGGAGGTTCTGCGCCTGACCCAGCCGGCGGTTTCCGACCAGGTCCGGCGGCTGGAAGAGGATTACGACCTCGTGCTGTTCGACCGGTCGCGCCGCCGGGTGGTTCTGACCGAAGCGGGGCAGCGGCTGCTGACGATCACCCGCCGGATGTTCGAGGCCGAGCGCGACGCGCTCGACTACCTGTCGGAATCCCGCGCGCTTCGGGCCGGCACGCTGCGGATCGTGGCCGACAGCGCGCTGCATCTTCTGCGCATCCTGCCGGTGTTCCGCGCCCGGCATCCCGGCGTCGCGGTCACCGTGCAGGCCGGCAATTCCGAAACGGTCATCGACCGGCTGCGGCGCTACGAGGCCGATATCGGGGTGATGGGCGAACGGCCCGCGGGCCGCGATTTCGAGATGCTGCGGCTGAACGAAAGCCCGATCATGGCAGTGGTGCCGGTCGGGTCGCCGATGGCGGGCCGGGCGGCGCTGGGGTTTGCCGATCTCGCCGCCGCACCGCTGGTGCTGCGCGAAGAGGGCAGCAAGACCCGCGCCAAGGTGCTGGCCGCGGCCCGCGCCGCGGGGGTGGACCTGCGCGCCGCGGTCGAGGCCGAGGGCCGCGAGGCGGTGCGCGAGATCGTGGCGGCGGGCGGCGGGCTCGGTTTCATGTCACAGGCGGAATTCGGGGCGGACCCGCGGCTTGTCGCGGTGCCGATCCGGCCGGCGGCGGGGCTGATGATGGAGGAGGTGCTGGTCTGCCTTGGCCAGCGCCGGCAGGGCAAGCTGATCGCCGCCTTCTTCGACATCGCGGCAGAGCAGGCGTGCTAGACGAACGCGCGGCCCAGCCCCAGCAGCGCAAGCACCGCCAAAAGCCCGATCGCCATGCGCCGGAAATCCCGTGGCGCGGCGGCAAGGAACCGGCGGCTGCCCGCCCAGTTGCCCAGCAGCAGCAGCGGCAGCGCCAGCCCCACGGCCAGCAGGCTGTCGCCGCTCACATGCCCGGCCCGCCACAGGAACGGCAGGGTGGCGAGATCGACGATCGCGAAATAGGCGATCAGCGTGGCGCGGAACCCGGCGGGGGAAATCGGTTGCGCGGCGAAGAACGCCGCCACCGGCAGCCCCGCCATCGCCGCGGCATTGGCAAGGCCCGAGGCCAGGCCCACCCCGGCCTCGGGCAGGCCCCGCAACTCCCGCGCCACGCGCCAGCCGGCCAGCAGGATCGCGCACATCGCCAGCACGAAGACCGCGATGACGATCCGCGCCGTGTCGATCCCCACCGAGGTCAGCGCCCAGACGCCCAGCGGCAGGCCCACCACGGCGCCCGCCATCAGCCGGCCCACCCGGCCCCAGTCGACATCCGGCAAGGCCCCGCGCGCGGCCTGCGCGGTGAGGATCACCTCGCAGATCAGCACGACCGCGACGAAGTTCAACGGCTGGGTCACCAGCGCCGCGCCGGCCACCACCAGCGCGGAAAAACCGAAGCCGGAATAGCCCCGGATCACCGCCGCGCCGAGGATCAACGCGGCGAGCCACAGCCCCGCCCCCGCCGACAGGTCGAAGGGCAGGGCCATGGCCGTCAGTAGCACAACACGGTATCGGCCTCGGCCGCCAGATCGACCAGCGTGTCGGGCATGGCGAAGCCGGCCTCGAACCCGTCAAGCAGGCTGTCGTCATAGCCGCGCGCCTTGGCCGACATGCCCGACAGGTAGAACCGGGTGCCCGCCGCCGCGTGGCCGGCAAGGTGATCGGCCAGCCGGCCGGTGCCCAGCCCCTCGACCTCGTCGCGATAGGCCGGGGCGAAGAGATGCACCGCGTCGCCGGCGAGGAACACGCTGACGTCGTGGCCCTTCTTCTTCGCGGTCAGCGCGACCAGCAGGCCCAGCGTCGCCTTGGTCGGATCGGCGGGGCCGGTGTGGATATGGACAAGGGTCTTCATGGCTCTTCCTCCCGAATGGCCCCGCCAGTCTACCGGCCCCGGCCGCGTCAGGCGACGGTCTGCGGCCGCATGTCGGCGGGGTCTATGCCGGCGACCTCGACGGGCTTCTTCATCGCGTCGCGGCGGAACGGCTCGCCCAGTTCCTGGTTGATCATCGCCTCGATCAGGGTGGTCTTGCCGTGCTCCATCTGGTCGGTGATCGCCTGCCGGAGCGCTTCGGTCAGTTCCTCCATCGTGCGCGCGACGACGCCTTGCAGCCCGCAGGCCCTGGCGATGGCGGCATAGCTCACGCCCTCGTCCAGTTCGGTGCCGACGAAATTGTCGTCATACCACAGCGTGGAGTTCCGCTTTTCCGCGCCCCACTGGTAGTTGCGGAACACAACCTGGGTGATCGCCGGCCATTCCGGCCGGCCGATGGCGGTCAGTTCGGTCACCGCGATGCCGAAGGCGCCGTCGCCGGCGAAGCCCACGACCGGGGTGTCCGGGCAGCCGATCTTGGCGCCGACGATCGAGGGCAGGCCATAGCCGCAGGGGCCGAAGAGGCCCGGCGCAAGGTATTTGCGCCCCGTCTCGAAGCTCGGGTAGGCATTGCCGATGGCGCAGTTGTTGCCGATGTCGCTGCTGATGATCGCCTCTTTCGGCAGCGCCGCCTGGATCGCGCGCCAGGCCATGCGCGGGCTCATCCACTCCGGCTTGGCGGCGCGGGCGCGCTGGTTCCAGGTGGTGCCGGGATCGTCGTCTTCGTGATCCATCGAGGCCAGCTGCTGCGCCCAGGCCGATTTCGTCTGCGCGATGGTCGCCTCGCGCGCCGCCCGGCCCTCGTCGCCCGCGGTGCCCGACAGTTGCGCGAGGATCGCCTCGGCGACCTTCTTCGCATCGCCGACGATGCCGACGCTGATCGTCTTGGTCAGGCCGATCCGGTCGGGGTTGATATCGACCTGGATGATCTTCGCGCCCTTCGGCCAGTAGTCGATCCCGTAGCCCGGCAGGGTCGAGAACGGGTTCAGCCGGGTGCCCAGCGCCAGCACCACGTCGGCCTTGGCGATCAGTTCCATCCCGGCCTTGGAACCGTTGTAGCCCAGCGGCCCGGCGAACAGCGGGTGCGAGCCGGGGAAGGCATCGTTGTGCTGGTAGCCCACGCAGACCGGGGCGGACAGGCGCTCGGCCAGCGCCATCGAGGCCGGGATCGCGCCCGCCAGCACCACGCCGGCGCCGTTCAGGATCACCGGGAAGCGGGCGTTGGACAAGAGTTCCGCCGCCTGCGCGATCGCGGCCTCGCCGCCGGCGGGGCGTTCGAACTCCACCGGGTCGGGCAGGGCGACGTCGATCACCTGGGTCCAGACGTCGCGCGGCACGTTGATCTGCGCCGGCGCCGAGGCGCGGCGGGCGTTGGTGATCACGCGGTTCAGAACCTCGACGATCCGCGACGGGTCGCGCAGCTCTTCCTGGTAGGCGACCATGTCCTTGAAGGCGGCCATCTGCTCGACCTCCTGAAAGCCGCCCTGGCCGATGGTCTTGTTCGCCGCCTGCGGGGTGACGAGCAGGAGCGGCGTGTGGTTCCAGTAGGCGGTTTTCACGGCGGTGACGAAATTGGTGATACCCGGCCCGTTCTGGGCGATCATCATGCTCATCTTGCCGGTGGCGCGGGTATAGCCATCGGCCATCATCCCGCCCGAACCCTCGTGCGCGCAGTCCCAGAAGGTGATGCCGGCCTTCGGGAAGAGATCGGAGATCGGCATGAAGGCCGAGCCGATGATGCCGAAGGCATGTTCGATCCCGTGCCGCTGCAACACCTTCACGAAGGCTTCCTCGGTCGTCATCCGCATCTCGCGTCCCCCTGCCATTGCGCGCGCCGGCCCTGCCGGCAACCGGCGCAGGATAGGGGCGGCGCACCGGCCCGGATAGGGCCAGCCGCGGGGCGTGGCTATGTCCAGTGTTGCGGGGGTTCGGCCAGCGCCTCGGCGATGCGCCGGATTCCTTCCGTGATCCGGCCGGCATCGATCGAGGAATAGGCCAGCCGGTAGAAATGCCGCGGCGGCGCGGCGCCGGCGAAGAACGGCGCGCCGGGTTCGATCAGCACCTCGCGCGCGCGCAGCGCGGCGGCGAGCGGGGCGGTATCGACCCCCTCGGGCGCGCGCATCCAGAACGACGATCCGCCGAAGGCGCCGCGCCCGGCGATCGTCAGCCCGGCCGCGTCGATCGCGCGGGCCATCACGGCGCGGCGTTCGGCGAAGACCCGGCCCATGCGCTGGATCTGCGCGTCGTAATGGCCCAGCGACAGGAAATGCGCCGCCGTGCGCTGGACATGGCCGGGCGGGTGGCGCAGCACGGTGGCGCGAAGCGCCCGCGCCTCGCGCAGGAACGGTTCCGGCCCCACGAGATAGCCCAGCCGGAGCCCCGGAAACAGAGCCTTGGAGAGCGAGCCGACATAGATCACCCGGCCCTCGGCATCGAGCGATTTCAGCGCCGGCAGCGGCGCGCCGAGAAACGCCATCTCGAATTCGTAATCATCCTCCACCACCGTCGCGCCCAGCGCCGCGGCGCGCGACAGCAACGCGCGGCGGCGGTCGCGCGGCATGGTGGCGTTGGTCGGGCTCTGGTGGCTGGGGGTGGTGAAGATCACCCCGGTATCCCCGGGCAGCGCGTCGGGCGGCAGCCCGTCGCCATCCACCGGCACCGGCCTGACCTCTGCCCCGGTGGTGGCGAGGATGCCGCGCAGCGCCGGGTAGCACGGATCCTCCACCGCCGCGGCGCGGCCGCGCGCGAGAAGCACCTGCGCGGCCAGCCACAGCGCGTTCTGCGCGCCCAGCGTCACCAGCACCTCCTCGGGCCGGGCGAGGATGCCGCGGCGCGGCAGGATGTGGCGCAGGATGAATTCCACCAGGTAGCCGTCGTCGCCTTCGAACTGGTCGGCGGCCAGCGCCTCGAAATCCTTCGCGCCGAGGGCCTGGATCGCGCAGAGCCGCCAGTTCTGCCGGTCGACCAGCGCGCGGTCGGGCTGGCCGTAGATGAAGGGAAAGCGATAGCGCGCCCAGTCGCGCGGCTTCTTCAGCCCCGGCGCGCCGGAGAACCGCCGCGCCAGGGCCGCGTCCCAGTCCACCGCCGGGGCGCGGGCGGGCGGCGGCTGGAACGCCGGCGGGGCGGGGGCATCGGGCGAGACGAACGTGCCGGCCCGGCCCCGCGCCGTCAGGAAGTCGGAGGCGACAAGCTCGGCATAGGCCAGCGTCACGGTGATCCGGCTGACCCCGAGATGCGCGGCCAGACGGCGCGAGGAGGGCAGTTTCTCGCCGCGCCGCAGCCGGCCGGAGAGGATGCCCGCGGCGATCATCTGCCGGATTCGCGCCTGCAGCGTGCCGGGGGCGGCGGGGTCGAGGAAGAATGAGTCCAGGGGCGCGGCCATGCCGCCCAGGATAGGGCCAAAACGGCTGCCGTGCCAGCGCGCCGTGACGGGGCGGGACGGGGGCTTCGCGCCCCCGGGCCCGGCCTTGCGGCCGGACCTCCCCCGCGGGATATTTTCAGACCAAAATCGGGGCGCCGCGTGCGCCGGTCAGCCGAAGACCTTCGTCAGCGCCCGGTCGATGGCGCCGGTGATCTGGTCGATGTCGTCAGGCGTGGCGATCAGCGCGGGGCTGAGGCAGAGCGTGTTGTTGCGTCCCGGCACCGAGCGGTTGGTGGCGCCGATCAGCACGCCCTGCGCGGCGCAGTCGGCGACGACGGCCTGCACGCGCGCCTCTTCCACCGGTTCCTTCGTGGCGCGGTCGGCCACCAGTTCGGCGCCGCAGAAGAGGCCCTTGCCGCGCACGTCGCCGACCACGGCATGGCGGTCCATCAGCCCGTGCAGGTTGGCCATCAGCCTCTCGCCCATCGCGAGCGTGTTGTCCAAGAGCCCCTCGTCCTCGATGATCCGCATGTTCTCCAGCGCCGCGGCGGGCCCGGCGGTGCAGCCGCCGAAGGTCGAGATGTCGCGGAAATAGTCCATCGGGTCGGCGGGATCGGCCTTGAACATCTCGAAGACCTCCTCGGTGGTCACGAGGCAGGCGATCGCGGCATAGCCCGAGGCCACGCCCTTGGCCATCGTCACCAGGTCGGGCTGGATGCCGTAGTGCTGGTAGCCGAACCAGGTGCCGGTGCGGCCGACGCCGCAGACGACCTCGTCGATATGCAGCAGGATGTCGTACTTGCGGCAGATCTCGGCGACCTTCGGCCAGTAGCCCTCGGGCGCGGGGATCACGCCGCCGCCGGCGGTCACCGGTTCGAGGCAGAGCGCGCCCACGGTGTCGGGGCCCTCGGCGAGGATCACCTTCTCGATCTGGTCGGCGGCCCATTCGCCGTAGTTCGCGCCGGGCGCGCCCGCCTGTTCGTGGCGGCGGTATTCGAGGCAATGCGGCACCCGCACGAAGCCCGGCGTGTAGGGGCCGTACTGCGCGTTGCGTTCGTCCTGGCCGCCTGCGGAGAGGCAGGCGATGGTGGTCCCGTGATAGTCGCGGTCGCGGTAGAGGATCTTGTGCTTGCGGCCGCCATGGCGCTTGTGCGCGATCTGGCGGACCATCTTGAACGCCTTCTCGTTCGCCTCGGAACCCGAGTTGCAGTAGTAGACGCGGGCGAGGCCCGGCATCTTCGAGATCAGCCGCTCGGCGAACCGCGCACCGGGGATCGAGCCGGCGGCGCCGGCGAAGTAGTTCATCTTGACAAGCTGTTCGCGCACCGCGTCGGCGATGCTGTCGCGGCCGTAGCCCACGTTCACCGTCCAGACCCCGCCGGAGACGGCGTCGATATGCTCCTTGCCCTTGGCGTCCCAGACGCGCAGGCCCTTGCCCTCGATGATGATCCGGGGATCGACGGTCTCGAACGGCTTGTGTTGCACGAGATGGTGCCAGACATGCGCCTTGTCGGCGGCGGTGATGCCGGAGAGGTCGTTTTCGGAAAGCGGGCCGTCCATCGCGTGTCTCCATCGAAACGGGTGGGATCGGGACACTGAAGCGCAGCCGGGGCCGCCGCCATAGGGCCAGATCGGCCCGGTGCTTCGGTCCAGGCCGGGACCGACTCAGTCGTCCTCCTCGGCGGATGCGCCGAAGGCCTGCTTGTCGATGCCGTGTTTGTGCATCTTTTCCCACAGCGTCTTGCGCGACAGGCCGAGCGCCTCGTAGACCGGCCGGAGCGCGCCGCCATGGGCGGCGAGCGCGGCCTCGATCTCGCGCCGTTCGAAGGCGGCCACCCGGTCGGCCAGGCGTTGCGGCGGGCCGTCGCCGGCGGCGTCGGGCGCGGTGACGAGGCCCAGCGCGTAGCGGTCGGCGGCGTTGCGCAGCTCGCGCACGTTGCCGGGCCAGTCCCGCGCCGCGATCCCTGCCACCAGCGCGGGCGGCGGCGGCGGCGGGTCCACCCGGTGGCGCTGCGCCGCCTCGGCCACCAGTTTCAGGAACAGCAGCGGCACGTCCTCGCGCCGGGCCGAAAGTGGCGGCACGGTGACCGAGACGACGTTGAGCCGGTAGAACAGGTCGGCCCGGAACCGGCCGGCCGCGACCTCCTGTTCCAGCGGCGCGCGGCTGGTGGCCATGAACCGGGTGTCCAGCGGCACCGAGTCGTTCGAGCCCAGCCGGGTGATCTCGCGCCGTTCGATCACGTGCAGCAGCCGGCCCTGTGTCTCGACCGGCATCGAGCCGATATCGTCGAGCAGGACGGTGCCGCTGCGGGCATGTTCGAACTTGCCCACCCGGGCGCGCAGGGCGCCGGCGAAGGCGCCGGCCTCGTGCCCGAACAGCTCGCTTTCGATCAGCGCCGGGGGCAGGGCGGCGCAATCGATGGCGATGAACGGCCGGTCGGCGCGGGCCGAGAGATCGTGCAGCGCGCGGGCGACGAGATCCTTGCCGGTGCCGGTTTCGCCGGTGATCAGCACGTCGGCCTCCGCCGGGCCGAGGGTGCGGATCCGGCGCCGCAGATCGACCACCGCGGCGGAGCGGCCGACGAGCCGCGCCTCCAGGTCGTCGGCCTGGCCGGCGGCGGCGCGCAACAACCGGTTTTCCAGCACCAGCCGCCGGTAATCGGCCGCGCGGGCCGCGATCTCGGTGAGTTGCGGGGTGGAAAAGGGCTTCTCGATGAAGTCGTAGGCGCCTTCGCGCATGGCGCGCACGGCCAGTTGCACGTCGCCATGGCCGGTGATCAGGATCACCGGGATGTCGCGGTCGATCTCGTGGATCCGGTTCATCAGGGTCAGCCCGTCGAGGCCGGGCATCCGGATGTCGGTCACCACGACGCCGGGAAAGCCGAAACCGACCAGGTCGAGCGCCCGGTCGGCCTGCGCGAGATCCTGCACGCTGAACCCGGCGAGGTCGAGCGCCTGCGCGGTGGAGGCGCGCAGGTCGGGTTCGTCCTCGACCAGCAGGATTCGCGGCGGCGCGGTCATGCCGCGTTCCGCGCGTCGGCGGCGGCGAGGTCGATATGGAAGGCCGCGCCGCCGCCCGGCGCGTCCGTTACCGAAAGATCGCCGCCGAAGTCCTTGATGATGTTATAGGATATGGAAAGGCCCAGGCCCAGCCCCTTGCCCACGCCCTTGGTCGAGAAGAACGGGTCGAAGATCCGGCCGCGCAGCGCCGCCGGCACGCCGGGGCCGTGATCGCGCACCGTGATCCGGGCGCCGGTGCGGGTGGGTTCGGCCGTCAGCGCGATCTGCCGGTTGTCGGTGCCTTCCACCGCGTCGGCGGCATTGGTGATGATGTTGACCAGCACCTGTTCCAGCCGCAGCGGCCCGGCCGCGACCGCGGGCAGGTCGGGCGAAAGCGTCACGGTCAGGTCCGCCTGCGCGGTGCGCAGCCGCGGGCCGGCGATCTCGGTCGCGGCGGCGATCGCCTCGGGCAGGGTGGCGCGGCCGATCTTCTGGCCGGGCTTGCGGGCGAAGGTGCGCAGGTGCCGGCCAAGGGCGGCCATCCGGTCGATCAGCGACAGGATGCGTTCGGCATTGCCGCGCGCGTCCTCCACCCGGCCGCGGTCGATCAGGGTGACGGCGTTCTCGGCATAGGTGCGGGCGGCGGCGAGCGGCTGGTTGAACTCGTGGCTGAGCGCGGCCGACATCTGCCCCAGCGCCGCCAGTTTCGCGGCCTGCACCAGGTCGGCCTGGGCCTGCCGCAGGTTCGCCTCGGCCTGGGTGCGTTCGGCGACCTCGGCCTCCAGCCGGCGGTTCACGGCGGCGAGTTCGGCCGTGCGTTCGACCACCCGGCGTTCCAGTTCGGCCTGCGCGGCGGCCTGCATCGCCAGCCGCTCGCGCAGCCGGGCGCGGCGCTGCAGAAGCGCCGCCGCGGCCATCGACCCCAGCCCCAGCGCGAGGACGACGGCGACGGTGAGCGTTCGGGCCTGCCGCGCCGCCGGCGCGGTGTCGAGCAGGACGGACACGGTCCAGCCGGCGTCGGGCATCGGTTCGGAGCGTTTGAGCAGCGCCGCGGCGGCCTCGGCGCCCGCGATCCGCACCAGCCCGTCGCCGGGGCCGGGCCCGGCGGCGAGCAGCGGCGCGGTGACGAGCGCGGTGTCGGCATAGCGCCGGGTGGCGCGGATCTCGGCCATGTCGGTCGCTGTCGGCACCGTCATCGGGTGGAACAGCCAGTCCGGGCGCGACGACAGGAAGACGATACCGCCGGGATCGGTGACGACGATCTCGTCATCGCCGCCGCGCCAGGTGTCCTCGATCGCGTCGAGGTCGATCTTGAACACCAGCACCCCGGCGATGTCCGGGCCGCTGCGCACCGGCGCGCCGAAATAGTAGCCGCGCTTGCCCGAGGTCGTGCCGAGCGCGTAGAACCGGCCCTCGCCGCCGGCCAGCGCATCGGAGAAATACGGCCGGAAGGCGAAATTGCCGCCGACGAACGAGGTGGGCGTGGCATGGTTCGAGGCCGCGCGGGTGGTGCCGCCGGGATCCATGAAATAGACGTCGGAGGCGCCCAGCGTCGCCGCGATCCCTTCCAGATACCGGTTCGCCTGTGCGACCAGCACCGGGTTGTCGGGGCTGGCGGCGAGGCGGCGGATCACCTGGTGTTCGGCGATCAGCCGCGGCAGCCGCTCGAACCGGTCAAGCTGTGCCTGCAGCGTCGAGACGGCCAGCCGCAGCGTGGTGTCGCCGCGCCGCGCGGTATCGTCGAGAAACGCCTGCCGCGCCCGGTCGTGCACCCAAAACCCCAGCCCCGCGAGCAGGGCGAGCGCCAGCGCCAACAGCACCGGCCGCAGCAGGCGGCGGCCCATGCTGTTCATCCTTGCCCCGGTCCCGGCCATCCGGCGCCTCCCTGCTGCGCGGGGCCGGACGCTAGCATGCGGCGGAAGGGCGGCAAAGCCCCGGCGACGCCGCGCTGCGGCGATCACGGCTGCGCGAGGGGCTTGAACGCTTCGACGGAGTTCTATATCGCGTGAATGAACGTTCATTCACCAGCGCCGTCATGACCCAGACCGAGACCGACCAGCTTGACCTTCGTACGGCCGAGATCCTCGACCGGATCAAGGGCGTGTTCGCGTCCAAGGGGTTCGACGGCGCGTCGATGCAGGATCTGGCGCGCGCGGCGGGGATGAGCGCGGGCAATTTCTACCGCTACTTCCCGTCCAAGGACGCGATCATCGGGGCCATGGTGCAGCGCGATCTGGACCGGATCGCCGAGGAATTCGCGCGGGTGATCTCGGCGCCCTCGCCGCGCGCGGCGCTGGTCGAGGTGATCCGCAACCGGCTGGAGACCACCGGCGAGGAAGAGGGCGCGCTGTGGGCCGAGATCGAGGCCGCCGCGACGCGCCGACCGGAGATCGCCGGGATGCACGAGCGCATGGAGGCGGAGATCCTGCGCTACCTTGGCCGGGTGTTCGCGCTGATCGCCGGGATGTCCGAGGATGTGGCGGGGCGGCGCTTCGCCGCGCAGAGCCAGCTGATCCTGCTGATGGTCAAGGGCACGGCGGTGCAGTCCTGCGGCGCGGGCGGCTGCGCGGCGATGCGGCCCTCGGCGGACCTGCACGGGCTGGTGCTGCGGATCGTCGATCAGCTGTTGCGCGAGGCCGCGATGCCGGTCGCCGACGGGGAAGACAACAGGGAGGGCAAAGCATGATCGCCCGGTTCCGCGCCGCGCTTGCGGCCCTTGTCCTGATCGTCGCGCCCGCGGGCGCGGAGGTCACGCTGCCGACGATCACCGTCGCGCCGGTCACGCAGGCCCGGATCGTCGACCGGGTGCTGGCGACCGGGCTGGTGGAGCCGGCCGAGCGCGTCGATGTCGCGCCGCAGATCGAGGGGCAGGCGGTCGATGCGCTTTTTGCCGAGGCCGGCGACCGGGTCGCCGAGGGCGCGGTGCTGGCGCGGCTGTCGGGCGATGCGCTGGCCTTGCAGAAAAGCCAGCTTGTCGCCTCGCGCGCCTCCGCCGAGGCCGCCGTCGCGCAGGCCGAGGCCAGCGTCACCGATGCCCGTGCCACCGCCGCCGAGGCCGAGCGCGTGGCCGAGCGGACGGCGAACCTGCGCGCCCGCGGCACCGCCACCCAGGCCGGGCTGGACCAGGCCACCGCGGCGGCCACCTCGGCCCGCGCGCGACTGACGGCGGCCGAGCAGGGGCTGGCGGTGGCGCGGGCGCAACTGGCGGTGATCGACGCGCAGATCGGCGATGTCGAGCTCAGGCTGCGGCGCACGCAGATCGCCGCGCCGGTCGCCGGGATCGTGCTGGAACGCAACGCGCGGCAGGGCGCCATCGCCTCGGCCGCCGGGGCGCCGATGTTCGTGCTGGCGCGCGACGGGGCGATGGAACTGCATGCCGATGTCGCCGAGGCCGATCTGGCGCGGATCGCGCCGGGGCAGGCGGTGACGGTGCGCGCCGCCGGGCTGGCCGATCCGCTGGCGGCCGAGGTGCGGCTGGTCGAACCCATGGTCGACCGCGCCACCCGGCTGGGCCGGGTGCGGATCGCGCTGCCCGCCGCCGCCGGGCTCCGGCCGGGCCTGTTTGCCGGGGCCGAGATCGTGGTGTCCGAGGAAGACGCGCTGGCCGTGCCGGTGACGGCGGTGGCGCGGGGCAGCGTGCTGCGCGTCGATGCGGCAGGCGTGGTCGAACGGGTCGCGGTGGAAACCGGGGTGCGCGACGGCGGGCTGGTGGCGATCCGCGGCGGACTGGCGGCGGGCGACCGGATCGTGG
>CAYUXM010000083.1:0-12180 GCA_964448765.1 uncultured Rhodobacterales bacterium
TGACCCGGCAGGTGATCGCCGATCTCGGCTATGGCGACCAGCTGGGCGACGACCCCGACAGCGAGGAGGACGAGGGCGAGGAGGCCGAGAGCGAGGAAGAGGAAGAGGCCGGCGACAGCCAGTCCCGCGACGAGGACCAGGGCGAAGAGGCCGACGCCAGCCCCGAGGAAAGCCAGGACAGCCAGGACGATCCGAGCCAGGCCCAGGTCTCGATGGACGACCAGTCCGAGATGGAGGACGGCGACGAGGCCGAACTGCCCGAGGGCGAGGCGCCGCTGGAACCGCCACCGCCCCCGCCGCATTCCGAGGCGGACCCGAACTATTCCGTCTACAGCATAGATTTCGATGAGGAAATCCGAGCCGAGGATCTGGCCGAGCCGGCCGAACTGGAACGCCTGCGGCACTATCTCGACCAGCAGCTGGAACCCTTGAAGGGCGCGGTCAGCCGGCTGGCGAACAAGCTGCAGCGCCGCTTGCAGGCGCAGCAGAACCGCAGCTGGGAATTCGACCGCGAAGAGGGCATCCTCGACGCCGGGCGGCTGGCGCGCGTGGTGGCGAACCCGACCACCCCGCTGTCCTTCAAGGTCGAGAAGGATACCGAGTTCCGCGACACCGTGGTGACGCTGCTTCTGGACAATTCCGGCTCGATGCGGGGCCGGCCGATCTCGATCGCCGCGATCTGCGCCGACGTGCTGGCGCGCACGCTGGAACGCTGCCAGGTGAAGGTGGAAATCCTGGGCTTCACCACGCGCGCCTGGAAGGGCGGGCAAAGCCGCGAATCCTGGCTGGCCGCCGGCCGGCCGCAGCAGCCCGGCCGGCTGAACGACCTGCGCCACATCATCTACAAGGGCGCCGACATGCCGTGGCGGCGGGTGCGCGCGAACCTCGGGCTGATGATGAAGGAGGGCCTTCTGAAGGAAAACATCGACGGCGAGGCGCTGGAATGGGCGCATCGCCGGATGCTGGCGCGCCCCGAACAGCGCAAGATCCTGATGGTGATTTCCGACGGCGCGCCGGTGGACGATTCGACGCTGAGCGTGAACCCCGCCAACTACCTCGAAAAGCACCTGCGCGACGTGATCGCGATGGTGGAAAAGCGCAAGGCGGTGGAACTGATCGCGATCGGCATCGGCCATGACGTGACACGCTACTACCAGCACGCCGTGACGATCACCGATGTCGAACAGCTGGCCGGGGCGATGACCGAACAGCTCGCCGGGCTGTTCGACAGCGACCCCCGCGCGCGGGCGCGGATGCTGGGCATCCGGAAGGCGGCGTGATCAACGGATTCGGGGTTTGTTCGAATCGCGACACGTCCTATCTATTGGTGGGGGTGTCTGGAGGATGAGTCACATGTCTACCAAGGGATTGCATGTTGTTCCTCATGGCACGGGCTGGGCAATCCGGCGCGCCGGCGCCTCGCGCGCAAGCCGGTTGTTCGGAACGCTGAAAGAGGCGGTCGAAGACGCGCGGCAGCGGGCAAGATCGGAAGCTGGCGAACTCTACATCCACGGCACCGATGGACGGATTCGCGAACGTAACACCTACGGCGCCGATCCGTATCCACCCAAGGGCTAGTGGTGGCGTTTGAGTCCAACGTTTTCATCAACTGCCCATTTGACAAGGAATACGCGCCGATCCTGCAAGCCACGCTGTTCGCTGTGGTCTTGCTGGGGTTCACTCCGCGCCTTGCGACGGAACGTAGCGACGGTGGCGAGAACCGGTTGGAAAAGATTCGCCAACTCATCGAGGGCAGCCAGTACTCGATTCATGACCTAAGCAGATGCCAGGCGCGCAAGAAGGGGGAATTCTTTCGCCTGAACATGCCGTTCGAACTGGGGATCGACTGGGGGTGCCGTCAATACTATGGACACGGCCGCGCGGAAAAGCGGTTTCTCATTCTTGAAGAAAGACCCTACAGGTACCAAGCCGCCTTGTCCGACATCTCAGGCTGCGACATTGAAACTCACTCGGGAAGGTATGACGTCGCAATGACAAGGGTGCGGAACTGGCTGAAACAGCAGACTGGCTGCAACGCGCCGGGACCATCCGGGCTCATTCAGAAATACGTATCCTTCAGTGAGTGGGAATATGAAACACTCCTTGGCGAGGGATACTCGAAAGACGACATTGAAGAGTACCCGACATTCGAGAGACTTGAGATGATGACGCGCTGGATAGCTTCCGGCCAACCCGACACGGTAACCTGACGATGTTCCAGTCCTTCGCCGTCACCGCCCGGCCCGAACAGGGCCCGCCCCGTCTGGCCGCGCTGCGCGCCCGGCTGGCGGATATCGGGCTTGACGGGTTCCTCGTGCCGCGCGCCGATGCCCACCAGGGCGAATACGTCGCCGCGCGCGACGAGCGGCTGGCCTGGCTCACGGGCTTCACCGGCTCGGCGGGGTTCTGCCTTGTCCTGCCGAAGACCGCCGGGGTCTTCGTCGACGGCCGCTACCGCACCCAGGTCAAGGCGCAGGTGGACACGGCGCATTTCACCCCCGTCCCCTGGCCCGACGTGACGCCGGGGCCGTGGCTGGCCGAGCATCTGCCGGGCGGCGGGCGGATCGGCTACGACCCGTGGCTTGCCACGGAAAAGGAAATCGCCGGGATCGCGACGGCCGCCGCCGCCGCCGGGATCGCGCTGGAACCGGTGGCCGAGAACCCCGTCGACGCGATCTGGCCCGACCAGCCCGCCGCGCCCGCCGCGCCGGTGGCGATCCACCCGATCGAATTCGCCGGCGAAGCGGCCGCCGACAAGCGCGACCGGCTGGCCAGAACGCTGGCCGAGGCCGGCCAGGCCGCCGCTGTCCTGACCCTGCCCGACGGCATCTGCTGGCTTCTGAACATCCGCGGCGCCGACGTGCCGCGCAACCCGGTCGTGCAGGCCTTCGCGATCCTGCATGCCGACGGCCGGCTCGACCTGTTCATCGCGCCCGAAAAGCTTGACGACGCGGTGCGCGCGCATCTGGGCGACGGTGTCGCGCCCCACCCGCCCGAGGCCTTCGCGGCGGCGCTCGCCGCGCTTTCCGGCCCGGTGCGGGTCGATCCGGCCAGCGCGCCGGTGCGGGTGATCCAGATCCTCGAGGACGCCGGGATCGAGACCGCGCGCGGCGAGGATCCGACGCTGCTGCCCAAGGCGCGGAAGAACCCCGCCGAGATCGCCGGCACGGTCGAGGCGCATCTGCGCGACGCCGCCGCGATGGTCGAGTTCCTCGCCTGGTTCGACGGCGCCGCGCCCTCGGGCGCGCTGCGCGAGATCGACGTGGTCAAGGCGCTGGAAGGCTACCGCCGCCGCGCCAACGAGCTGCGCGACATCAGCTTCGAGACGATCTGCGGCAGCGGCCCGCATGGCGCGATCATGCATTACCGCGTGACCGAGGACAGCAACCGCCGCCTGCAGCCCGGCGAGATCGTGGTGATCGATTCGGGCGGCCAGTATCTTGACGGCACCACCGACATCACCCGCACCGTCGCCGTCGGCACCGCCCCGGACGAGGCGCGCGCGCCCTTCACCCGCGTGTTGCAGGGGATGATCGCGATGTCGCGGCTGCGCTGGCCCGTGGGCCTTGCCGGCCGCGACCTCGACGCGATCGCGCGCTACCCGCTGTGGCTGGCCGGGCAGGATTTCAACCACGGCACCGGCCACGGTGTCGGCGCCTACCTGTCGGTGCACGAGGGGCCGCAACGGCTCAGCCGGATCAGCCACGTGCCGCTGGAGGCCGGGATGATCCTGTCGAACGAGCCAGGATACTACCGCGAGGGCGC
Organism: uncultured Rhodobacterales bacterium; assembly: GCA_964448765.1. Lineage (GTDB taxonomy): Bacteria > Pseudomonadota > Alphaproteobacteria > Rhodobacterales > Rhodobacteraceae > JANSXY01. The sequence continues at coordinate 3,766 of CAYUXM010000083.1, forward strand.
CTTCGGCATCAGGATCGAGAACCTGATCGCGGTCGAACCCGCGCCCGATCTCGCCACGGCAGACCCGGAACGCCGGATGCTGGCCTTCCGCACGCTGACCTGGGTGCCGATCGACCGCCGGCTGATCCTGCCCGCGATGCTCACACCGGCCGAACGCGACTGGCTTGACCGCTATCACGCGCGGGTGCTTGACTTGGTCGGCCCGCGCGTCGGCGACGCGGCGCGGGCCTGGCTGGAGGCGGCGACCGCGCCGATCTGACACGCCCCTGTCACGATTACGACGCGATAGTGTCGCGCATCCCACCGACCGAGGAGACCGAAATGGCCGATCAAATCCGACTTCGCCCCGCCGCGGGCACCTGGGTCGCCCGTGCCGGTGGCGCCGTGATCGCCGAAACCGGCGCGGCCGTCGAACTGAGCGAACGCGACCGTGAGCCGGTGATCTACTTCCCCCGCGCCGATGTCGCGATGGCCTTTCTCGAACCCTCGGCGACGGTGACGGCCTGCCCGCACAAGGGCACGGCCAGCTATTTCACCCTCGTCACGAAGTCCGGCGAGATCGCCGACGCGGCCTGGAGCTACGAGACCCCTAAGGACGGGCTGGCGGCGATTGCCGGCCACCTGGCCTTCTACGGCGACAAGGTGACGGTCGAAGAGGTCTGACGGCCGTCAGGAATGTTCCTCGGCCGCGGTGTCGGCCAGCGCCCGGTTGTAGGCCCGAAGCGCGTCGACATGGTGCAGGGTGCCCAGCAATTCGGGCGCCGCGCCCTCGCCGCCCAGCCGGACGACCGGCAGGAAAGCCGCCCCGGTGCTTTCGAACAGCGGCATCGCGGCCTCCAGCGTGCGCTGCGCGCCCACGAAGGTGCCCGCCTCGACCAGCGCCCAGGCCTCGGCCTCCGGCGGCGCGCGCTCGGACCCGGCGGGCCGCATCACCCCGGTCACCATCAGCGTCGCCAGCAGGTAGGCCTGCGGCCCGGCCGCAAGATGCACGTCGCGCCGTTCCAGTTGCGTCAGGAAGAACGACCGGTCGACCATCCGCGAGGCCAGCGCGGTCGACAGCGACACCGCGCACATCACCGCCAGCCCGGTCTGCCAGTCGCCCGTGAGTTCGAAGACGATCATCGCGGTGGAAATCGGCGCCCCCAGCACCGCCGCCGCCACCGCGCCCATGCCGGCCAGCGCGTACAGCGTCTCGGTCCCCGAGAGTTCGGGCAGGAACCCGGTCGCGACCAGCCCGAAGGCCAGCCCGGTCAGCGCCCCGATCACCAGCGAGGGCGAGAACACCCCGCCACCCATCCGCCCGCCCAGCGTGATCGCCACCGCCAGCGTCTTGACCGCCGCGAGCGCGATCGCCTCGGCCAGACCGATCCCGCCGGTCAGCGCCGCCGACGTCGTCTCGTAGCCGACGCCGATGATATGCGGGAACGGGATCGCCAGCAGGCCCAGCAGCAGCCCGGCCACCGCCGGCCTGAGCCAGCGCGGCAGGCCGGTGCGCGCCTGCACCGCGCCGGCCACGTCCTCGGCCCAGAAGATCGCCTTCATCAGCGCCACCGCGACAAGGCCGGAGACGAGGCCAAGGATCAGGAAGGCCGGCAATTCGACGTAGAAGGCCAGCCCCGCATCCGGCGGCAGGGTGAATTCGGTCACGTCGCCGAACTTCAGACGGTTGATCACGGTGCCCGCCACCGCCGCGATCGCGATCGGCGCGAAGGCATGAACCGCGAAATGCCGCAGCACGACCTCCAGCGCGAACAGCGTGCCGGCGATCGGCGCGTTGAAACTGGCCGAAACCGCGCCGGCCACCGCGCAGCCCAGCAGGTCGCGCCCGGTCAGGCCCGAGGCGTTGATCCGGTCCGCCACCCAGGTCGAGAGCACGCCGGCGAGATGCACCACCGGCCCCTCGCGGCCCGACGACCCGCCCGAGGACAGGGTGATCAGCGAGGCCAGCGCGCTGGCCAGCCCGGCCTTCACCTCGACCCGGCCGCGATTGAGCGCCGCGCCCTCGATCACGTCGGCCACCGCCCGCACCCGGCCATCCGGCGTGAACCGGTGCAGGATCACCCCCACCACCAGCCCGCCCATCACCGGCACCGCCAGCACCCAGTACCACGGCAGGGTGCGCGCGACGCTGGCCAGCCGCATGTCATCGGTGCCGTAAAGCGCCGTCTGAAGGGCCGAGATGCCGATCCGGAACCCCAGCGCCGCGAACCCCGCCGCGGTGCCGATCAGAAGCGCGATGAGCCAGAACTGCACCTGGCTCGGCCCCTGCCGGCGCATCACCTCCCAGGCATGGGCCGCATCGCCGCGGAGCCGGGCCGCGATCCGCTCCACGCTCTGGCCGTCGCGCTGTGTCATCCGTTCTCCGCGCCGCCGTCGTTCCGGCTTTTCGGCGCGCTCCCCCTGCCCTAGGCTCGGTCGCGAACCGACGGAGACCGCCGATGCCGCTTGCAGACGCCCTGCCTGCCCTCACCGCACTGTTGGGCGACCGCCTGTCACGGTCAAGGGCCGATCTGGCGGCGCATGGCACGAACGAAAGCCACTTTCCCGAAACCCCGCCGGAAGCCGTCGCCTGGCCCGAGTCCACGGACGAAGTGGCGGCGATCGTCGCGCTCTGCGCGGCCCATGCCGTGCCGGTCGTGCCCTGGGGCGCCGGCACCTCGCTCGAGGGCCACGCGCTGGCCACGCGGGGCGGGCTCAGCCTCGACCTGGGGCGGATGAACCGGGTGCTGGCGATCCATCCCGAGGACATGCAGGCCACCGTCCAGCCCGGCCTCACCCGCGAGGCGCTGAACGCCGAGTTGCGCGCGACCGGCCTGTTCTTCCCCGTCGATCCCGGCGCCAACGCGACGCTGGGCGGGATGGCGGCCACCCGCGCCTCCGGCACCACGGCGGTGCGCTACGGCACGATGCGCGACAACGTCCTCGCGCTCGAGGTGGTGCTGGCCGACGGCCGGGTGATCCGCACCGGCAGCCGGGCGCGGAAATCCTCGGCCGGCTACGACCTGACCGCGCTGATGCTGGGCTCGGAAGGCACGCTGGGGATCGTCACCGAGATGACGCTGCGCCTCGCCGGCCAGCCCGAGGCGGTGTCCGCCGCGGTCTGCGCCTTCGACAGTCTGGAGGCGGCGGTGGAAACGGTGATCCTCACGATCCAGTCCGGCATCCCGATGGCCCGCATCGAGTTCGTCGATGCCGAGGTGGCGCGCGCCTTCAACGCCGCCAACGGCGCGGCGATGCCGGAAAAACCGCACCTGATGGTGGAATTCCACGGCTCGCCCGCCGCGGTCGCCGAACAGGCCGAACGCTTCGGCGAGATCGTGGCGGACCAGGGCGGCGCCGGTTTCGACTGGGCCACGACGACCGAGGCGCGCAGCGCGCTTTGGTCGATGCGGCACAGGGCCTACTGGTCGATCCGGGCAGAGCGCCCCGGCGCGATGGGGATCGTCACCGATATCTGCGTACCGATCTCGCGGCTGGCCGAGGCGGTCGCCGAAACCCGCGCCGATATCGACGCGGCGGGCCTGACCGGCCCGATCCTCGGCCATGTCGGCGACGGCAATTTCCACGCGATCCTGCTCGTCGCACCCGACGACACCGTCGAGATCGCGGCGGCGAAGCGGATCACCGAACGGCTGGCGGAACGCGCGCTGCGGATGGGCGGCACGATGACCGGCGAACATGGCGTGGGGCTGGGCAAGCGCGGCCTGATGGCGGCCGAGCATGGCGAGGCCTGGGCGGTGATGGGCGCGCTCAAGGCCGCGCTCGACCCGCAGAACATCCTCAATCCCGGCAAGCTGGTGCCGGGCAACTGACCCGGCGCGCGGATTTTGGTCCGGAAATATCCCGCGGGGGCAGGCCCGGCGCAGCCGGGCCGCGGGGGCGCGAAGCCCCCGGCCGCGGCCGGCCACCCGGCGGCTAGCCCTGCAACAATTCCCGCGCCGCCTGCTGCGCGGCCTCGGTCACTCGCTCGCCGGCCAGCATCCGGGCGATCTCGTCGATCCGGTCGTCGGGGTCCAGCGCCACGACGGTGGACCGGGTCTCGCCGCCCGTCACCCGCTTCTCGACGCGCCAGTGATGCGCGCCGCGCGCCGCGACCTGCGGCGAATGGGTGACCACCAGCACCTGCGCGCCCTCGGCCAGCCGCGCCAGCCGCCGGCCCACGGCATCGGCCGTCGCGCCGCCCACCCCGCGGTCGATCTCGTCGAAGATCAGCACCAGGCTGTCCGAGCCGCGCGCGAGGCAGACCTTCAGCGCCAGCAGGAAGCGCGACAACTCCCCGCCCGAGGCGATGCGGTTGAGCGGCCCGGCCGGCGCGCCGGGATTGGTCGCGACCCGGAACGACACCGCATCCGCGCCCTCCGACCCCGGCTCGCCCGGGTCCACCGCGGTGGCGAAGACCGCGCGGTCCATCTTCAGCGGCGCCAGTTCCGCCGCCATCGCCCTATCCAGTGCCCCGGCCGCCGCGCGGCGGCGCGCGGTCAGCGCCTTGGCCGCCGCCCTATAGGCGGTCTCCGCCTCGGCCAGCGCCGCCTCGTGCGCCGCGATCCCCTCGGCCCCGGCATCGAGCGCGGCGAGGCGGGCGCGCAGCCCGCCGGCGAAGCCGCCCAGATCGTCGGCCAGCACCCCGTGCTTGCGCGCCAGCGCCCGGATCGCGAACAGCCGCTCCTCCACCGTCTCCAGCCGGTGCGGATCGACCGAGAGCGCCTCGAGGCAGCGTTCCACCCCCTGCACGGCCTCGCCGAGTTCGGTCAGCGCGCGGTCCAGCGCCGCCATCGGCGCGTCCAGATGGCCCTCGGCCCGGTCCGCCGCGCCGCCCAGCCAGCGCAGCGCGTCGCCCATCATCGCCTCGGCGCCCTCGGGGCCAAGCGCCTGCGCGGCGCGCGCGACATCGGCGCGGATCCGTTCGGCGGCCTGCATCAGCCGGCGTTCGGCATCGAGCGCGGCCTCCTCGCCCGGCTGCGGGTCCAGCCGGTCCAGTTCGGCCACCGCGTGGCGCAGGAAGTCCTCCTCCGCCATGGCGGCGGCCAGCGCGGCCTGCGCCTCGTCCAGCGCCCGGGATGCGGCGGCGCGGCGGGCCCAGGCGGCGCGCACCGCGGCCAGCTCCGCCTCCGCCCCCGCCGCGGCGTCCAGCAGCGCCCGGTGGCCGCGCGGGTTCAGCAGGCCCCGGTCGTCATGCTGGCCGTGCAGTTCCACCAGCCCCTCGGCCAGCGCCTGCAACACCGGGGCCGAGGCGCGCCGGTCGTTGACGAACGCCGCCGAGCGGCCGTCGGCCGACGCGGTGCGGCGCAGGATCAGTTCGTCGCCGCCCGGCAGCCCGGCCTCGGCCAGAACCTCGTGCGCGGGATGGCCGGCCGGCAGGTCGAACACCGCGGTCACCTCGCCCTTCCCGGCACCGGCGCGCACGGCGGGCACCCGGCCCTTCCAGCCCAGCACGAAGCCAAGGCAATCCAGCAGGATCGACTTGCCCGCCCCGGTCTCGCCGGTCAGCACGTTGAGGCCGGGCCGGAACCCCAGGTCCAGCCGGTCGATGATCAGCATGTCGCGGATCTCGAGGCTTCTCAGCATCCTGCGCCACCGCCGCCGCCCGGGGGCCGGGCCCCCGCGCGCGTCACAACCATTCGCCCCGGATCACCTGGCGATGGACCTGCCGAAGCCAGCTGTCGCCCGCCGCCTCGGGCCGCAGGCCGCGCCCGGTCAACAGCGCGAAGCTGTCCTGATACCAGTCCGACCCCTGGTAGTTGTAGCCCAGGATCGCGCCGGCGGTCTGCGCCTCGTTCTCGAGGCCGAGCGACAGATAGGCCTCGACCAGCCGGTGCAGCGCCTCGGCGGTATGGGTGGTGGTCTGGTAATCCTCGACCACGTTGCGGAACCGGTTGATCGCCGCGGTGTAGTGGCCACGGCGCAGGTAGTAACGGCCGATCTCCATCTCCTTCGCCGCCAGATGGTCGAAGGCGAGGTCGAATTTCAGGATCGCCGAGCGGGCGTATTCGCTGTCGGGATAGCGCTCGATCACCACCCGCAGCGCCTGCAACGCCTGGAAGGTCAGGCCCTGGTCGCGGCCGACGTCGTCGATCTGGTCGTAGTAGCTCAGCGCCAGCAGGTACTGGGCATAGGCCGCGTCCTCGTCGCCGGGATAGGTTTCGATGAAGCGCTGCGCGGTGGCGCGGCTGTTCTCGTAATCGCGGTCGAGGTGATAGGCATAGGCCTGCATGATCAGCGCGCGCTTGGCCCATTCCGAATAGGGATACAGCCGCTCGACCTCGCCGAAATAGCGCGCCGCCTCGGCCTTCTTGCGGCTGTTTTCCAGTTCCCACTCGCCGCGCTCGTAGATCTGCTCGGCCGAGAAGCCCTCGATATCGGGCTCGCGGTTCTGCCCGCCGCATCCGGCCAGCGCCACCGCCAGCACGACACCCCAGACGATCCCGCCTGCCCTGACCCGCATCATCTTCGCTGTCCGTCTGCCCACCCGGTTCGGGGCCGGTCTAGCACAGTTGATCGGGGGGAGCAAAACGGCTTTCGCACCGGCCGCGGACCCCACCGTCAGGCGACGGCGGGCACGTCCGCCCGGTCGACGCCGGTGCCCGGCAGCCGGGCATGGGCCTCGGGGCCGCAGTCGATCAGCCGGAACGCGCCGGGCGTCGCAAAGAGCGCATGCAGCAACCGGTTGGTCAGGGCATGGCCGGCCCGTTCGGCGCTGTAGCGGCCAAGCAGCGGCGCCCCGGCCAGCGCCAGGTCGCCCAGCGCGTCGAGCATCTTGTGGCGCACCGCCTCGTCGGGATGGCGCAGGCCGCCGGGCGACAGCACCCGGTCGCCATCGACCACCACGGCATTGTCGTAGCTGCCGCCCAGGGCGAGGCCCGAGGCGCGCATCCGCTCCACATCCGACTGCCGGCAGAAGGTCCGGCAATCCGACAGTTCGCGCACGAAGGCGCCGTTGGCCATGTCCAGCCGCTTGGCCTGCCGGCCGATCGCGGCATCGGCGAAATCGATCCGGAAATCGATCACCAGCGAGGCCGCGGGATCAAGCCGGGCCCAGGCCGCGCCGTCGCGCACCTCGACCGGTTCCAGCACCTCGAAACAGGTGACCGGCGCGGGCAGGCGGCGCAGACCGCGGGCCAGGATCGCGTCGACGAAGGGCCGGGCGGAGCCGTCGAGGATCGGCACTTCGGGCCCGTCGATCTCGATCAGCGCGTTGTGGATGCCGCAACCGGCCAGCGCCGCCATCAGGTGCTCGACGGTCGAGACGGTGACGCCGGCGGCATTGCCCAGCCGGGTGCACAGCCGCGTATCGGTCACCGCGTCCCAGCGCGCCGGGACCAGCGCGTCGCGACCGACGACATCGGTGCGGCGAAACCAGATCCCGTAATTCGCCGAGGCGGGCAGAATCCGCATCCGCGCCCGCTGCCCCGTATGGAGGCCGACGCCGGTGAACGCGATGTTGGACCGCAGTGTGGTTTGCACGTTTCCTGTCCCTGGCCGTTGGGTCGCCGCGATGTCACGCGGGGCCTCGACGGCCTTCGCTCTTGCAGCATCCGGGGTAATGGCCGGGCCGGGAAAGCTCAACTCACTCTTTGTGACGGATTGCAACACTCGCCGTCCTGGCGGCAAATTGTTGCCAGGAAAGGAAAAGGGCCGGCAGTGCCGGCCCCTTCGATCCGCCGGTGCGGCGCCGTCAGTTCGCCTGGCGGCGCAGGAAGGCGGGGATCTCGATCCGCTCCTGGTCGGGATCGGCCGCCGGTTCGTCCTCGTAACCGGCCGAGAACCGCGGTTCCTGCCGGGCCGGCCGCGGGGCGGCGGCGCGCGACGCCTCGGGCTGGCCGGTCATCCGGTTGATCAGCGAATTGATGCCGAACCGCTTGTCGCCCTGTGCCTCGCCCGTCGCTTCGGCGCTCGGCGCGGCGGCGGCCGGCTGGCGCGCGACCGCCGCCTGCAGCCGGGCCAGCGCCTCGGGCGAGGGCGTGCCGGCGGTCTGCGGGCGCGGCGCGACGAAGCTCGCCGCCTCGTCCTCGACATGCAGTTCGCGCGCCGCCTCGGCGGCCGCGGCGGGCCGGTAGGCCGGTTCGGGCAGCGCGTCGGCCGGGGCCTCGGCCTCGGCGCGCGCCTCGGCCAGCGCAGCGGCCGGTTCGAAGCCCGGCAGATGGGTTTCGCCCCCGGCCTCGGCGGGGCTGTCCGTGCCGGCCGGTTCCGCCTGCTGGGCCGGCTGCGCCAGCGGCTCGGCCATGCGCCGGCGCGGCGCCGGCGGTTCGACCGTACCCTCGACCACGTCGATGCCGGTCGCGACGACCGAGACGCGCATCACGCCCTCCATCTCGGCATCCAGCGTCGAACCGACGATGATGTTGGCGTCGGGGTCCACTTCCTCGCGGATCCGGTTCGCGGCCTCGTCAAGCTCGAACAGCGTCAGGTCGTAGCCGC
>CAYUXM010000084.1:0-12144 GCA_964448765.1 uncultured Rhodobacterales bacterium
CGGGCGGACCGCCGCGGCCGCGGATCGATCGAATCGTCGCGGCGACGGGCCGGGGCCCGGTGCCGCTGGCTGAAACTCTAGACGGGCAAGTCTTGCGATTCCCTTGGTGGGATCGCGCCCGAGTCGGATGCCCGCCCCGGTGACATAGAGGCCGCCCCGGCACCGCACAATAGAGCGCGGCAGGTCGCGGGGGTGTTGCCGGGCGCGACGGTTCCGGGATACCTGCCGGGAACGCATCGGCCCCGGATCCGGCCCCGGCCCGGCCCGGACCCCGACCTGACAGGATCGCCATGACCGCCATCGACACCAGCATCATCATCCCCGCCAACAACGAGGAGGCCTGGCTCGGCCGCTGCCTCGAGGCGCTCATGGCGCAGGATGCACAGGCCGGGGCGGTGGAGATCGTGGTCGTCGGCAATGCCTGCACCGACGGCACGGTGGCGCTGGCGCGGAGCTTCGTGCCGGCCGCCGAGGCGCGGGGCTGGCGGATGGTCGTGCTCGACCTCGCCGAGGGCGGCAAGCTGGCCGCGCTCAATGCCGGCGACAGGGCCGTTTCGGGCCGAAACAGGGTCTATCTGGATGCCGATATCACCTGCGACCCGGCGCTTCTGGGGCAGTTGCGCGCGGCGCTCGACACCCCGGCGCCGCGCTACGCGACCGGCCGGATCGCCGTCGCCCCGGCGCGAAGCTGGGTGACCCGGCGCTACGCCTCGGTCTGGGCGCGGCTGCCCTTCGTGACCGGCGGCGCGGTCGGCGCGGGGCTGTTCGCGGTGAACCCGGCGGGGCGCGCGCGCTGGGGCGATTTCCCCGCGATCATCTCCGACGACACCTTCGTGCGGCTGCAGTTCTCGCCCGGCGAGCGCATCGAGGTGCCGGCGCGCTACCACTGGCCGATGGTCGAGGGGTTCTCGAATCTCGTCCGGGTCCGGCGCCGGCAGGACGCCGGCGTGACCGAGTTGCAGGGGCTGCACCCGGAGCTTTTCGGCAACGAGGGCAAGGCGCCGGTGACGGCGGGCGTTCTGTGGCGCCTGGCGCGGGCGGTGCCGCTGGGCCTGGCGGTCTACCTGGCGGTGCATGTCGCGGTCCGGCTGCGGCCGGCCTCGGGCGGCTGGACGCGGGGACGCTAGGCTTTCGCGGATGGTGTAACTCTTTACCCCGGCGTGCTAGGCAGGGCGGGCGATTGCAGCGGATGATTTCGGCCGGGCGCCCGGGTTCCGGCGCCTGGGCCCCGGCGATCCGGAACAGGTGATTTCGGGACAGGTGATTTCGGGACGATGATGCAACGGATTTCGGCGGCAGGATCTGCGGCGGCGGCGCGCCGGCACGGGGGGCGGGGCTGATGCCGAACGGATTCGCCTACCTGGTGCTGCTGTCCTGGCCGCTGGTCGCGATCGTGCTGTTCCGGGTCATGTCGCTGCCCCGGGCGATCGCCTGGACGATCATCGCGGGCTACCTGCTGTTGCCGGCACGGGCGGGGATCGACCTGCCGCTGCTGCCGGCGCTCGACAAGACGCTGATCCCGGCGCTGTCGGCCGCGGTGCTGACCTGGGTGAAGCTGCGCGATCCCCGGACCGCCCCCGCGGTGCCGGCCGCGCCGCGGGTCCGGATGCTGCTGCTGGTGCTGTTCGGGCTGGTGCTGGTATCGCCCTTCGCCACCGCCCTGACCAATGCCGAGCCGGTGATCATCGGCGAGGGCGCGCTCTACATTCCCGGGATCCGGATCTACGACGCGCTGTCGGACGTGAACCAGATGCTGGTGATGCTGATCCCGTTCCTGCTGGCGCGCCGGTTCCTGGCGACCGAGGCCGATCACGCGGTGCTCTTGAAGGTCATCGCGCTGGCCGGGATCGCCTATTGCCTGCCGATCTTCATCGAGGCGCGGCTGAGCCCGCAGCTCAACGTCTGGATCTACGGCTTCTTCCCGCATTCCTTCTCGCAGCATATCCGGGGCAGCGGCTACCGGCCGCTGGTGTTTCTCAACCACGGGCTCTGGCTGGCGATCTTCATGGCCTCGGCGGTGCTGGCCGCGGCGGCGATGTTCCGGATCCGCCGGGATCGCGGCGACCGCATCGGCTGGATCCTGATGGCCGTGTTCCTGCTGGCCAGCCTGGTGCTGGTGCGCTCGCTCGGGGCCTTCCTGATCACCGTCACCCTGCTGCCGGTGATGCTGATGGCCGGGCCGCGGGGCAAGGTGCTGGTCGCGGCGCTGCTGGCCGGGCTGGTGCTGTTCTACCCGCTGTTGCGCGGCTCCGGCCTGGTGCCGGTCGACCGGATCGCGGCGACGGTGGAAAGCGTCGCGCCGGCGCGGGCGGAATCCTTCGAGTTCCGTCTCGTCAACGAGGACGAACTGCTCGAACGCGCCAATCTCAAGCCGTTCTTCGGCTGGGGCGGCTGGGGCCGGCCGTTCATCTACGACGAGGACGGCGAGAACCAGAGCACGCCCGACGGCGCCTGGATCATCGTGATCGGCCAGGGCGGCTGGATGCGATACCTGGCGATCTTCGGGCTTCTGTCGATGCCGATCGTCATCCTGTGGTGGCGCGCCGGACGGGTCCGGCCGGGGCCGGCCAGCGCCGGGCTGGCGCTGGTGCTGGGCGCGGGGCTCGTCGACCTGCTGCCGAACGGCACGGTGACGCCGCTGACCTGGCTTCTGGCCGGGGCGGTGGCCGGCCGCGCGCAGGCCCTGCAGGCCGCCGGGTCCGAGGAGCCGGAGCCGGAGCCGGACCGCGCCGGCCGCGTCCGCAGGACGGGCAAGGAGCGCCCGGCCCGGCCCCCGCGGCGGCGCGAACCGGCGGTGCCGGTCCGCGCGGCGCCGGTCAGAAGGGCAACTCGACCGCGGTGAGGATCGCGCCGGTCACGCACAGGATGGTGACCAGCCAGATCCAGTCCTCGCGCAGCGCGGCGCCCAGCGTGCGCCGCACCGCCATGAGCTTGACCACCTCTCCCGACAGCGGCGCGAGGATGCTGGCCGCGATCGCGCCGCCGGCGCCGCCCGCCATGTAGCCCAGCGGGATCGCGATGCAGATCGCCCCGGCGCTCACCGCGTTGGCCAGCATCAGCCGCGGCGTGTCGCCCTGCATCACCAGCAGCTGGCTGAAGATCGTGAACCTCTGGCGCAGCACCAGCACCGCCATCAGCGGCATGAACTCTCCCGCCGGGCGGTACTCCGAGGTGTAGAGCAGCGCGATCAGGTGGTCGCCGGCGAACAGGAAGAACAGGAAACCGGCCAGGCAGACCACGTCGAGCACCAGCGTGGCGTTGCGAAACAGCCGCGGCAGATCCTCGGCGCGGTTGCGCTGGATCTCCGACAGCACCGGCAGGCCGACCTGGTTGCTGATCATGCCGATCACCGTGATGCAGGCCTGCACCCAGAGGCTGGCGATCACGTAGAGGCTGAAGGAGATCGTGGACAGCAGCGAGCCGATGATCAGCCGGTCGGCATTGGCGGCCAGGAAGCTGAAGCCCGAGGAGCCGATCAGCCATTTGCCGAACTGCCAGAACTGGTCGCGATACGCCCGGTTCCAGGCCGGCCGCATCCGCGGACCCTCGAACATCACGTGGCTGAGCGCGGCGCTGCAGGCGGCGGTGACCACGCCGCCGATCAGCAGCGCCCAGACCGTGGGATGAAGGCTGGCGATGCCGATCATCACGACGAGGCCGAGGATCTGCGAGGACAGTTCCAGCACCACGAACTGGCGCATCTGCATCCGGCGGGTGGCGAGATGCATGTTCACCGAGCGCAGGGATTGCAGCAGCATCGACACGGCCGAGACCATCACCAGCCAGGGCAGCAGCGGATCGGCATAGACGGTGCCGGGCGCGGCGAGGCCGGGGGCGAACAGCCACAGCCCGAGGCCGCAGGCCAGGATCACCAGCGCGATCACCGCGCCGCGCACCACCTGGACGGTCCAGGCGGTGCGCAGGAACACCGGGTCGTCGATGCTCTCGGCGCGGATGATGCTTTGCCGGATGCCGATGTCCGACAGCATCAGCACCCCGGACTGGATCATCGTCACCATCGCCATCAGGCCGAAGGCCTCGGGAAACAGCAGCCGCGCCAGGATCAGGTTGCCCGCCAGCCGCAGGATGTTGCTCAGCCCGAGATTGGCGAAGCTCCAGGCGCCCATCACCAGCGACCGGCGCCCGAGCCCGCCCTGCGGCAGCCGGGTCGAGATCATCCTCAGTAATGCCATCGCGCCCAGATCCTCGAACGGCTGCCCGATACCCTCAGGTAGTTTGCCTATCTCGCCGAGGCGTAAACGGGAACGCCTTTCCCCGCGGCGGCGGCGAAAAAGCCGGGCTCAGGGCCGTGCCGCGGCCGCCAGCGCCTCCAGCGTGACCTCGCCGTCGTCGAAGCGGACGATCTCGATCCCGGTCACGAATTTCGATCCGCCGGGCCCGGTCAGGCGATGGCCCGCACCCTCCGGTTCCAGCCGGTAGTCCGCCGCCCGGCCGGCCAGCACCAGCCGGTCGGCGGCGCCGGCGCCGCCGCTGATCCCGTCGCGGCCCGGCCCGGGCACGAAGACGTCGTCGCCGGCGCTGCCGATCAGGTAATCCTCCTCGGCGGTGCCGACCAGCAGGTCGGCCGCGCCGCCGCCGGTCAGGATCACGCCCTGCCGGAAGGCCGGGTTCGGCCCGTCGCCGAACCAGGGCGCGGTGCCGCGGCCCCGGTCGCGCAGGAGCTCGGCGCGCGGATTGCGGTCGCCGGGATGGCTCAGCAGCCCCCAGGATCCCCAGCGGCTGGGGGCCTCGGTCTCGGTGAACTGCATGAAGGGCCCGTCGCCGACCTCGGCCCAGGCATCCCAGAGCTGCCCGTAGAGATCCGCCATTTCGGGGCTGCGCACGAACCCGGTCAGAACCTCGGTCAGGGTCTGGACCTGGTCCTGGGTCAGGCCGCGCACGGCGAAGCTGTGATGCAGGTGCTGGCCGCCCTCGTAGGCGACGAGCGCGAGCCCGTGGCGGTCGGCGATGGCCTTTTGCTGGATCCAGGCCTCGCGGATCTGCGGCACCGAGCCGGGATAGCCGGGATCGGCCAGCCGGTCGCGCAGGAAGCCGGCGACATCGACGGCGGGATCGGCGATCGCCTCGAGAAGCCCGGCCCTGAGCGTCTCGTCGCGCACCGTGGCGCCGCCGAAATAGGTCGTGATCGCCAGCGCCTCGAACACCGTCGCGGGATCGACATAGGTTCCGGGCTCGTTCGTCCGCCACACGACCGGGTCCATCAGCCGTTCCGACAGCCAGGTGTTGACGGTATGCCCGCCGATCACGTTGACCAGCCGGGCCTCGGCCCCGGCGCCGAAGACCGCCTCCCAGATCAGCGCCGTCTCGGTCGCCCGCTTGGCGTAATAGTCGAAGGCCGTCTCCTCGCCCCAGGCCGCCACCGCCCGGTCGCGCAGCCAGCGGAACTGCCGGAACGCGCCGTTCCAGGCCTCGTTGGAATACTCGACATGCACCCGGAGACGCGGGTCGAGATGGTCGCGCACGTAAGTGGCGAAGGCGCGGATGTAGTCGTCGGTCGCCTGGTGCGGGATCGTGAACCAGGGCTCGGCGCCGGTCTCGTTGGCCAGCCGCACCATGATCTCCAGCGGCACGCCGTCTTCCGTGGCCCAGGTGAAATCCGTCACCAGCGGCCGGTCGGCCCAGTCCGCCTGGGCGGAGTTGTTGGCATGCATCCAGTCCATGAAGCGCAGCTCGCGCGCCTCGGCCACCAGCGCCAGCCAGTCGGGATCGAAGATCGCCCCGGCGTCGTGCAGCGCCAGGTCCTCCTCGCGCAGGATCGAGATGTCGCGGATATGGTCGCCGGTGCCGCGCGGATCGGTGGCGGTGATGTCGAGCCGGATCGTGCCGCCGGCGGGGGTCTCGAACACGATCCGGCCGGCCCGCGCGCTCAGCACCCGGGCATCGCCGCCCAGCTCGATCCGGCCGCTGCCGGCATAGGTCAGCACGTAGGTTCCGGCCCGGTCGCGCGCGGCGTCGGACTCCCTGTCGCCATGCCAGATCGTGCCGATCGAGGCGAGACCCGGGGGCAGCCGCAGCGGCCAGCCGTCGGGGTCGAGATAGCCGCCGTCGCGGATCTCCTCGTAGGTCATGCCGCCCCATTGCCCGGGCCGGTGGCCGATCCAGGGCCGCATCATCCGGGCGAGATCGAGGAACGGCCGCGCGGTGCTCCAGTCCGCCACCCGGGCCAGGCCGAAGGACAGCACCGGATCGTCCAGCCCCGCCGCGCCGGTCACCGACGCGGGATCGGGGATCGCCGTTTCCGCGGCGAGCGGCGCCACGGTGCCGGCGGCGACGGGGTCGGCCGACGCGGCGGCCGGCAGCGCGGCGAGACCCGCGAGCAGGCGGCCGGCAAGCAGGATCGCGGATCGTTTCGGCATCGACGGTCCCTTCAGCGCGGCCGGGGCCGGCCCCCGGTTCGTCTCGTGGTTCGTCCTGCGGGTCGCCTCAGGCCCGGTAGTCGTAGCCATAGGCCAGGTCGGGATCGACATGATGGCACTTGTTCAGCACGATCCCGGTCACGTTGGTGTTGGCCGCCAGTTCCTGTTCGGCGATGTCGGCCTGTTCCAGCGTCGTGGTGCCGGCCGCGACCACCAGCATCGCGGCGTCGACCCGGTCGAGAAAGCCCAGCGTGTCGTCGCCGGCGCCGAGCGGCGGCATGTCGAACAGCATCAGGTCGGGCGCGTAGGTCTGTTCCAGCCCGGCCAGCACCTCGGTCGCCCGGGCGCCTTGCAGAAGCTCGGCGGAGTTTTCCACCGGTTCCTGGCTGGCGCCGAAGGCGAGGTTCCCGCCGTAGCGGACGAGATGGTCGGGTGCCGGATCCTCGCCCGAGAGCGCGCGGGCGAACATCATCGGCCGGACCAGGCCCAGGGTGCGGGCCATCGCCGGGCGGCGCAGGTCGGCCTCGATCACCAGGGTGCGCAGTTCCGCCTGCCGGGCGAGGCTGAAGGCGAGGTTGACCGTGGTCATCGTCTTGCCGCAGGCCGGCCCGGGCGAGGTGATCGCCAGCCGCTTCCAGCCATTGGCCTTCATCTGCTTGATCAGCCGGGTGCGCATCACGTCGAAGGGCGTGGCCTGGGGCCCGGGATCGAGCGTCACGATCCGGCTCGCGGCCAGCCGCCGGGCGTCGGGCTCGTAGACCGGCAGATCCCGCCAGGCGGCGGCGACGTCATGCGCCGGCGCGTCGGCGGCGACGGCGTAAAGCTCGGGCGCGGCGCTGCCGGTCCGGGCGCCGCCCTCGGCCGCGAGCCGGCGGTCGCGCGCCGCCCGCGCCTTCTGGATCGCCGATTGAATCCGCTCCATCGGGGGTCTCCTATCCGTTGCCCAGGCCGAACCGGGCGGCCAGCCCGCCGAGCCCGAGGCTGTCCAGCGCCTGCCCGGCCAGAAGGTCGAGCGGCAGGTAGTGGACATGCACGACATACAGCGCCGCCGGGATCCCGGCGAGGATCAGGATCACGATCCCCCAGATCAGCAGCCGCCGGCGCAGGATCTCGCCGCGGGTGCTGATGTAGGGGATCGTCGCGAAGGGCGTGATGCCAAGCCGGTTGGTCAGTTCCGCCGGACGCTGGATCGTGCTGGTGAGAAATTCCAGGATCACCACCACCGCGGCGCCGAGCGCGATGCCGCCGCCGGCGCCGGCCGCCATGATCATCTTGCGGTTCGGGCTGTCGGGCTCGCTCGGGATCCCGGCCTGTTCGATCACCGTCACCCGCTGGCCGCGCGACAGCACCTCGATCCGGTCGCCGGTCGCGGCGGCGGACTGGCGCTCCACGGCCTGGTTGTATTGCAGCTGGATGTTCTCGTAGTCGCGCTCCAGCGCCGAGAGCGCCACCGCGTTGCCCGGCGTCGCGTCGATCGTGCGCTGCAGCTCGGCCAGTTCCGCCTCGATCATCTCCACCTGCTCGGCGAGGAATTCCATCTGCGCGTCGATGTCGCCGACCTGGATGTCGAAGGCGGTCAGGCCGAGATCGGGGTTTTCCCCGGCCTCGAGGGCGAGCTGCTCCTCGAGCTGCGCGACGCGCGCCTCCAGCAGCGTCACCCGCGGATTGCTGGGCGAGTAGACCACCAGCGCCGAGGCCAGTTCCGAGCGCAGCTGCTGCAGCTGGCGTTCCTCGGGCGACAGCATCTCCTCGGCGATGTCGACCCGGCCGGTGCGGTCGTAAAGCTCGACCAGCCGGTCGCGGCGGTCGCGCAGGCTGGCCAGTTCGCGCTCGGTCTGCAGCAGCCGCTCCTGCAGCGTGGTCTGCCGGTTGCGGCGGAATTCCAGGCTGTCGGGCAGCGCCTCGCGGTTCTGCATCTGGAACTCGAGGATCCGCGCCCCGGCCCGGCCGAGATCCTCGCCCAGCCGCGCCACTTCCTGTTCGAAGAAATCGAGCGTCTGGCCGGTGGTGGCGGTGCGCAGCTCGACGCTTTCCTCGAGGATCTGGGTCACGATCGCGTTGGTCACGCGGGCCGACAGCTCCGGGTCCGAGGCCGGGAAGCTGACCCGCACGAAGGAGGCGGTGTCGGCGGTGCGCACCTGCCAGGCCGGCGGCAGCACGATCTCGACGCGCTCGCGCATGTTCTCGACGATCAGGTCGGGCGTCATTTCCGGGGAGTCGCGGTAGATCGCGTTCTCCCGCGCCAGGTCGAGCAGGTTGGCCCGCGACATGATGTGCTGCTGGATGATCCCCAGCAGTTCGATCGCCGAGGCCTGCACCGTGGATTCGGCCAGTTCGCCGGGGATCTGCGGCGATTCGACGACCAGCACCGCCTCCGCCCGGTAGACCGGCGGCAGCGTCAGCGCCAGGCCGAGGCCGAGGCCGGCGCCCAGCACCGAGAACAGCAGGAAGTAATGCAGCCGGCTGAAGAACCGCGAGACGTAGAAGCCGATGTCGAGGGTCATGGTGCTCATGGTGCCGTCTTCTCCCGCACGGTCGCCCCGCCGCCGAAGAACACCCCGTCGTCGAGCACCCGCTGCACGGTCAGCCGCATCACCCGCTTGCGGCCGTCGTTGAAGGCATAGACCAGGGCGTAGTCGCACAGCTGGTTGACGAGCCGGGGCACCCCCCCGGTCGCCTCGTGAATGAGTTCGGTCGCGGCCGGGCTGAAGAAGTTCTTCTCCGATCCCGCGACCTTGAGCCGGTGGCCGATGTACTGCCGCACCGTCGCCGCATCCATCGAGGGCAGGTGGAAGGTGGCCGAGATCCGCTGCGCGAACTGGGTCATGTTCGGGGCCCGCACCATGTCGCGCAACTCCGGCTGGCCGACCAGCAGAAGCTGGATCAGCTCGTCCTTGTTGGCGTTGATATTGGTGAACATCCTGAGTTCTTCCAGCGCCTCCTGGCCGAGGTTCTGCGCCTCGTCGAAGATCAGCAGCACCCGGTGGCCCTTGGCGTATTCCTCGATCATGTAGGACTGGAAGGCGGCGAAGAGATCGACGTAGTCGGTCTTCGGATCGACGGGATGGTCGAGCGCCATCAGCACCCAGCGCAGCAGCTCGCCGCGGCCGCCCTGGGCATTCGCGACCAGGCCGATCTTCAGGTCGTCGCCGAGCTGGCGCAGCAGGTATTGCAGAAGCGTGGTCTTGCCCGCGCCGACCTCGCCGGTGATCAGCGTGATCGGCGCCTTGGTCAGCAGCCCGTATTCCAGCATCGTGTAGGTCGAACGGTGGATCGGCGACCAGAACATGAAGTCGGGATCGGGCAGCAGGGAAAACGGCCGCTCGCTGAGCCCGAAATGCTCGGTATAGATATCGAGAGAACTGATCATCGTTCCTTGGCGGATATGGGGCCGCCGTATCCTTCGTTCAATTCGCCCAGCTATATAGGGACGATCGCCTTACTAATCCGTTCGAACAGGCCATCGACAGCGCTCCGGCGGCCCAACAGCGCTGCCATAGCGGGTTTTGGGGGTGGGTTCACGTTGAAAATGCGCGCCGGGGCGCACGATCACTTGTATTCGATGATTCCCGCCGGCCGGCCCCGCCGGCGGCGCCAGTGATATTCCAGCGCGCCCTGCGCCTCGGCGAATTTCGCCGCCGTCAGCAGCGCCGCGCGCTCCCAGGCCGCGCGGCCGCCGCCGTCGCGCAGCGCCAGCCGCGCCACCTGGGCGGGATAGACCAGCGCGGCGAGCAGCGCGGCCGGGCCGAGCGCCGCCGCCGCGGCGAGAATCGCCGCCGGCAGCGCCGCGCCCCAGGCCAGCGCGCGCCGGGTTTCCGCGACGCAATGCCGCTCCGGCGGGGCGCCGTGCAGCGCCGCGCCCTCGGCATAGGCATGGCCGGAGCGGCGCATCCGCTGCCAGAACTGGCCGAACCGGGTCATCGCCGCGTCATGCAGCGTCATCTCGGCATCGAGCCGCCGGATCCGCCAGCCCCGGGCGCGCAGCCGCACGCACATCTCGGGCTCCTCGCCGGCGATCAGCGCCGGGTCGTAGCCGCCGACCGCGTCGAGCGCCGCCATCCGGATCAGCGCGTCGCCGCCGCAGGCCTTCGCCTCGCCCACCGGCGTGTCCCATTCCCAGTCGCACAGCCGGTTGTAGACCGAGGCCTCGGGATGGCGCTCGCGGCGCCGGCCGCAGGCCACGGCCACCTCGGGATGGCTGTCGAGAAACGCCCGCGCGGTCTCGATCCAGCCCGGCACCACGCTGCAATCGCCGTCGACGAACTGCACGTGGACCGGCCGCGCGCCGGTCTCGCGCAGCCGGTCGAGCCCGGCGTTGCGGGCCCGGGCGGCGGTGAAGGGCCGCGCGAGATCGAGATCGACCACCTCGGCGCCGCGCGCCCGCGCCGCCGCGGCCGAGCCGTCGGTCGAGCCGCTGTCGACATAGACCAGCCGCGCGACCCGGCCGGCCAGCGAGTCGAGGCAGGCGATCAGCCGCGCGCCCTCGTTGCGGCCGATGACGACGGCGGCGACGGCATCGGCGGGGCTGTCGGGCAGGGGCACGGGGGTCGCCTTTCGTTGAACCTCGCCCCGTGATGGGGGATCGGCGCGCGCGACACAAGATGCCGGCCGGCGCCGGGCCGCGATTCGCCCGTCTTTCGGCTGGTAAACCCCGTCCGAAAGCCGGGGCTGGCGCGACGGCGAGGCCCCGGCGCCGCGACGGGTCCGCGGGGCCGGCCCGGTGTCTCCGATCCGGCGACAATCCGGCCCGATCCGGGGCTTTGGCGCGGTTCGCGCGACACGCACAGCCCTGGGTGGTGCGCCGGGGACACGAGTCGCCCATTAACGTGTTGTCAATTGTATGCTTTCCCGAATTCGGTTTGTGGTGTTTCCTAACGAAGTGTTAAGGTCGTCACCAAGGGCGCTGGCCCCGGTTGGTATTTTTGAATCGCATTTGACGGGATGACGGGACGCCGGATTTTCGGCGCTGACTGTCTCGGCTCCCGGGAAGAGTGAGAGAGTATTGATATGACGGCGCATTATCCCGATTTCGTGGAGCGGGCCGAGGCCATTTCCGGCGAGGACGGCAGGCTGGCCGATCCGCGCCCGGGCGTCTACGGACGCGCCTTCAAGCGTCTTCTCGACATTCTCGCGGTGCTCGCCGCCGCCCCGGTCGTGCTGCCGGTGGTCGCGGTGCTGGCGCTGCTGGTGGCGCGCGACGGTCACGCGCCGTTCTTCCGCCAGGCCCGCGTCGGCCGCGGCGGCCGGATCTTCACCCTGTGGAAGCTGCGCTCGATGGTGCCCGATGCCGAGGCCCGGCTGGCCGGCTACCTCGCCGGCAACCCCGCCGCGCGGGCCGAGTGGAACACCACGCAGAAGCTCAAACGCGATCCCCGGATCACCCGGTTCGGCAACTTCCTGCGCAAGACCTCGCTCGACGAGCTGCCGCAGCTGTGGAACGTGCTGACCGGCGACATGAGCCTGGTCGGGCCGCGGCCGATGATGCCCGAGCAGCAGCCGCTCTATCCCGGCCGCGCCTATTACGCGCTGCGCCCCGGGATCACCGGCTTCTGGCAGATTTCCGAGCGCAACGAATCGACCTTCGCCGCCCGCGCCGAGTTCGACGCCGCCTATGCCCGCTCGCTGTCGCTGGCGACCGACGTCAAGGTGCTCGTCGCCACCGTCGGCGTGGTCACCCGCGGCACCGGCTACTGACCGGCGACTGACAGCGGCCCGACGGGGGGCCGACGGGGCCCGCGCCGGCTCACCTGCTGTTCACCGACGCCGT
>CAYUXM010000085.1:0-12060 GCA_964448765.1 uncultured Rhodobacterales bacterium
ACGAGGCGATCCGCATCTGGCCCGAACTCGACGCCTTCCTCGCCGAGGACGCGCCCGACGGAACCGCGGCAAGCTTCGAACGGCTGGGCGGGCTTCTCGCGCCGCCGAACGATCCGCCGCAGCCGCGCTGACCGCCCCCTTGCCGCGCCGTCCCGGCGTGGCGACGCAGAGCCCTTGAGGAAATGTTTACCAACACTTCCTACCCATGGACGGGACAGGAAACCCGTCGTTCACGGGTTGGCGCCCGCAGGGCGTGCCGCAGGGCAAGGAGTGCAGAATGGCAATTTTCCGATTTCGTGACCGCGTGATCTTCTTCGCCCACGTTCCCAAGTGCGGCGGCACGTCGGTCGAGGTCTATCTCAGGGCCATCGGCCAGGGCGCGCTGGGCTTCGTCGACGACAATTACCTTGCCACCCCGGCCGAGAAGCGCTGGAACGTCTCGTCGCCGCAGCATATCGACGGCGAATCGCTGGCCCGGCTGTTTCCGCCCGATTTCTTCGACGAATTCCTCGCGGTGGTGCGTGACCCGATCCGCCGTTTCCGCAGCGCCTTCACCTTCCAAAAGCTCGTCGAGCGGACGATCGACCCGGCGCTGACGGCCAGCGCCTTCGCGATGAGCCTCACGCCCGAGGCGGTTTCCAGAACCGGCTGGATGGACAATCACTTCCTGCCCCAGACACGGTTTCTCTATCCCAACCGGCCGCATCGCGCCTTCAAGCTGGAACTCGGCGGGATGGCCGAGCTGAAGGACTATCTCGACAGCCTGCTGGTGGGCGCGCCGCTGGCCCGTCAGATGCCGCATGCCAACAATTCCGATCCGCTTCGCCGCTCGGCCGAGGATCCCGCGGCCTTCGAACTGGACGCAGCGGCCGAGGCGCACCTCGCGGAGCTTTACGCCTGCGACTACGAAACCTTCGGCTTCGGCCGCACCGAACAGGCCGCCCCCGCCGCCTGACCCGACCGCAACGCAGACCGGAGCGCCCCGCCGTGCTGACCCATACGCCCATGCCGCTGGCCGGCCCCGGCCCCGCCAGCGTGCTGATCGTCTCGCCGAAGGGCTATGCCCATGCCCAGGCCTTCGAGGACCTGGCGCTGGCGCTGGTATGGGCGCTGGAACAGGCCGGCCGCTCCGCGCGGATCGTGCGCCGGCCCGATCAATGCGCCGGCCCGACCATCGTGCTGGGCGGCAACCTGCTGCCGCAGATGGGCGTGACCCGGCTGCCGCCGAACTTCATCCTCTACAATCTCGAACAGGTGCAGGACGGGTCCGACTGGATCACCGGCGGCTATCTGGGCCTGATGCGGGGCCATCCGTGCTGGGACTACAGCGGGCAGAACATCGCGCGGCTTCAGGCGCTGGGGCTGAACCACGTCCGGCATTGCCCGATCGGCTACGCGCCGCCGCTGACGCGGATCGCCGCCGCGGCCGAGCCCGACATCGACGTGCTGTTTTACGGCTCGATGAACCCGCGCCGGGCCGAGGTGCTCAAGGCGCTGATCGACGCGGGGCTGAAGGTGCATGCCGTCTTCGGCGCCTATGGCGAGGCGCGCGACCGGCTGATCGCGCGGTCCCGGATCGTGCTGAACCTGCATTTCTACGAGGCCGCGGTCTTCGAGATCGTCCGCGTCTCCTACCTGCTGGCGAACCGTGTCTGCGTTGTCTCGGAAACCGGGGGCGACCGGCAGCTCGAAGCGCCGTTCTCGCAGGCCGTGGCCTTCGCGGATCACGATGGCCTTGTCGCGCGCTGCCGGGCGTTGATCGCCGACGCGGCCGCGCGTGACGCGATCGCGCGGCAGGGCTTCGAAACCTTCAGGGCGATGCCGCAGCAGGTGCCGGAATTCGCCTGAGCCCGGCCGGGCCGGGAAGGCAGTTTTTCCTGTTTCCGAAAACCCGGATGCCGTTTATGCGGCCAGCGGATGCCGCAGCGCCGCGATGCGCTGGTCCAGATAGGCGCAATCCTCGGGCGACAGTTCCTCGCGGTGGCCGCCGACCTTGCCCTTGCGGACCTTCGGCGCGCCGTTGCGCAACCGCAGCCAGGGCTGCGGAAACCGGCCCGTGCGCTCGACCTCGCGCATGTTGTCGAACCGCGCCGCCTCGCTCACGCGGGCGATGTCGGCGGCGCCGAGGCCAAGCTCCATATGCTCGGCCACCGCGCCGAAGCTTCGCGCGAAATCCTCGGCCATGTCCTCGTACCAGACGACCATGCCTTTCGGCTGCATCTCGACGATCTGAAGCCAGATCATCTGGAACCGCACGATGTTGTCGATGCCGAAGTAGCCGTCGCGGATGAAGGCGCTGATATCGCCCGAGTACCGGAAGAAATCCTGAAACCGGCCGGTGACCTGGTGATAGAGGCTGACCGCCACATCCCGCGGGTCGCGCGCGACGAAGACGAAGCGATCCGCCTTCGTCACATGCGCCATGTGGAAGGGCAGCGAGAAGTTCAGCGGCGGGCGCAGGCCGTCGTTATATTCGAACCCGCTGTGGGTATAGACGATCGGGGTGCGCGGCGCGGCATGCAGAAGGGCATAGCGCAGCCAGGTCCGGCCCGATTTCGGAAAGGAGATCACCGCCCGTTTCATCACTGCACCTCGGCTCGTTTCCAGATCCGCAGCGCGCCCTGTCCGGGCAGAACGCCCGGCCGTTGCGCCGCGGGTTGCAATCCGGCGCCGGTCAGGGTCTCGGCCAGCGCCTCCTGTTCGAACAGGTCGTCGGGCATGCGGATCACCATGCGCCCGGCACAGCGGTCGATCAGGCCCGACAGAACGCGCCCGCGTTCCGACCGGGGCAGATGCTGGTGCACCGCCAGGTAAAGGACGGTGTCGTAGCGCGGCAGCAGCCACCCGGTCTTCTCGACGAACCGCCCCCATGGGGTCAGCGATCCCTGCGCGATCTCGACGCGGTCGGCATGCGCGGCGGTCAGCTTGCGGGCCATCAGCACGCGGCTTTCCTCCAGCTCGTTCATGTGCACCAGCCGCGCGCCGTGTTCGAGCGCGGTGAGGGTGATCACGCCCTCGGCGCCGCCGACATCCAGAACGGTCTCGCCCGAGATCGTCGCGAACACCTCTTCCAGCCCGGCGGTGCGCGCGCCGACCGGCCATTTGCCGAACATCCCCAGCTCCGGGCAGGCCAGGTAGTGATACAGCCCGTCCTCGCGGATCGCGGCGCCCATCTGCCCGGCATAGGCCGACCAGGTGAAGCCGCCGATCCGCTCCCGCCCCGCGGCGGAAAGCCGGTCGCACAGCGCCGCGTCGCCGCGCAGCCGCGCCACCGCGGCGGCCACCTCCGACGGCTCCGGCGCGGACAGGACGATGGCGGTTTCGCCATCCTCGGCAAAAGCCTCGGTGCCGGCCCGCGTCGCGATCACCGGAATACCGCAGGCCATCGCCTCGGCCGCGATGTTGGCCCAGCCGGCATTGACATCGAGATGCAGCACCGCGTCGAGCCCGGCATAGAAGGCCTTGGGCAGATCGGCGTCGCCCTGCGCCCCGACATAGTCCACCCGCTCGCTGGCGACCCGCGCCTCGGCCGGAACCGTGCCCAGCACCCGCAGCCGCACCGCGCCCGGCAGGCTTGCCAGCAGCGCCGGGACATGCCCGTGCGCCTTGGCCTGAAGCCCGAGGCGGAACATCCCGTCATCGCGACCGCGCCGGGGGCTGGGGGCGAAGGCCACGCTGTCCACCGCGCCGACGACGGTGTGGAACCGCTTCGCGGAGAAATCGATATAGCTGCCCGGCGTCCAGTCGGCGCTATTGAAGATCACCACATCCGGCGCGAAGGCGCGGTTCACGCGCAGGAAGGCGCCATGCCGGCTGCGATCGTTCAGGACATGCTGAACGCGGCAGCCGGTCTTGAAATTCCGGATCTCGCCCAGCGCCTTGACGAAACCGGGCGAGAAGCCGGCGCCGGGCACCGATGTCGCCTCCCAGCTGCGCTCCATCGCGTCGGCCAGCGCGAGCGCCTCGAACCCCTGGAACCAACCGTCCGCGGGCGGCTGGACGAAGGCGAAGCTGGTGCGCCGGCCGGTTTCGGCCGCCGCGCGCGCCAGCCGCACGAAGCGCATCAACCCGCCGCTCAGCACCGGGGTTTCGGCCAGCACCAGATGTGTTTCGGGCATCGGCCACATCCGCACCGCGTCGTCGATCGGCTTGCGCAGGAAGGTGATCTTGCCCACCACCTCGATCCGTTCGATCCCGGCCGCGACCAGTTCGTCGCACAGCCGCTTCGATCCGGCACCGGCCTGCACGCTGTCGTCGAGCGCGATGATCCCGCCGGGCATGACATGCGGATACCAGCGCACGAAATCCTCGAACACCGCCGCATAGCGATGATCGCCGTCGATGAACAGGAAGCCGATCGGCTCGCGCCACCCGGCGGCCACCTGTTCGGCCGGCAGGTTGATCAGCGCCACCTCGTTGAAGGCCCCGTGGTCCAGCATCAGCGCGAAGAAATCGCCGCGATCGACCGGGCCGAACTGGCCGCCGAACTGGCCCACGAACTCCCGGTGCGGATCGATCGCGTAGATCCGCGGCCGCTTGCCGGAGGCAAGGCTGCGCGCGCCCATCGCCATGGCAAGGCTGGATTTGCCCTTGTAGCTGCCGATCTCGACGATGCAGCCCAGCGTCGTCCGCGCCGCCTGCCGGGCCAGGGCCAGCCCCTCATGGGGCGAGATGCCGCCCTTCACCTGCGAAAGGCAGTGTTTCAGATGGTCCGTTTCGATCGCTTCGTGCAGCATTGGGGTCTTTCTCCGGCGCCCTGCCGGTGTCACTTCGGTCACGGCGCGCCCGATCGACCGGGCGCGCCGGCTGTCAGCCCGCGGCCCTCCGCCGGTCGGCCATGTCTTGTTCCGCCGGCACCCGAAGGTCGTCCGGCGGCGCGCCGGCCAGCGCCCGGTCGAAGGCGATGTCGTAGGCGGTTTCCAGCGTTCGGGTGAAGGCCGCGGTGTCGAACAGCGGCGCGGTCAGCCGGTTTTCGGCCAGCCGGGTGCGCAGCCCGGCCGCGAACCCCGGATCGGTCGCATAGCGCAGCGCCGTCGCCTCGTACTCCTCCACCGTCTCGGCGACCAGTTCGGGCAGGCCCACGGCCTGCACCAGGCTGGCGCCGACACGGGCGGCGAACTGTTCCCCCGCCTTCGTCAGCACCGGCAATCCGCCCCACAGCGCATCGCTGGCCGTGGTGTGGGCGTTCACGACGAAACTGTCGAGGAACAGGTCGCCATGGCGCTGCCGAGCAAGGTGTTCGGCCTGGTCCAGCCGCGGCGCGAAGACCAGCCGATCCGCCGCCACGCCACGGCGCTGCGCCGCGTCGCGCAGCCGGGCGTTCGGGGCCTCGCCCGCGTCCAGCAGCCACAGCACGCTGCCCGGCACGGCCCGCAACAGCCGCATCCAGATGTCGAACTCGACCGGGGTGATCTTGTAGGTCGCGTTGAACGAGCAGAAGACGAAGCCCTCCTCTGGCAACCCGGCCTCGGCCCGGCTGGCCGGCCGGTCGGCGATGGCGCGCGCGTCGTCGTTGGGCTGGTAGCAGTCGGGCAGGTAAAGCATCGCCTCGCTGTAGGCCGGGCGCAGCCGGTCGGGGATCACCACCGGGTCGGCGATCATGTAGTCGATGAAATCCGCGCCCGTGGTGCCGGGATAGCCCAGCCAGGCGATCTGCAACGGCGCGAGCCGTTCGGCGAACAGGCCCAGCCGCGCCTCGCGCGTGTAACCCTTGAGGTCCACCGCGATGTCAAGCCCGCCGCGATCGACAAGCTGCACGACCTCGCGGTCGCTCAGCCGCGAGACGTCGTGGAAATGGTCGAACAGGTCGCGCGACCGGCCATGCACCGCGTCCCGGCGTTGCAGGCCGTAGCTGAAGGCCGAGATCTCGAACCGCGCGCGGTCGTGCCGGCGCAGGACACCGCTGAGCAGGTGCATCGTCGCGTGGTTCCAGATATCGGCGGTGAAATAGCCGATCCGCAGCCGCGCCGGCCGCGACCGGGGCCGCGCCGGCAGCCGCGCCGGCCGGCGGGTGTAGTGCTGTCGCGCCCAGCGTTCCGAGCGGATCAGCTGGCGCATCGGCGCATCCTCGGCCACGAGGCCGGTGAACGGCGGGATGATCGGCCCCTCGATCCCCAGTGTCTCGGCGTGCCGCGCGCTGCGCCCGGTCTGGTCCCACAGCGCGAGGTAGCCGCCGAGATAGAGGTTCATGCCGTTGGCAAGGCCATGGCCCGGCTCGATGTCGAGCACCCGGCCGATATGGCGGATGCCGTCTTCCTTGGCGCCCAGATCCCACAGGAGCGTGCCCAGTTGGTAATGCGCGTCCGCGTGGTCGGGCTCTGCCGCCAGCGCCAGTTCCAGCGCCGCCCGCGACTCTGCCGCGAGGCCCATTTCCATCAGCACGATGCCAAGCTGCTTGGCGGCGTCGGCGTTGCGCGGTTCGGCGGAAAGGATCGTCTCGAAACTCTGCCGCGCCCGCGGCAACTGCCCGGTGCGCCACTGCACGAGGCCCAGGTTGAAGCGCGACCGCTGGTCACCCGGTTGCAGCGCCAGCGCCGCCTCGAAGCTGTGCGCCGCCGTGGCCATGTCGCCCGCCTCGCCCTGATGCTTGCCGAGGTCGCGCAGGATCTCGACGTTCAGCGGGGCAAGCTGGCTGGCCAGCGCCAGTGTCGCGACCGCGCCGGCACCGTCGCCGGACTGCGCAAGGGCAAGCCCCTTGAGATGCACAAGGCCCGCATCGGCCGGATCGGCATCGAGCAGCCGGTCAAGGTGATCCCGCGCCTCCGCGCCACGGCCGTCCTGCACCAGAAGCTGGCACAGGTTGACCACCGCGTTGCGATAGCCGGGCCGGGCGGCGACGATCGCCTCGAACAGCCCGATCGCGGTGTCGATGCGCCCCGCCGCCTTGTGGCACAGCGCAAGGTTGTTGCGGGCATCGACGAGATCCGGCGCAAGGCCCGCGGCGGCCTCGAAATCCGCCGCCGCCCCGTCCCAGTCGCCGCGCGCGAAATGCAGGTTGCCGCGGCTGTAGAGGGCATCGGCATAGTCCGGGCGCAGCGCCAGCGCGCGGTTGTAGGCGGCCAGCGCCGCACCGTCGTCACCCTGCGCACGCAAGACCTTGCCAAGCCCGGCATGGGCCGGCGCGAAACCCGGCTCACGCCCGATCGCGGCCTCGTAGGCCGCGCGCGCCGCGGCAAGCTCGCCATCCTGCATCCGCAGGCCGCCGGCGACGTTCCAGGCGATGGCGCCCGCGCCGGGCCTGGCCACCATGTCCTCGGCGAGCCGTCGCGCGGCGCGGCTGTCGCCGGCATGGACCAGCCGCTCGATCTCGGCGATCTCGCGGGCCTGCGGCCCGGCCGGGCGGCGGCCCCGCGCGGCATTGGCGCGCAACGCGTCAAGGGCGCGGCGCGCGCGCCTGTCGGCCGGGAAGGTCGCAACGATCCGCCGGTAGGCCGCGACGGCCTCGTCGGTCGCGCCGGAACGTTCAAGCTTGCGGGCCTGCCGCAGCAACCCGTCGAGCGTGGGTTTCGCCATGGGGAGTTCTTCCCTGGTTTGATCGCCGCCAAGTCTTTCCGGGAAGGTCTAATTTTCGCTTAACCACGACCGGGCAGGGGCCGGCGGCGCACCGGGATCAGAACAAACCACCGCTCGATTGCAGGATCGACAGCGCCGCAGCGCCCGGCGCCGACAACGACGGCCCGGCCTGGATCGAGCTGCGCACGAGGAACAGCTTGGCCAGTTCCTCGATCTTCGCGGGATCCTTGAACATCGCCGGGTCGGACGATCCCAGGAAGGTCTCCGCCCGGTCCTTGAAGACGCCGAGCTGCTGGTCCAGATCGGCGCTGCCGAACTGCTTGGGCAGGCCCAGCGCGGTTTCGAACACCTCGCGCAGGGGCGCATTGCCCATGATCGTGAACCACTTGGTATCCTCGGTGTTCGACTTCCCGGCGATCTTCGCCAGTTCGCGCTCGGCATTCATCGCCAGCCGCAGCGACTGGTCCTGCTCGCCCACCGCGCGTTCGAACTGCCGGGTCTTGTAGGCGTCGACGATCTGGTCGGGGAAGGTCGACAGAAGCGTGTTCGGCGAATCCGGAAATTCGCCGAAACCGAAGGCCTTGGCCATGTCGGCATAGCGCTTGTCGGACAGCCGGTTGGCCAGCGAACTCGGCTCCAGCGTGTTGCTTTCCAGAACCTTCTGGATGAAGAATCTGGAGTTTATGTCATCGTCCAGCCCGAAGGCGCCCAGCGCCACGGTCAGGAGCCGGCGATCCGCAACGAGGTCTTCGGCGCTGCGGATATTGCCGATGTTTTCGCGGAAATGCTCCTCGTTGGTCTTCATCGCCGGCGTCGAGGCAAGCGCCGCCTGCTGGGCCTCGCGGGTCCGTTCGATGAATTTCCAGCCGGCATAGCCGGACAGGGGCACCGCCGCGATGAAGGTCACTGCTCACGCACGGCCAGAAGCCGTTCCTCCCTTGGCAGCAGCGCGCGCAGCGCCTTGAGCGCCTGGTAATGCTGGGCGTCGAGCACCGCGCGCGTCGCCTGGGTCAGCTGGTCGCGGCTGTGGTGATCCGTCAGCGCCTGGCTGAGCTGCTCGATCCCGCGCAGAAGCTGAAGCCGGGCGTCTTCCGGCGTCACGTCGCCCGACAGGACGAGCTGGCAGATGTAGCACACCCGGCGCACCGGCGTGTTGACCTCGTCGGGATGGATCGCGTCGCGCAGCCGCAGGATATGCGCGTTCGGCGTCATGATCGCCAGCCGCGAGCGGCGCTCGCCGTTCTCGATCACCGCGCCGTTGATCAGGACGCGTTCGTGCGGCGCCAGTTTCAGGACCAAGCCGCTCATGCCGGCCCTCCCTGCCTGAGGCCGCGCATCACCGCGGTGTTGATGTCGATCAGCACGTCAGGCGCGGCATCGCCGGCCAGCACCTTCGAGGTGTGCTGCATCGTGAATTCGTAAAGATAGATGATCTGGGCGCGAAGCTGGGGCGGAAGACCGTTGCCGGAACCGGCCACGTCGGCGGCCAGGATCGTCCAGAGTTCGCGGTTCTCGTGAAGGGCGCGGACCAGCGAGGAAAACCCGCTCTTGTCCAGGGCGGCAGCGGCCTTGAGCCGGTGCGTGATGCGCGCGAACGCCTCGTATTCGGTCGTGCGCGGGGTCCGGGTGGGCTGTCCGGGATTGGAATAGGCCGTTTTGGCCATGGTATGAGCGTACACGTGGATACCTTCCAGCGACGGTTTCTGTTGCAAGGCGGCTTTGCCGCCGTGAGGAAACCGGGGCGCCGTTCAGGCGCCCCGGCTCTTTGCCCGTTAGCGGAACAGCGACAGCAGGGTCTGCGGCGACTGGTTCGCGATCGAGAGCGCCTGCACGCCCAGCTGCTGCTGCACCTGCAGCGCCTGGAGCCGTGCCGAAGCCTCTTCCATGTCGGCATCCACGAGGGTGCCGATCCCGGCCTTGAAGCTGTCGGTCAGCTTCGAGACGAAGTCGGCCTGGATGTCGATCCGTTTCTCGGCGGAACCGAGTTCGGCTGCGGAGGCGATCGAGTACTGGATCATGTCCTCGATGTCGTTGAGCGCCTGCGCGGCATTCGTGTCGTCGGTCACGTCAAGGGTTGCCAGGTCCGCAAGGCCGCCCTGTCCCCGCGTTGCCGCGAAACTCACGTCGGCATCCGCGTCGCTGTTGTTGACGACACTCAGGTCAGCGCCATCGAAGGACAGCGTGAAGTCCGAGTCGAGGCCCGAGGCTTCGAGGCTGCCCATCAGGCCGGCGAGGATCGCGGAACCGGTGTCACCCTCACGCACGGTGTAGGACACTTCCTTGTCGTCCGTCCCGTCCTGATCGAAATCGAAGCCAACGGACACGCGGTCACCCGCGACCAGGCTGGTCACGGCCTCGGTGCCGGTGAACTCGGTCGAATCCAGGGCCGAGGCGCTTGTCCCGGTCCAGTCGGCGCCCATGAAGGCAAAGTCGGCACCGGCGAGCGAGGCCGAGGACCCGGCCGAGACCGTCACGTCGCCCGGCAGCGCCGAGGCGCCGATGTCGGTACCGGCGGTGGTCGACAGGTCGGTGTTGTCGAGGTTGATCTCGATGCTGGCCGATTCGACCGTGCCATCGGCCGAGCGGTTCAGGGACGACAGGATCTGCACCGGCGATTCGGCCGAACCGTTGACGAGGTTGAGGCCGTTGAACTGCGCCGCCGAGACGATCGATTCGACCTGCTCGGTCAGCCGGTCGATGTCGTCCTGGATCTTCGCCTTGTCGACGTTCTCTTCCTGAGCGGACACGACGAGACCCTTGATGTCGGTCAGAAGGTCGGTGACCGACTCGGCCGCGTTGCGGGCGACGGCGATGGTCGACTGGCCCAGCGCGAGGCTGTTCGAGATCTGTTCGAAGCCCTTGGTGTCGGAGTCCATCACTTTCGAGATCGCCCAGACCGCGGCGTTGTCGCGGGCCGAGGAAATGGTCTTGCCCGAGGCGATTTCCTGCTGCGTCTTGTTCAGGTTGATATTGGTAGCCTTGAGCGTCTGCAGCGCGTTCATGGCGCTGGTATTCGTCAGAATGCTCGTCATGTGCATTTCCTTCGATAGGCGGCGCTTTGCGCCCCGGTTTCGATTTCCGCCCCCACGGGCGACACGCTTGGCGTTCTGACCAATGCGGCCGAGGGGTCGAGGATCCCTGCCGCGCCACCCCCTTCAGGATGCAAGGCCGACTTTTGCGCGCGAACCTCTAAGAGAACGCTAAACCGTCACGGGCACCCGAAGGGAAATTGGCGACAATTCTTTCGAATGGCCGGGGCTGTTCACGCCCGACGTTCGATACTTCCCGCGGCACTTCCGATGGTCGTCGCCCGGCCCGTGGAATCGTAGGTGTTGAGGGTGCGCGCGGCGCGCCGGATCGTGTCGAGCCGGCGCTGCGCGGCCTTCACGCCGCTGATCGCGGCGGCCAGCAGCCGCTGGTTCTCCGACGTCCGCGACTGGATCCGGGTCAGCAGGTCGCGCTGGCCCGGCGCGGCGCTGTCATGGCCGGCGATCACGTCGATCAGCCGCGCCTTTTCGTCGGCGAGCTGTTCGAGGCCTTCGAACTCGCCGGCGCGGATCGCGCGGCGCTCGGCGTCGAGAAGGCCCTCGAGCGCGAAAAGCGCGCGGGTCAGGTCAGAGCTGGACATCCGGGTTCTCCTTGAGCGCCTCGAACAGGCTTTCGGCCAGGCCGACGCCGCCGGCCTTGACCATCTCGGTCGCCTGCGCCTCGCGCAGGAAGGACGAGAACTGGTCTTCCCCGACGCCGCCGCCCATCGCGTCGCGCGACTTTCCGAAGCCGGCGGCCTTGAGCATCTCGGTCAGGAAACTCGCCTCCAGTTTCTGCGCCGCGTCCCAAAGCGCCGCATCCTCGGGCGTGCGCAGCTCGGGCCCCCGGCCGGGCGACCGGGCCTGGGTCTGCGCGCCGTGGACGGATGTCAGATCGGTCATCGCCCGAAACCTCCAATTGCAGGCATTCGCGGCGATCATGACCGGGAGCGGGTAAAGAACCGGTAACCTCCTTGGCGCATTGTCGGCGTATTGGCGGCAGAAAGTCGGCGTGAGACATGTTCGGTTCCCTTCTGATCGACTCCCTTGTGGGCAATGGAAAGGGGCGCAATGCGCCCGCGGCAGGCGAATCGGGCCACGCGGCGGAGGGCGATGACGCCTTTCACACCGCGCTTGCCGAGGATGCCGCGGCCGGGACCGGTGCGGGCACCGGGCCGGAGGCCGGCGCGACAGGGGCGGAGCCGGATGCACCCGGCGACATCGCGACGATCAGTCCCGCCGGCGCCGGCGAGCCGGCACACCGGCACGGCTTTTCCCTGTCCTTCGACACGACGGCCCAGACGCCGGACGGTCAGGCGGGCGGCACCGTGGTCGGCACGGCCGGGCCGCGCGGCCCGGAAACGATCGTCCCCCTCGCCGTAGCCGCCGCCCCCGCCACCACGGGCACCGGCGCAGCGCCGGTCGCCACGACACCGGCGCCGACGCCGGGCCCCGCGGCCGCGGACCCCGGTATGCCGGTCGGCGCCGCGCCGGCCGCCGGCGGCACCGGGAACGCGACGGT
>CAYUXM010000086.1:0-11984 GCA_964448765.1 uncultured Rhodobacterales bacterium
TCGAGGGCGTGGACCTGGACTACGATGCGACGCGCGCGATCATGCGCGACTTCGCGCGCGCCGCCCGCGATGCCGAGATCGTGACGATCTTCTATGCCGGGCACGGAATCGCGGTCGACGGGGTGAACTACATCGTTCCGGTGGATGCCAGCCTCGGCGACCCGGTCGACTGGGAGTTCCAGGTCTTCTCGGTCGACGAGTTCATGCGCCTCGTGCGCTATTCCAGCGGCGCGAGCCTGATCTTCCTTGATGCCTGCCGCGACAACCCGCTCGCCACCGTTCTGGCCGCGCAAATGGGCAACGGCACCCGCAGCATCGGCACCCGCGGCCTTGCCCGGGTGGATGTGGATTCGGACGGGGTCGGCATGGCGATCGCCTTCGCGACGAGCCCCGGCGAGGTCGCGCAGGACGGCGAGGGCCGGAATTCGCCGTTCACCGCCGCGCTGCTGAACCATATCGGCACCCCCAATGCCGACATCACCGAGATCATGAGCCGGGTGACCGGCGAGGTCTACGAGGCGACCGGCCGGAGCCAGCGGCCCTGGGTCAACGCCTCGCTGACCGGCCCGGTCGTCCTGAACCGGGTGGAGGGCCTCACCGGGGCCGGCGCGGCGGACGGCGTCGCGGCGCCGTCCGGCGATGCGGCGGCCGCCGATCCCGATGCCTCGATCGACCTTCAGAAATTCATGTTCGAGGCGGCGACGGCAAGCAACGATCCCGCCGATTTCGGCGCCTATCTCGACATGTTCCCCAACGGCGTCTTCGCGCAGCTGGCGCGCAACGCGCTGAAGCGGATCGAGGCCGGGGAGGCGCAGGTCGCCGGCCTGGCCCCGGATGGCGGCGCCGCGCCGGGCGCCGCGGCACGGTCGGACCTGACGCGGACCCTGACGCAGCCGCTGAGCCTTGCGGTCACGCCGGCCCTGCGCGCGGTGGCCAGCGGCGAGGCGACCGAGACGGGGCTCGCGCTCGACCGCGATCAGCGCCGGGCGGTGCAGATCCGCCTCAATGTCTCGGGGCACGATGTGGGCGGCGCCGACGGTGCCTTCGGGCCCCGGACCCGGGCCGGCATCAGCGCGTGGCAGGCCGCGAACGGGCTGATCGCCACCGGATACCTGAACGCCGTCCAGCTTCAGTTGCTGACGGCCAATACCGAGGCGGCGTATCGCGGCTACATTGCCAGCCGTCCGAAACCGGCCAGCGGCGGCGGCACGTCGCGCAGAAACCAGACCGACCCCATCGGGGCCTTCATCGGCGGGGTCGCGGCCGGCCTGCTGCTGGGGAAGTAGCGCCATGTCGGCCCGGCCGCGCCCGGCCGCTGCCGCCGTGCGATGCCGCTGCGCGCGGTGCGGCGGCCTGGGCGGTCTTGTCCTTGCGCTGGCGTCCGGCATGGCCGGGGCCCAGGCCGCATGCGGCGGCTTCCAGATGTCGGACAGCCGGCGGGCGGCGGCGTTCTGCGACGAACTCAATCACCTGCTGGTGCAGCCGCACGAGGGCGCGATCGGCGAACGCTCGTCGCCCGACCGCGAGCCGGAACTGGAGCGGATCCTGCAGGACAATCCCCTGCTGTTCGAGGCCTATCGCAGCCGGCCGGAAGAGACGCTGGACCTGATCCGGCGGATCCGGGAGGCCGGCGGCCTGTCGCGCTGAACCGGCGGAGGCGCTACAGGGCGGCGCGCTGCCGGCGCGGTCGCGCGCCGCGCCCCTCGGGCCGCGCCCGCAGCCGGTCCTCGAACTGGCGGATGATCTCGACGGCCGGCAGATCGAGCGCGCGGGCCAGCCGCAGCAGGCGGCTGACCGATATCCGGTTCTGCCCGCTTTCGTATTTCTGCACCTGCTGAAAGCTCACCCCCGCCGCGCGCCCGAGATCCTGCTGCGACAGGCCGGCATGCAGCCGACAGTCCCGGATCAGGGCGCCCAGAGCGATGTCCACCTCGTTGCCGGTCATGCCGTCGCCTCGTCCTCGCGGGTGATCACATAGCCTTCCGGCGCGGTCTCGTGGATGCCGGAGATCCGTTCGCACCAGGTCTTTAGAACCATGGTGGTGGTCAGCGAGACGACCTCGGGGTGGCGGGCCAGCCGGTCGCGCAGATCCTCGATGATCGTCTGGTCCGCCGCCTCGACCAGCACCCGCATGTCGACCGACCCCGATGTCGACCAGGCGGAGACCAGTTCGCTCCAGTGCGAGATCGAGGCGAAGACCTTGCCGCAGACGTTGCGACGCAGCCGCACGTCGAACATCGCGCGGATGCCCGAGGGGCGCGTCCCGTCGGTCTTCTCGATGTCGACCGTGAACCGGCGGATCACCTTCGCCGCCACCAGCTTGTCGACATGGTGCCGCACCGTGGGCCGCGACAGCCCGACAATCGACGCGATCTCGGTCAGCGACCGCCGGCCGTTTTCGCGCAACAGTTCCAGGATCATCCGATCCGTCTGGCTCAACCGCATACTCGTTCCCCGTCAGGCAACTCAACTTTAGCGTGATTTTTCGACGATTCGAAGATGAATCTTCAATTTGAAAGCTGAAGAACCTGCCGAATTGGTAAACTCTTTCCAAAAGGAACCTCCGCTCGACGGATGCTCCACACCGAAAGCATGGAGGAAACGATGCCCCCCCTTCTGACGCGCCAGGCCGTGTCCGACACCTTTCGCCCGCCCGCCTGGGAACGGGTGATCTTTGACGAGTTCGAGGCCGCGCTGACCAGCCGCTCGCGCCCGTTCCCCTGCACCTTCGGCGTCGCCGGGCTGAAGGCCGACAGGCTGCGCTTCGCTTTCGTCGACCCGCTCACGCCCGAGGCGCTGGCGCCGATCCTGCGCGCCTACCTCGCGACCGCCCGCGACATCGGGCCGATGACCTCGCTCGTGGTTTTCGCCCGGCCCGGTCCGGTGCAGCCGACCGAGGCCTATCGCGACCGGTTCTGGGCGCTGCTGGACGGGCTCGCCCGGCTGGACGACAGCCCGCGGCCCGCCGGCGTCGCGCCGGAACTGGACGATCCGACATGGGAATTCTGCTTCGCCGGGGAACCGGTCTTCGTGGTCTGCAACACCCCCGCCCATGTCCTGCGGCAAAGCCGCCGGGCCTCGGGTTTCATGATCACCTTCCAGCCGCGCTGGGTGTTCGAGGGGATCACCGACAGCGACGACCCCGCCGCGCAGCGGGCGCTGGCCACGGTGCGCAAGCTGCTCGCGGCCTATGACGCGGTGCCGCCCGCGCCGGTTCTCGGCAGCTACGGGGCGCCGGACAACCGCGAATACGCGCAATACTTCATCGACGACAGCAACACGGTTCCCGCCTGCCCGTTTCACCGGCTGGGCGACCGGCGGGAACCGCGCAAACACGGGGGTAAGGTGGCATGACAGACGAAGCCTTGGCCGATGCGGCCGAACGCGATTTCCGGATCTTCGCAACCAAGGTCGATACCACCAATCTGCGGCCGCTGCTGGAACAGCTGCTGCCCGACCAGGGCGCGATCGAGGTGCAGCGCGATGTCGCCGGCAAGGAACATGCCTGGCACAGCCACGACACCGACGAGACGCTCGTCATCCTCGACGGCGAGGTGCGTTTCTACTGGGATGGCGGCGACAAGATCTGCGGGCCGGGCACCGTGATCTCGCTGCCCGCCGGGATGCTGCACGGCTCGGTCGCGCTGGACCGGGGCGCGACCTATTTCATCGCCTTCCACAACGCGAAGCTGCGCCACCATGGCTGAGCTGCGCCGGTCGCTGGGTGTCGGCCGGGGCACGGCGATGATGCTAAACATCGTGCTGGGCGCCGGTCTTCTGACGCTGCCGGGCCTGGCGCACCAGGCGGTCGGCGGCGCGGCGCTGGTCGTCTGGCTGGCCTGCGCGCTGGCCGCGGCGCCGCTGCTATTGGTCTTCGCGATCCTCGGGCGGCGGCATGCCGATGCCGGCGGGCTCGCGACGATCATGGGCCGGGCCTTCGGCGCGGCGGGTCGGGTGCCGGCGACCTTCCTGTTTCTCGGCGCGGTCAGCGTCGGGCTGCCGGCGATCGCGCTGACCGGCGGCCATTATGCCGCCGCCGCTCTGGGCGGCGTGCCGCACCTCTACGCTGCGGGGCTGATCGTGGCGGCGCTGGCCGTCAACCTGCTGGCGGCGGAACTGGCGGCGCGGGTGAACGCCGCCGTCGCCTCGCTGGTCGTTCTCGTCATTCTCGCGGTGGCGGTGCTGGGATGGGTGGCGGTTTCGCCCGATCTCGGCGCGGTCGCGGTGGCGGCGACCGACTGGCCGGGCCTGCCGGTCTTCGGGCTGACCTTCATGATGGTGTTCTTCGCCTTCACCGGTTGGGAAGTCAGCGCCAATCTCGGCGAGGAGTTCCGCGATCCGGGCCGCGACCTGCCGCTGGCGATGGCGGCCTCCTTCGCGA
Source organism: uncultured Rhodobacterales bacterium (assembly GCA_964448765.1). GTDB lineage: Bacteria > Pseudomonadota > Alphaproteobacteria > Rhodobacterales > Rhodobacteraceae > JANSXY01. The sequence continues at coordinate 4,382 of CAYUXM010000086.1, forward strand.
TCGCCGTGGCGCTTTACCTCGCGCTGGCCGTCGTCGTCGCGGGATCGGGAAAGACCGGCGCCGATCCGGCGCCCTTCGCGCGGATCTTCGGCGCGGCTTTCGGCCCGGCCGGGGCGAACGCCGTGTCGGCGGTTGCCGTGCTGCTGATCTTCGCCAATCTCTCGGCGGCGATCTGGGCGGTGTCGCGGATGGTCTATGCCACGGCGCGCGAGGGGCTGTTGCCGCCGGTCCTGGCGCGGGTCGACCGCGGGGTGCCGCTGGCCGCGGTGGCGCTGACCGTGGGCGTGCTGCTGGCCGTGGTCGCGATGGCCGGCCGCGGGCTTTTCGATCTTGGCCTGCTTCTGGCGGCGGCGGGGCAGAACTTCCTGCTGCTTTACGGCGCCGCAGCGGCGGCCCTGTTCCGCCTGGGCGACCGGGCCTGGCATCCCTGGCTGGGCGGCCTGGGCCTGGCGATCGTCGTCGCGCTGCTGATCGGCCGGGGCGGCGAGGGCAGCCTGTATCCCGCCGTGCTCATCCTTGCCGGTCTCGGGCTTGCTGCGGTGCGCGCGCGGCGGCGCAAGCCGGCCTAGGGGGCGGCATGGCGATCGAACCGTCCGGTCCGGCCGATGACGTGGTGCGGCTTCGGCGCGCCGACCTTGCCGAGCTGCTGTCGCGCCTGGGTGAGCCGCAGATCGCGCTGGTTTCGCAATTCGTCCGGCAGATCCTGCGCTGTCACGATCCCGACGTGGTGGCGACATTCCTGCACTGGCGCCGCGATCCGAGGATCGAGACGCTGCTGCTGATCGCGGCCGGGCTGGATGACGAGGCGCTCGACCAGCTCGTCTTCGCGGCCGAGGCCGTGCAGGACGAATGCGTTCTGCGCGATCCGTGGCCACCCATCGGGGTCGATCCGCCTCAGCGCCGGTAGCGCGGGGTCTGTGGCACTTCGGCATGCCGGACCCGCGCCTCGCGCCAGATCATGTAAAGCCCCGAGGCGAGGATCAGCGCGATCCCGGCGACGGCCACCGCATCCGGCCATTCGCCGAAGACCAGCAGCCCCCAGAGCACCGCCAGCGGCATCGCCACGTATTCGAACGGGGCGACCACCGCAGCCTCGGCCACCCGGTAGGCCTGGCTGATGAAGAATCCCCCGAAGGACGAGGCCGCGCCGACCAGCAGCAGCACCAGCCAGTCGGATGTCTCCGGCGTCGTCCAGGCGCGGAACAGGAAATCCAGCGAGGCGTCGCCGGTGCCCGAGAACCGGCCGTCGCCCATGAACAGGCCCAGCCCGGCCGAGATCACGATGAAGCTGAGCTGGATGTAGAACGACATCGCCAGCGCGCTTTCGGTCTTGCCGATGTAGCGGGTAAGCATGTGCAGCGCCGCGTAGCCCACCGCCGCCGCGATCGGCAGAAGCGCGGCGGGCTGAAACACCTCCGTCCCTGGCCTGAGCACGACGAGCACGCCAAGAAACCCCACCGCGATCGCCGCCCAGCGGCGCGGGCCGACGCGTTCCTTCAGGAAGATCACGGAAAACACCGTTATCACCAGTGGCGAGACGAAGAACAGCGCGACGCCCTCGGCCAGCGGCAGCGCCGCGAGACCGAGGAAGAAGGTCATGTTGGCGAAGACGACGCAGGCGGCGCGCAACAGGTGCATGCCCAGCCGGCGGGTGCGCAGCGCCGGCGCGCCGCCGGCCAGCGGCATCAGCACCGCCAGCAGGATCGCCATGCCGATGACCGAGCGCAGCAGCACCACCTGGTGCAGCGCGTAGCCGTCCGACAGGAACTTCACCGCCATGTCGTTGATCGAGAAACAGACCACCGCGATGAGCGCGGAGGTCGAACCGATCAGGGCGGGCGAGAGGCCGGGCTTGGGCGCCATGCCGGCATAAGACCGGGGGATCGGCGCGCGCGCAATCGCAATCTTTCCGGCCGCATGCGCCCAAGGCTGGCGGGCGGTGACGGACAGGCTAGGCTGGGCCGGACAACCGGGGAGACAGGCCATGCGATCCAGCCGCGCGATCCAGATCATCACCGCCCATGCCGAGGGCGAGGTCGGCGACGTCATCACCGGCGGCGTGGCGCCACCGCCCGGCGCGACGCTGTGGGAGCAAAGCCGCCACATCGCCCGCGACGGCACGCTGCGCGCCTTCGTGCTGAACGAACCGCGCGGCGGCGTGTTTCGCCATGCCAACCTGCTTGTGCCGCCGAAACATCCCGAGGCGCAGATGGGCTTCATCATCATGGAACCCGAGGATACGCCGCCGATGTCGGGCTCCAACACGATCTGCGTGGCGACGGTGCTGCTGGACGCGGGCATCCTGCCGATGACCGAACCGGTGACGGACCTGGTGCTGGAGGCGCCCGGCGGGCTTGTCCGGGTCCGCGCGGAGTGCCGCGGCGGCAAGGCGGAACGGATCACGCTGCGAAACCTGCCCTCCTTCGCGGGCCGGCTGGACGCGCCGCTGGAAGTCGAGGGGCTGGGCACGCTCCGGGTGGATACCGCCTTCGGCGGCGACAGTTTCGTGATCGTCGATGCCGCGGCGCTGGGGTTTGCCATCGCGCCCGAGGAGGCGCGGGATCTCGCGCGGCTTGGGGTGCGGATCGCCGATGCGGCCAGTGTGCAACTCGGTTTCGGCCATCCCGGCCTGCCGGATTGGCGGCACATTTCCTTTTGCCTGTTCGCCGGGCCGCTGGAGCGTGGCACGGAGGGCCTTACGGCGCGATCGGCGGTGGCGATCCGGCCCGGCAAGATCGACCGTTCGCCAACCGGCACCGGGGTCTCGGCCCGGATGGCGGTGCTGGCCGCGCGCGGGCAGATGTCGGTCGGCGAGTGGTTCACCGCGACCTCGGTCATCGGATCGAGTTTCGCCGGCCGGATCGCGGCGGAAACCACGGTGGAGCATCGGCCCGCCATCGTCCCCGAGGTGTCGGGGCGGGGCTGGATCACCGGCACGGCGCACCTGCTTCTGGACCCGTCCGATCCCTGGCCGCAGGGCTACCGGCTGTCGGATACCTGGGGGCAGGGCGGCTGACCGGGCCTCAGCCCCGGCCGGCCTTCCACGCCGCGTAGCGCGCCTTCGTTTCGTCGTTCATCGGGTAGAGGCCCGGCAGCGCCACGCCGCGGCCGACCTCTTCCATGATCCAGCCTTCCATCCGCTCCTGTTCGGGCCCGGCCTCCAGCACGTGGTCGAGCAGCGCGGCGGGGATCACCACGGCGCCATCGTCATCCACCACCACCCAGTCGCCCGGCATCACCGCGACGCCGCCGCAGGCGATCGGCTGGTCCCAGCCCACGAAGGTCAGCCCGGCGACCGAGGGCGGCGCGGCGAAGCCCCGGCCCCAGATCGGCAGGCCGGTCGACAAGACGCCCGCGGCATCGCGCATCACCCCGTCGGTGACCAGCCCGGCAACCCCGCGCCGCGCCATCCGCGCGGCCAGAATGTCGCCGAAGATGCCGGCATCGGTCACGCCCATCGCATCGGCGACGGCGATGCAGCCCTCGGGCATCGCCTCGATCGCGCCGCGGGTGGAATTGGGCGAGGACCAGCTTTCCGGCGTCGCGAGATCCTCGCGCGCGGGCACGAAGCGCAGCGTGAAGACCGGGCCGGCCAGCCGGCCCTGGCCCGGCCGCATCGGCTGCGTGCCGCGCATCCAGACGTTGCGCAGCCCCGTCTTGAGAAGGACGGTGGTGATCGTCGCGGTGGAAACGGCCTTGAGCGTATCGGCGATGGTCTTGGTCTCGGTCATCGGGGATTCCCTTGCGGTGCTGCCGGTTTCCCTGCCGCGTTCGGGCGCGCTTGTCGAGCCCCTTTGCCCGGCGGCCGTGCGGGCGCGCCTCAGGCCTGCCGACCGGCGTAGCGCGGCGGCGAATGGCGATGGTCGCGGATCTCCCAGTCGATCGCCGCCGCGCCGATCCGGAACCGGGCCAGCGCCATCGTGTTCTCGTCGTCGGGATCGTCGGGCGCGTCGCGCCAGATCGGCAGCCGGCCCGCGCCGCCATGGTCGCGCAGGATGTCGACCGGCCCGGTCCCGGCGACCAGAAGCGCCGCCGCGCGGGCCTGCCGGTCGGCCGAGGACCGGGTGACGATCTGCGCGCCGGGGGCCGCCGCCGGGTGGTGCAGCGCATGGTTGGCATGGGCCGAGGGTGCCGTGATCTCGCGCGCCGAAACCGCGCCGCCGCCGAATTCCACCGACACAAGCCGGGGATCGCCGCGCCGGGCCAGCGTGACGTGGAACCCGCCCGATCCCGCGCCCGCGCGCAGGATCGCCAGCGCCGCGTCGAGATCCGGCGCGGCCAGCATCGCGCGGGTCAGAACCATCCGCGGCACCTCCGCCGAAACCCCGGTCAGGCGCAGGTTGTTCACCGTCATCACCAGCCCGGCGGCCGACCAGCCGAAGGTGTGGCCGGGGATCGAGCCGGGGTAGCAGAAGGAATGGAAGCCCGGCCCCCAGTCCGGCGCGACCTCGGCGATGAAACAGTGGCCGGCAAGGCCCGGTATCCCGTCCTCGGTATGGGCGAGGACCGGGTCGGGGCCGGGCAGCATCACGGTCGTGCAGCCCTCGGGCGTGTCGGCCAGCAGATCGCCGCGGCAGGTCCAGGCAAAGACCGTCTCGAACGGCAGGTCGAGCCCCTCGGCCAGCCCCTCGATCTCGGCCAGGATATCGGGAAAGCGCCGCGCGACCGTGGCGGCCATGCGGCGCACCGCGGGACGGTGCGCGGGGCCGGTGACCTCTTGCCACAGCGGGTGCGGCACAAGGTGGTCGGCCACCGCCTGGCGGCCCGCCACGCCCAGGCCCCGGCCCAGCCCGCGCGGATCGCCCGCCACCTTCCGCCATCCAAGTTCGCCGCCCTGTGTCGTGGTCATGCCTGTCTCCCCCGCCGCGGCAGGATTGCAGCCCGTGGCCCGCCGCGCAATGCCGGTCCCCGGGATCGGCGCGCGGGTGCCGATCTGGTCTTTCGGCCGTATCCATCCGCTCCGTCGTGTATCTTCCTGTTCGATAAGGACTATTATGCCCCCTTGTTTCGAGGAGAGCAGCGGTGATGCGGTCGAAAACCGGCAAGGCATTGGCGATCACGGCGGGGCTGCTGGCTCTTGCCCCCGCCGGTGCGCCGGCAGAGGCGATTGCACCGCAGGATCGGCTGTCGCAGGCACGGGCCAAACTGGACAGCGCCCGCGCCGCCCTGTTTCCCGCCGGGCACAGCCGGCGCGACCTGATCGCCCGCCGGCTGGCCGCGCGCGAGGATGTGCTGGCCCCCGCGGTGCCGGCCCGGCTGCCGATGCCGTCCCCGCCGCCGGTTCCCGACGCGCCGCGACCGGGGCGCGACCTGGCCGGCCTGCTGGATCTGATCGCCATCGCGGAGGCGGACGCGCGCGGCTATGACACGGTGCACCAGCGCGCCGATCGTCTGCCGCCGGCACCGCCCAGCCGGCTGACGCTGGGCGAGGTGCTGGACTGGGTCGCGGCGACGCCGGGCCAGCCGCATGCCATCGGCCGCTACCAGTTCATTCCCAGTACGCTGGCCGACCTGATGCGGCGCGAGGGGTTGGGCCGCGAGACCCGGTTCGATCCGGCGACGCAGGATCGGCTGGCGCTGCGGCTGATGCGCGATGCCGGGCTGGACGAGTTTCTTGCCGGCCGGCTTGGCCTCGAGGCGTTCATGGACGAACTGGCCTATGTCTGGGCCGGCCTGCCCCTGGCGAACGGGCTGTCGGCCTATCACGGCTATGCCGGCAACCGCGCCACGATCAGCCGGGCCGCCTATGCCGCCGGGTTCGACGCCGCCTTCGGCCTGCGCTAGGGCAAGTCGATCCGGGTGACGATGACCGGCGCGGCCCGGCCGATCTGCGGCACGGTCGGGTCGTCGAAGACAAGCGGTTCGGCCCCGTTGCGCGCCGCGACCGAACCGCCGCCGCCGATGGCCGCCAGCGGTTGAAACCCCTGCGGCGCGGCGGCGGTCTGACCCGCCGCGCCGAAACCGGACAGAAACGCCCCGAAGGCCGGCCACCATGCATCGGCCGGGGGGGCGACCGGGTAGGTCACCTGCCACGACGCGCCGCTGGCCGCCAACGGTTCCCACAGGCCATAGCCATGCGCTGCGGTATCGGCCTTCTCCATCCAGGCCGGGATGCGCTGCATGACCTCCGTGCCGAAACGCCCGCCATCGGCCGGAAAGTTCGCCGGATAGCTGGCCAGCCACAGCCTGCCGTCGTTTTCGAAGACGGTGCTTTGCCAGTCATGCATCGGGGTGAAGGGCCGGATGTCGGGATCGGCCCGGTCGCCGGTGGCGATCGTGCCGCCGGCCTCGGCGGTCTCCAGCAGCGGCGCCAGTACCGCGCCGTGATGCCGCGCGAGGTTGTCAGCCAGGATGCCGCCGTCGAAGGCCGTGGTCCGCTCGAACGACATCACGGTGGCCGCGGCGACCGTCGCGGTCAGGGCCATCATCGGCGTGACGGAGCTGAGCATGCCTCAGCCCCCGGTTTCGTTGCGGCACAGCGTCTGGATCATCATCTGCGCGCCTTTGGGATTGGTCTCGGTGTCGATGGTCACTTCGTTGTACCAGGCCCGCCGCATCACCTTCAGGCTGACTTTCCAGCCGTTGGTCTGGTCCGAGATATCGGTCTCGACCCCGACAAGCTGGCCCTGCGCGGTCTCGTTGGTATGGCGCTGCATCGGCCATTCGTCGCTGTTTTGCCAGTTGCCGGAAACCTTGGTGCCCCGGTCATAGGCGCTGCCCTTGTCGCTGCCGGCCTCGAAGCTGATCGGCATCGCGACGATATCGGGGTCGAACCCCTGGCCGCAGGCGGGCTTGTCCACCTTGATCGCGCCGCCGTCGAATTCCGCGATCCCGCTCGACATCAGGATCGTGCGGTCGGCGCGGGTGCCGCCCACCGTCAGCGCGGCGACCTGCGTTTCCCCCGCGCTCAGCCCCTCGTTGAACCGGGCGTCATTGGCCGCCACGGTGCCGGCCACGGTGACATCGCCGCCCCCGGTGCCGGCCGCGCCGACCGTGACATTCCCGTCCAGCGCGGTGTCGCCTGTCACCCCCAGCGCGCCGCCGACGGTCGCCGCGCCGTCGATGGTGGCCGCGCCCTGAACGGTCAGCGCCGCGCCGATCTGTGCCGCGCCGGTGGTGATCAGCGTGCCGCTCAGCCGGGTTTCGGGACAGTCGATGGCGATTCCGTTCGCGAGCACGTTCTGCGCGCCCCCGGCGAGGCAACTGATCCCCAGCAGGTTGTCGATCCGGCCGTCGGCCATCTCCAGCGTGCCGATGCCGGAAATCGCGGCCGCCCCGTCCTCGGGATCGGCGAAGGCCAGCCCGCCGTCGGCCGTGCGCACCTGCGCGACCCCGGAAATCGCCGCCTCCGCCCCGGCCATCGCCAGCGCGCGCAGGCCCGAGATGCTGGCCTCCGCGCCCGGCTCGTCCGACATCACGATCGAATTCACGCCGCTGATCCCGGGAAACCTGTCCACCGTGCCGTCGTCGTCGCTGTCCCATGCGTTGAAGACGAGCGAGTCGTAAAGCCCGTTGCCCGACAGGCAGCGTTCGTGATCCTCGCTGCCGGCGGGCAGGCCGCTGCACCGCGACAGGGTTTCCTCGGCCTCGACCTTCTCGCTCA
>CAYUXM010000087.1:0-11796 GCA_964448765.1 uncultured Rhodobacterales bacterium
TCGATCCGGGTGCGCGGCGCGGTGAAGGGCGGTTGATTGAGGCGCAGGAGCGCCCGCGCAAGCGCCGACTTGCCCGATCCGCTTTCACCGACAAGGCCGACCGTCTCGCCCGCCCCGATCCGAAGATCGACTCCGCGCACCGCAGGGAGCCGCCCCTGCAGAATGTCGAAGGAGACCCGGAAATCGCGGATATCGAGCAGCGGCTCAGTCATCGATCTGCACATCCAGACGGTCGCGCAGCCCGTCGCCGATCAGTTGAAACAGGAGCGTGATCGTCACGATCACCAGTGACGGGATGCCGGAAATCCACCACGAATGAATGAGGTAGTCGCGACCGTCGCCGATCATCCGGCCCAGCGATGCGGTTGGCGGCTGCACGCCGACGCCGAGAAACGACAGGCCGGCCTCCATCAGAAGGACGCCGGGAAAGGCCAGCGTCAGGATCACGACCAGCGGCGATGCCAGGTTCGGTAGAACGTGGCGCAGCGCGATCCGTCCCATCCCGGCACCCAGAACCCGCGCCGCCTCGACATAGCCTTGCTCGCGCAGCGCCAGAACCTGGCCGCGCACCAGCCGGGCGTATCCTTCCCATTTCACGAGCCCGATCATCACCACCAACACCCAGGTCTCGGTGCCCAGAAGCGCGATGCCGCACAGCATCAACAGAAGGTTCGGCAGCGTGATGAAGACATCCACGACCGTCATCAGCACCCGGTCGAGGACCGGGCCGGCAAGCCCGGCGACAATGCCGATCGAGATCCCAAGGCAGGCCGAGAAGACCAGGCCAAGCGCGGCGATCGCAAAGCTCGTGCGAATGCCGTAAAGCACGCGCGAGAGCAGATCGCGCCCGATGTTGTCGGTGCCCAGAAGGTAGTCCGGGCTGCCGCCCTCGGCCCAGAATGGCGGCAGCGACCGGGCCATGAGGTCGATCGCATTCGGATCGGCGGGGGCGATCAGCGGTGCCATGATGCCGAGCAGGACCGTTGCAATCAGCCCGAGGCCGGCGAGGGTGAACTTGTCCCACCGGAAGGCGAACGGGTGGCGTTTTGCCGTGCTCCGTGATGGTCGCGAGGAGGCGTGGAGAAGGTCTGACATGGCTATTCTTCCAGCCGGACACGGGGATCGGCCAGCACATAGGCAAGATCGACGAGCAGGTTCACCGTCACAACGATGGCCGCGTAGGCGATCATCCCGAATTGCAGCACCGGGAAGTCGCGCGCCTCGACCGCGCCGACCAGCACCCGCCCGACGCCGGGAAGCGAGAACACGGTCTCGACAAAGATCGACCCGTTCAGGATACCCGCGACCTCCAGCCCGATGACGGTGACAAGCGGCAGCATCGCGTTGCGCAGAAGGTGGCCGCGGATCACCTGGCCCGGTGGTACACCCTTTGCCACCGCCGTCACGACATGCGGATGCGAGATGACATCGAGCATCGAGGCGCGCATGAACCGCGCAAGCCCCGCGATCATCGGGATCGCCAGTGTCACGACAGGCAGGATGTAGTGTCGCGCGGTATCGAGGCCGGTGGTCGGCAGCAGCCTGCCATAGTAGCCGAAGACCAGGATCATCCCGATGCCGATCACGAAATGCGGCATCGCGTAGCCCAGAAAGGCCACACCCATTCCGGCCCGCGTGGCCGCGCTGGTCCGATACAGCGCGGCGAGGGCACCCAGCGGGATTCCAATGAAGATCGACAGGGCCAGCGCCAGCCCGCCGATTGCCAGCGTGTAGGGCATCTTGTCGGCGTAGATCGCAACGACATGCTCGCGGCTGTCGATGGAGCGGCCGAAATCGCCCCGTGCGATCTGCGACAGATAGGCGACGAACTGTTCATGCAGAGGCCTGTCGAGCCCCCACTTGGCCATCAACGCGGCTTCCATCTCGGGCGTCAGGCCCTCTGGATACATCTGTTCGAAGGGTGTGCCGGAAAGCCTGAGCGTCAGGAACGCGATGACCAGCACCAGAAACATGGTGACGATCGCGCGCAGAAGGCGAATGGCAAGAAACCGCAGCATGGCGAATGGCCCCGGGCGGTGGTCGCCCGGGGCCGCGTCACTCAGTCGGCGACGGTGATTTCGCCGGCCCGCAGCGGCAGGACATAGGGGCGCTGGGCGAGCGGGATCTCGAACGAGACGCCCTTGCGCATCGCGTAAAGCTCATGCGGCTTGTAAAGCAGCAGCCAGCCCGAGATCTCCTCGGACAGTTCCAGAACCCGCTGGTAGGCGGCCTTGCGATCCGACGGCTCGGTGGCAAAGCGCGCCTGTTCGTAGGCGGTGGCCCATTCGTCGGATACCTCGGACGGGGTCCAGAGATTGCGCTGGGCGGTCCAGGACTTTTCCGACCAGTGGGTGTCCATCGCGCCCATCGGATCGGGATAGTACATCGGGTTCGACCAGCCGCGCATGTTCAAGCGGTCATAGTCAAGCTTGTCGACTTCCTCGATCTGAAGGTTCAGGCCGCAGTCCTTCCACTGTTGCTGGATCACCTGCGCGGCGAGATCGCCGTAAAGGTAGTAGCTGTTGGGGAACTGCGCGATGATCGGGGCGCCGTCATAGCCCGCCTCGGCCAGCAGCATGCGGGCCTTTTCGGGGTCGTATTCGATCAGGCTGAGACCGTCGATATAAAGCGGCGCGCCGTATTCGGGAAACTGGTGCGCGGTCGGCAGGCCGGCCTTGCCGCCCCACAGGCCATCGACAAGGGCCTGGCGGTCGGTGCACAGCCGCATCGCCTGGCGCACCCGCGGATCATCGGTGGGCGCCTTGTTCATGGCGATGACGTAGACATGGAACATCGGCCAGGTGACGCCCAGGGTCTCGACGCCGTCGACCGAAACGGCCGGCAACTGGTCGGGTGGCAGGTTGGTGACGAGGTCGAATTCGCCGTTGACGATGCCCGTCACGCGGGCGGCGACTTCGGGCACATAGGTCATGGTGACCTTTTCCAATGCGGCGGGCTCGCCCCAGAAGCCGTCGAACCGCTCCAGCACCAGCTTCTCGTCCGGCACGAACTCGACCACCCGATAGGGACCGGTGCCGACAGGATTGAGCGTGGCGTCTTCGAAGCCTACCTCCTCCTGGTATTCCTTCGAGACGATGCCGAAGGCCCGCGCCGACATCAGGGTTTCGAACATCGGCTCGGGGCGATGCGTGTGAACCCGCACCGTCATCGGGTCGACCACCTCGACATCCTTGAAGTTGTAGGCCCAACGTCCCCAGGCCGATGAAAACTCGGGGTCTTCGTTGTGGAACATCCGGTCGAGCGAGAATTCCACGTCATAGGCATCGAAGCTGTCGCCGTTGTGGAAGACGACGCCCTCGCGCAGCTTCAGCTCCCACACGGTGGGTTCGAGCTGGCGCCACTCGGTGGCCAGACCGGGCTTGAATTCCAGCGGGCTGGAGTTGTTGACGCGTTCGATGAGCGCGTCGAACAGCGAATAGAGGATCGGCGCGCCGGAATTGCCGGTCGTGTCCTGCGGATCAAGCCCGTCCTCGAAAGTCGACAGGCCGATACGCAATTCCTGCGCCTGGGCCGGGCCCAGAAGGGCAAGGCCAAGCGCGGTGGTGGTGAGAAGGGTTTTCATTCGGAAACTCCTTGTTGGCGGCGGGGGTCAGGGGGCAAGCCAGAGCGGGTTCGACCAAGCGCGCCTGCCCATCGCGTCGACAAGTACGGCGCGACACCAGGTTCCGGCGAACGGCGAGAGATCGAGCCGGGCGCGGGTCAGGTTGCGGCCATGCTGGCGCGAGGACTGGCTGACGGGGCCGACCAGCATGATCGCTTCTACCGGCGACGACCGGATGACGATCTCGTCGCCTTCCCGAGCGATATCGTGAAACTCGGGGCCCTGGCTGGCATAGAACCGCCCGGCATGCAGGGCCGCCAACAGCGCCTCGGGCGTGTTCTCGTCGGCCTTGACCATCACCCAGCCGCCGAAGGCGTCGCCGTTCTTCCAGTGGCTGTCGTCCACCGCGACGGCCATCAGGCGCCGACCCTCGGAAAGCATGGCGTCAAGAAACACCGCACCGTCGCCGCGGTCGCAATGCACGGCGCTGGTGTGATTGTAGACCTCGACGGCATGGGCCGCGTCGAGGTCGGCGCCGTCCTGCGGTTGCAACTGATACCAATGCGGATGGGCGATGGCGACGAAGGCACCGGCGTCGGCGGCGCGGCGCGACAGCGCGGGCCCGGTCTCGCCCTCCGCCGGGGGCGCGAAATCCAGCGGCAAGCCCACAGCCAGAACATGCCAGTCGACCCCGCGGGACGTGGCGGGACCGTGCAGTTCGGCGCCGATCAGCGTCGTGAAACCATCCGTCCGGAACGGGCGGGTGTCGGTTATCGGATAGCCGTAGACCTCGCGGAAATGGTCGCTCAGACAGGTGAAATCATATCCGGCGTCGATATAGGCTTGGCAGGCCTCGGCCGGGGTCTTGCGGCCGTCGCTTGCACTGGAATGGCCATGAAGGTTGCCACGCCAGAAGCGGCCGGGTGCGGAGAAAGGGTCGAGCATGCCGGGCGAAGCCTCCGGGTTCACGGACTACTGCATTGGAATCGCCAATACAGATTTACTTCGCTATTTGAATTCATGATGACGGGCGCAAGACAGTATTGTTACGCTGCTGCCGAGGCAGGGTAGCGAGCGCTTCGCATGCAGGTGTCAGGCGCGGGCGGCTGTCCGGGCGATAGCCATGAACGAGGCGACGGCGGGCAGCCCCGAAACCGAGGCCGGACCCACCGCATAGACGCAGTTGCCTTCTTCGGCGTCGCGGATCGGCAGGCTGGTGATCCGGGCATCGGCCCCGGTTTCCGAGGCAAAGGCCAGCCCGACGCCGAGGCCCGAAGCCACCGCTTCCTTGATCGCCTCGCGCGACGGCAGGTCGAGAAACGGATCGGCCGAGATGCCGTGCCGGGCCAACTCGCGGTCGATCTGGGTGCGCGTCATCGACGGGGCCCGGCGCATCAGCAGCGGCTCGCCGATCAGGCGTTTCCATGTAACGGCTCCCTCGCGGGTCAGCGGGTGGCCTACCGGAACCATCGCGGCAAGTCTTTGCCGTTCGATCAGCACATGCGATTGCGGTTCTGGCGGGGGCGCAGCCATCGTCATGATCGCGATGTCGATCTCTTGCCGCCTCAGGTCTTCCAACAGCCCCCAGGTGTTCGATTGCGACAGGCTGAGCCTGATGCCGGGCCATTCGCGACGAAACGCGCCGATCAGCGACATGGCCTGCGGCGGAGTCGAAAAGCCGATGCGCAGGAACCCTGTCTGCAGGTCTTCGAGACCCTGTGCGGTGGCGTTGAAAGCATCGATCTGAGCCAGCGTCTGGGTCACGCGGGCATAAATCGGACGGCCCATTTCCGTCAGAACGCTGCCCTGCCGCCTGTCGATCAGGCGAAATCCGAGATGCTCTTCCAGGTTCTGCACCCGTGTCGAGACAGTCGGCTGGCTGATCCCCAGCGCTTCCGCGGCGCGAGAGAAACTGCCTGTTTCACAAACCGCGGCGAAGGCGCGCAGGTCTGCAAGTTGCGGATCGCCCTTCGCTGCGATCATCGGCCTTGCAGTCGAGGTGCGGGCCATCTTTCCATCCCGGTTGATTGCGTGATGCTGAATGCGGGCCGTGCCCCGTCGGCCGGCCAGGTGCGAGATGATCCCGACGGTGCCGCGAAGTCCAGACCCGACGCGCACCGAGGCGGGCATTGCGGCCGATCCATCAAACCCGGAAGCGGATACAATCGGCCCGCGACACGGAGCATGAGACCTCAACAACGGCACCGTCCGGCTGGATGTTGATCCCGGTGGCCACGACCACGGGCTGTGTCTTTGGTATGCGGAGGGCAAGGGCCTCATGTCCAGTCGGCAATCGCGAGGAAATGAGCGTCTCCCGCCGAAAGAAATCGCCCACGCCGCAGTCGGCCAAGGCATGAGACACGCTACCAGTGGCTTCAAGGATATCCGCGATCCGGTCGAAGCGTTCCGCGACAAAGTGGTGCAGCCCCAGCATCGTGGGCCGCCCGTCGACCTTGCGTAGCAGCTCGACCAGCAGCACCGCGGTGCCCTGGCGCACCCCCATGTCGCGCGCCAGGAGCGCATTGGCGCGGATGTGGCGGCGCCCAATCACTTCTGTGGATGCGCGGTGTCCGGAACGGTCGATGTTTGCGGCGAAGCGGGTCCGTTGAACGATGTCGTAGTCGATTGCGGGCTGAGCGACCCGGTGGCCTACTCCTTGCCAGCTGACGACAAGGCCTGCTGCCCGCAGCCTGCTCATCACCTGTCGCGCGGCATGCACCGTCAGCCCGTTGGAGGCAGCGAGTTCGGCGAGAGTGGGCAGGTGGTGCCCGGGCGGCAACTCGCCGCTTTCGATCCGCGCCCTGTACCTGTGCCACACGCTCCGCCAATCTTGCCGGGCTCGGGCTTCGTCGTCGGACGCGGCGTGCTGCCGGAGATCCGCGGCGGGGCCCTGGCGCGCAGAATCAACTGGTTTCATGCTGCGATACCCTTCGAATGAACCTGCCATCCCAAGTCGCTTTCACAGAATACCGGGGACTGTGTGACAGCGGGTTGATGGGCGCGTGTCGCCGCGATGACCACGGCCACAACATCGGCCGGTTTGCGTGAAAATCCTGCGACATCGGCAGGCTGCCCGGGTGTGGTTACCGTCGTGTCATCAACCGTGCGGAAGCCAGAGACGCGCCTCGCCGCGTCCCCGCATCGTGCATGTCACAGGAGTTTCCAATGCCCAGCATCTCCCGCCGCACCTTCCTCGCCCAGGCTTCCGCCGGCGCAACGGTTTTTTCGATGTCGCAGCTTCTCAATCCCAATCTCGCCCTCGCCGACACGCCCGCTGTCATCGCCAAGATGATCGACGGCCAGACCCCGAAGCGGGGCGGCGTCCTGACCTACGGCCAGACCTATCCGAACTGGGCGCTGGGTCAGTCGAACCGGGGCGAACACCCCTATTTCTGGCTCGACCTGCTGACCCGTTCGGTGTGGAACGGGCTTACCTGGGTTGACGAAAATCTGCAGCCGCAGCTCGAACTGGCAGCCTCAGCGACGCCCAGCGATGATCTGACGGTGTGGGATATCGCACTCCGCGAGGGGGTTTTGTTCCACGACGGTACCGAGATGACATCGGACGACGTCGTCTCTTCGATGGAGTTCCATAAGCTGGGCGGCGTCGGCCTGATCAGCGGTCAGGTGGATCGGGTCGAGGCCACCGGCCGCTATGGTGTGCGCTTTCATCTCAAGACCGCGAATGCCGAGTTCCTGCATTCGCTGGCTGAATACCGCGCGATGATCTTCAAGGCGAACGACGCGGAAACCATCGGCTTCGACGGTATCGGCACCGGCCCGTTCAAGCTGGTCGAGATCGACAACGCGCGCCAGTTCCGCGCCGTCCGGCACGAGGGCTACTGGGCGGGCGACGCCTATCTCGACGAAGTGCGCGGTGTGTTGACGCTCGGCAACGCCGCGATCAACGGCTACCGGGCCGGCCAGCTCAATGCGGTCTTCAACATCGATCCCGGCCAGATCGGCCAGTTCGAGGAGGCCGGCGCCCATATCCAGGCGGCGCCGGCGGGCGACCAGTTCTGGCTGATCATGCCCAAGAACCTCGATTTCCCGTGGAACGACCAGCGCGTTCGCGAAGCGATGGCGCTGGCGGTCGATCGCGGCAAGATCAACGAGATCGTTTATGGCGATCCCGAGGGCTGGACCGGCAACGACACCCATATGAACGGCGTCAACGCCGAGTTCCTGCCGCGCGAACGTGGCCGCGACCTCGACCGCGCGCGTGCCCTTCTGGCCGAGGCGGGCTATCCCGATGGCGTGTCCCTGCCGGCGATGTATTTCTGTCCGTCCTTCCCGGAAGAGCCCCGGATCTACCCGATCGTCAGCGAAAGCCTCGCCGAGGCCGGCATCAGGCTCGATTTCCAGGAACGGCCCTGCGACGGGTTCAACCCCTTCGTCGGCGCGGTGAACCAGCCGATCGGGCGGCCGCGCCGCAACCTTGTCGGCCCGCGCAACCCCTTCATCAACCTCTCGCGCCTGTCGCCGCGCAACGCGGCCGAACCCGGCGGCTGGGAAGGCGAGGGTGCCGACAGGTTCGACGCGCTTATTCTCGAAGCGGTCGGCACCGCCGACGAGGCGCGGCGGCTTGAGCTCTATCACGAGGCCCAGCGCATCGCGCAGCGCGAAGTGCCGGGGCTTATGCTGGGCGGTCGGCGCAACATGGTCGCGCACCGGCCCGAGGTGCAGAACGCCCGCAGCCACGCGCAGAACTGGTCAAGCCGGTTCGAATACATCTGGATCGACGGCTGATCGCTTGGGTTCATGGCCCTTCGGCCCGGCGGCCGAAGGGCTTCCGCGATGCGCCGCTGCGTGGCGCATCGCCCGATCCGGAAGGCCGATGGCGAAAGGAGCGACGCGATGGTCACGATCCTGGAAATGATCCTGCGCCGTCTGGCTCTGTCCGGCCTGATCCTGTTGCTGGTTTCCGCGGTCGTTTTCCTCGGTACCGAAATCCTGCCCGGCGATGCCTTGGATGCGTCGATCCCGGCCGACGAACTGATGTATTACACCGAGGAAGACCTGGCGAGGATGCGAGCCGAACTCGGCCTCGACAAGCCCGTGCTCGAACGCTTCGTGACCGTGTTCGGCAATCTGGTGACCTTCGATTTCGGCGTCACGCTGCTAACGCGCGAACCTGTGATCGACAGCATCCACCACTCGATGCTGAATTCGATGCTGATGGCATCGGTGGCGCTTATCGTCACGCCGATGGTTGCCGTCGTCCTCGGCGTCGCCGCGGCATTGCGTCCGGGAGGGCGGCTGGATGCCGCGGTGTCGGGTGCCACGCTGTTTTCCTACTCGATGCCGGATTTCGTCGTCGGCAACCTTTTCATCATGGTCTTCGCAATCTGGCTGGGTCTGGCGCCCGCCGTTCTGATGATTTCGGAAAGCGCGCCGGCCGGGCAGGTTCTGGCGGTCTCCGTACTGCCGGTCATGGCCCTGGTCGTCTCTGGCGTGGCCTATCAGTTCCGGTTGCTGCGCAGCGGCATGCTCGAGGCGCTCGACAGCGACTTCGTCGAGCGCGCGCGGTTGGCGGGGCTTCCGGAATGGCGCCTGGTGGTGGTGCATGCGCTGCCCATCGCGCTGATCCCGATGCTGAACGGCACCGCGCAATTCGTCGCCTCGATCATTTCGAATGTCGTGGTGATCGAGGCGGTGTTCCGCTTTCCGGGCATCGGGCTTGAACTCATCAGGGCAATCGCTCAACGCGAGGTGCCGACGGTTCAGGCGATCACCTTCATGGCGGCCTTCGCCGTGATCCTCTCGAACCTGCTGGCCGATATCGCCGTTCTGGCGCTTGACCCACGTGTCCGGAGACGTGCCGATGCCCGCTGACCTGTCCGCGCTTCTCTCCGCACCTTCGGGGTCTGAACCGCCGGCCGCGCGGCCGTTGGCGCGGGCCTTGCGCTCGCCGCTGACGGTGATCGGGCTGGCGCTTGTCGGGTTCCACCTTTTTCTCGCCGTCTTCGCGCCGATCATCGCGCCTTACACGATCTCGGGGATTCACACGACTGGTCTTACCCCGCCCACAGCAGAGCATTGGCTGGGCACCGACCAGATCGGGCGCGACTATCTTTCGCGGCTCATGTCGGGCGGTCGAGTCGCACTTCTGGTGGCGCTGATCGGCGTGTCCGCTGCGGTGCTGACCGGCGCGGCGCTTGGGCTGCTGGCGGCCTATCGCGGCGGCTGGCTGGACGATGCGATCATGCGGCTGACGGATGCGCTCATGGCTGTTCCCGAACTCTTGCTGATCGCCATTCTCGTGCTGACCTTCGGCAAGGAAATCTGGTCGCTCGCGATCATAGTTGCGATTGTCTACACGCCTGGTGTCGTGCGCGTGGTGCGCGCAAAGACCCTGACCGTGGCCGCGCTGGATTTCGTTCGCGCCGCCGAGTTGCGCGGCGAGCGACCGGCACGGATCATGGCGCGCGAGATCGCCCCCAACCTGCTGGGGCTGATCTCCGTCGAATTCGCAATCCGCTGTTCCTCGGCGATCCTGAAAATCTCGGCACTGTCCTTCCTGGGCCTCGGGATCAGCCAGCCAACGCCCGACTGGGGCTTGATGGTGCAGGAGGCGATGTCGGTCGTGTTTACCGATCCGTGGTTTCTGGTGGCGCCGGCGATCGCGCTGTCGTCGCTGATCATCGGGATCAACTTCGCCGTTGACGGACTGGCCCGCGCCTACGGCGTGACGGGCGCAGGCAGCGAGGGTTTGGCATGAGCCATCTGCGCGTCGAGAACCTGTCGATCGCGTATCGCGACGACAGTGGGAAGGAGGCCTTCGCGGTCGCCGAGGCCAACCTCGCCGTCGCACGTGGGGAAAGTCTGGGCATCGTGGGTGAGTCGGGCTCGGGCAAGTCGACATTGGCCCGCAGCCTGCTGGGCTATGTCCGCCCCGGGGCCCGTATCTCTCAGGGTCGCATCCGGCTTGGCGAGCGAGATGTTCTGGGTCTCTCGGCCGCAGAGCTTCGGTCGTTTCGGGGCGGGCGAGCAGCGATGGTGCCTCAGAACCCCTTGTCGTCGCTTACACCCCATCTGCGCGTCGGCGATCAGCTTGCCGAACTGGTCCGTGCGCATACCCCGCTGCGCGGCGAAGTGGCGCGCAAACGAGTCCATGACCTAATGGAGCGCACCGGACTGCCCGATCCCGACGCCCTGGCCCGGCGTTATCCACACGAGCTTTCGGGCGGTCAACGCCAGCGCGCCGTGATTGCCGCCGCGCTGATCGGCACGCCCGAACTGATCGTTCTGGACGAGCCGACAACCGCGCTCGACAAGACCGTCGAGGCGCGCGTTCTGGCGCTGATCGAGGAAATCCGTGCCGACCTGGGCGCGACGCTTGTCTATGTCAGCCATGATCTGAACGTCATTCGCCGTGTGTGCAGCCGGGTGATCGTCATGCGGAACGGCCGGATCGTCGAGGCGGGACGCGCCGAAACCGTGCTTCGCGCGCCGCAAAGCTCCTATGCGCGTGCGCTCGTCGCCGCGATCCCGCGGATTGATGTCCCGGCGCCGCCCTCGGCGGCGACGGGCGCGCCGGTTGTGCTTCGTACCTCGGGTTTGTCCTTCGCCTATCCGGCGCCGCGGCGCCTGTTCGCTGCGCCGCCAAAGACGGCCCCGGCGCTCGATGCAATCGACCTGGAAATCCGCAGGGGTGAAACACTTGGTGTCGTCGGCGAATCCGGATCCGGTAAATCCACGCTCGCGGCACTGATCGCCGGGGCCCTGGCGGGTCATCGGGGCCGAATCCAGCTTGGTGATAGGGTGGTGAACGGACCTGCCGCTCAGCGAACACCGGACCTTCGCCGGCGAATACAGCTCGTTTTTCAGGATCCGCTGTCGGCGCTCAATCCAACGCAGACGGTGGCCGAGATCCTGTCGCGACCGTTGCGTCTTTACCACGGGATAGGCTTGGCCGAGGCACGTGATCAGGCCGCGGCCCTTCTTGCCGAGATGGGTATGGACGCGGAGATGCTGGCACGCCGCCCACGGCAACTGTCCGGAGGGCAGCAACAACGGGTCGGCCTTGCACGGGCCCTGGCAGCCCGCCCCGACTTGGTGATCTGCGACGAGGTGACCTCGGCCCTCGATGTGACGATCCAGGCGCAAGTTCTCGACCTGTTTTTGAGGCTGCAAAGCGAACACGGGCTTACCAGCATCTTCATCTCGCACGATCTGGCCGTCATCGCTCGCGTCAGTCACCAGATCGCTGTGCTGGAAGGCGGCCGGCTGCG
>CAYUXM010000088.1:0-11724 GCA_964448765.1 uncultured Rhodobacterales bacterium
AGGTGCAGCGGAAATCGCAGCGGTCGGTGACCGAGACCCGCAGGTAGGAAATCGGCCGGGCGAAGGGATCGATAAGCTTCATCATGTGTGCAGGATAACGCGGCGCGGGCCGGGTGCAAGCGGCGTTGCGGGGGGCGGGGCGCGGGGCTATCGTCACCCTCCATGACCGGGGATCGCGAGCAGTTGTTCCGCACCGAGCCGCGCGGCGGGCCGCAGGCGGCGCGGCGGCTGTTGGCCGAGGGTGCGGCCTGGGCGGTGCTGCTGGACGGGTTCCGCTGGCGCGTGCCGGCGCGGTTCAACATCGCCGAGGCCTGCTGCGACAGCTGGGCCGAGATCCAGCCCGACCGCGTGGCGCTGATCGACCATCGCGCCGACGGCAGCCTCCGGACCTGGAGCTACGGGGCGCTGCGCGATGCCTCCGACCGGCTGGCGGCGGCGTTCCGGGCCCGCGGCCTTGGCCGCGGCGACCGGGTCGGGGTGCTGTTGCCGCAGGGGCCGGCGGTGATCGTGGCGCAGTTCGCGGCCATGAAACTCGGCGCCGTGGCGCTGCCGCTGTTCACGCTGTTCGGCCCCGACGCGCTGGCCTACCGGCTGGCCGACAGCGCCGCCCGAATCGTCGTGACGGATGGCGAGAACCTTGACAAGCTGATGGCGCTGGCGCCCGACCTGCCGGACCTGGCCGAGGTGTTCTGCACCGATCCCGCGCCCGATCCGGTGCGCGATTTCTGGGCCGCCGCCACGCAGGGGCCGGGGATCGCCGCACCTGTGCCGACCCGCGCCGACGACCCGGCGGTGCTGATCTACACCTCCGGCACCACCGGCCCGCCGAAGGGTGTGCTGCATGCCCACCGTTTCCTGATCGGGCATCTGCCGAACATCGAGGTCAGCCACGGTTTCTTTCCGCAGCCCGGCGATTGCGGCTGGACCCCGGCCGACTGGGCCTGGATCGGCGGGATGATGGACATGGCGATGCCCTGCCTTTACTACGGCGTGCCGCTGGTCGCGCACCGGATGCGCAGGTTCGACCCCGGCGCCGCCTGGGCGCTGGTGCGCCGGCACGGGGTGAAGAACCTGTTCCTGCCGCCCACCGCGCTGAAGATGCTGCGCCAGGCGCCGGTTCCGGCGGGCATCCGCCTGCGCTCGATCGCCTCGGGCGGCGAAAGCCTGGGCGCCGAGATGCTGGACTGGGGCCGCGAGGCGCTGGGCTGCCCGATCAACGAGATCTACGGCCAGACCGAGTGCAACCTCGTCATCGCCTCCGGCCAGGGCCTGTTCCCGACGAAGCCGGGGATGATGGGCCGGGCGGTGCCGGGGATGGAGGTCGCGGTGATCGACGCGGCCGGAAACCCGGTGCCCGATGGCGAACTGGGCGAGATCGCGGTGAAACGCGGCACACCGGTGATGTTCCTCGAATACCTCAACAAGCCCGGCAAGACGGCCGAGAAGTTCATCGGCGACTGGCTGCGCACCGGCGATCTGGGCACCCGCGACCGCGACGGCTACTTCGCCTATGTCGCGCGGGACGACGACATCATCTCTTCCGCCGGCTACCGGATCGGCCCGTCGGAGATCGAGAACTGCCTGTTGGGCCATCCCGACGTGGCGCTGGCCGCCGCCGTGGGCGTGCCGGACGCGGTGCGCGGGCAGGTCGTCAAGGCCTTCGTGGTGCTGCGCGACGGCGCGACCGGCGAGGGGCTGGAGGCGGCGCTGATCGACCGGGTGAGGGAGCGGATCAGCCCGCATGTCGCGCCGCGCGCGGTGGTGTTCACCGACAGCCTGCCGATGACCGCGACCGGCAAGATCCTGCGGCGCGAGTTGCGCGAGGGGTGATCCTCGATCTTTCCATGCAAGCCAAGTGGATATACGGAAAACCTTGCGCCGCGCATCAGGCCGTCAGGTATTTCCCGGCCTCCTTCCGGGCGAAGGCTTTCAGCCCCGCGCCATGCGCCTCCAGCCAGGCGCGGACGCGGGCGGGATCGTGTTTCGACAGGTCGCGCAGCCACCAGGCCACGGCCTTCTGGATGAACCATGCGCGGTCGGCCACGTAGCCCGCGGCCCAGCCCAGCACCCGTTCGCGCGCGGCGATCTCGGCCGGTTTCGGATGCGGCAGCCGGGCCAGCGGCAGGGCGACGACCAGCGCCGCGCGTCGCACCCAGACCGAGGGATCGGTCGTCCAGCCCTCGATCTCGTCGAGGCGCGAAAGATCGGCCATCAGCCGCCGCGATCCGACGGCGCAGGCATGGTCGGCCACCGCCCAGCCGTCGAACTGCGGCACCCAGTCGCAAAACAACGCCCAGACCGGCCCGTCGTCGCGAATCCGCGCCTGGGTGAGAAGTTTCGCGGCGGCGACGCGGGCCTCGTGGATGTCGCTGTCCCACAGCGCGCGGGCCAGCGCGACGCGGCCCGCAAGGTCGAGTTCCGCGCGCCAGTCGCGCACCAGGGCCTCGATGCCGGGGACGGGCACACCGAGGTAGACCCGCGGCGCCTTGTGATAGGCGGCCGCGCCCTCGGCCCGCGCCGCGTCGCCGGCGGCGCGCAGGGCCGCCAGCGCGGCCTCCGGCGTCATTCCACCGTCACCGATTTCGCCAGGTTCCTGGGCTGGTCGACATCGGTGCCCTTGGCCACGGCGGTGTGATAGGCGAGAAGCTGCGCCGGCACGGCGTAGAGGATCGGCGCAAAGACCTCCGCCACCTCGGGCATCGCCAGCGTCGCCCATGTGCCGTCCCTTGCCGTCGCAAGGCCCTTCGCGTCGGAGATCAGCAGCACCATCCCGTGCCGGGCCATCACCTCTTGCATGTTCGACACGGTCTTGTCGAACAGCTGGTCGTGCGGCGCCAGCACGATCACCGGCACCTGCCGGTCGATCAGCGCGATGGGGCCGTGCTTGAGCTCGCCCGACGCGTAACCTTCGGCGTGGATATAGCTGATTTCCTTGAGTTTCAGCGCGCCTTCCAGCGCCATCGGGAACATCGCGCCGCGCCCCAGGAACAGGATATCCTGCGCCTCGGCCAGTTCTTCGGACAGTTTCGCGATCTCGTCGGACCGCGCCAGGGCCTGGTTCATCAGGCCGGGCAGGGCCGACAGGTCGGCGATATGGCCGGCCAGCGCCTCGGCCGCGATCCCGCCCCGGTCCACCCCGGCCTTGAGCGCCATCAGCGCCAGCACGACAAGCTGCGCGGTGAACGCCTTGGTCGAGGCGACGCCGACCTCGACGCCGGCCATGATCGGCAGCACGAGGTCGCTTTCCCGCGCGATCGACGAGGTCGGCACGTTCACCACCGACACGATCCGGTCGACCTTGCCGGCGCAGTAACGAAGCGCGGCCAGCGTGTCGGCGGTTTCGCCCGACTGGCTGACGAAGACGGCCATCGAGCCCGCGGGCAGCGGCGGTTCGCGGTAGCGGAACTCCGAGGCGATATCGACCTCGCAGGGCAGGCCGGCGAGCCGTTCGAACCAGTATTTCGCAACGAGGCAGGCATAGAAGGCGGTGCCGCAGGCCACCAGCGTGATCCGCGACACCCCGGTGAAGTCGAGCCCGGCGGGCAGGGTCAGCCCGCCGCCCTCGGTGTAATGGCGGATCGCATCGGCCAGCACGATCGGCTGTTCGGCGATCTCCTTGGCCATGAAATGCTTGTAGCCGGCCTTGTCGATCCGCGCCTGGTCGATCGCGATCCGGGTGACCTCGCGGCCGACCTGCCGGCCCTCGGCATCGGTGATGCTGGCGCCCGCGCGGGTGATCACCGCGATGTCGCCCTCTTCGAGATAGGTGATCCGGTCGGTCAGCGGCGCCAGCGCGATCGCGTCGGAGCCGACGAACATCTCGCCGTCACCGTGGCCGATGGCGAGCGGCGAGCCCTTGCGCGCCGCGACCATCAGATCCTCCTCGCCGTCGAACAGGAACAGCAGCGCGAAGGCGCCCTCGAGCCGCGCGATGGTGGCGCGCGCGGCCTCGGCCGGGCGCATTCCCTCGGCGAGGAAGCGGCGCGCCAGCAGCGCAACGGTTTCGGTATCGGTCTCGCTTTCCTGGGTCAGCCCGGCGGCAGCCAGTTCGCCCCGCAAGTCGCGGAAATTCTCGATGATGCCGTTATGGACGACGGCGACGGGGCCGGCGCGGTGCGGATGCGCGTTCACGACCGTCGGCGCGCCATGCGTGGCCCAGCGGGTATGGCCGATCCCGGCCTTGCCGGCGAGCGGGTCGTGCACCAGCAGGTCGGACAGGTTGACCAGCTTGCCCACCGCGCGCCGCCGGTCGAGCCGGCCGGCATTGACGGTGGCGATGCCGGCGCTGTCGTAGCCGCGGTATTCCAGCCGCTTGAGCGCCTCGACGAGCAGCGGCGCGGCCTCGTGATGGCCAAGGACTCCGACGATCCCGCACATGGCTCAATCCTTCTTGCTGCGCCGCGCCTTCTCGGCGCGCAGTTTCTCGAACAGCCGGGCGGCGAGGCCCGGCTTGATCTCTTGCCGGGCGCGGGCCACCGCCAGCGCCTCGGCCGGCACGTCCTGGGTGATGACCGAGCCCGAGGCGGTCAGCGCCCCGGCGCCGACCGTGACCGGTGCGACCAGCATCGTGTCGGAGCCTATGAAGGCCCGCGCGCCGATCTCGGTGCGGTGCTTCATCACCCCGTCGTAGTTGCAGGTGACGGTGCCGGCGCCGATGTTGGCGTGTTCGCCGACATGCGCGTCGCCGAGGTAGGTCAGGTGTCCGACCTTGGCGCCCTCGTCGAGCACGGCGTTCTTGATCTCGACGAAATTCCCGACATGCACATCCTCGGCCAGTTCCGCGCCGGGCCGGAGCCGGGCGAAGGGCCCGACGCTGGCGCCGCGGCTGACATGGCAGCCTTCGAGATGGCAGAACCCCTTGATCTCGGCGCCGGATTCGATCGTGACGCCGGGGCCGAAGATGACGTTCGGCCCGACGATGGCGTCGCGTCCGATCGCCGTGTCGAAGGCGAAGAACACCGTCTCCGGCGCGGTCAGCGTCACGCCGTCTTCCATCGCGCCCGCGCGGGCGCGGGCCTGGAACAGCGCCTCGGCGCGGGCCAGTTCGGCGCGGGTGTTGATGCCCAGCGTCTCGGCCTCGTCGCATAGCACCACCTCGGCCGAAAGCCCGCGGCCGCGCGCGGCGGCCACCACGTCCGTCAGGTAGTATTCGCCCGCGGCATTGTCGTTCGAGAGCCCCGCGACCAGCTCGCCCAGAAGCCGCGCGTCGGCGGCCAGCACGCCGGAATTGCACAGCCCGATCGCGCGCTCGTCCTCCGTCGCGTCCTTCCATTCCACGATCCGCTCCAGTGCGTCGCCACTGGTGACCAGCCGTCCATAGCGGCCCGGATCGGCGGCCTCGAAGCCCAGCACGGTGACATCGGCCTGCGCCTCGGCCAGCGCGGCGAGGGTTTCGGGCCGGATGAAGGGCGTGTCGCCAAAGAGCACGATCGCGCGGCCCTCGAACCCGTCCAGAAGCGGCATCGCCTGCGCCACCGCGTGGCCGGTGCCAAGCTGTTCGGCCTGCACCGCGATCTCCACCTCCGGGTCGAAGGCGGCGGCGGCCTTGCGCACCGCCGCGCCGCCATGGCCGACGACGAGGATGCGCCGCGCCGGTTCGATCGGCGCGGCGGCGGCCAGCGCATGCACGAACAGGGGCGCGGCACCGAGCCGGTGCAGCACTTTCGGCAGATCGGAATTCATCCGCGTGCCCTGGCCTGCGGCAAGAACGATCAATGCGATCGACATCTGATACCTTTTCTTTACTCGCCGGCCGTTTTACCGAAGGGGGGCAGGGCCGCAAGGCCCGCCCGCGTCACGGTTAGTTTCCGCGGGTTTCAATTGCGTATAGGACGCTGTCCTTGCGAAGGAGCGCGACGATGCGGACCGTGGTGTTCGATCTCGACGGGACATTGGCCGATACCTCGGCCGATCTGGTCGCGGCGGCGAACGCCTGTTTCCGCGATCTGGGCCATGGCGACATGCTGGACCCTGCGGCCGATGCGCTGACCGCGTTTCACGGCGGCCGCGCGATGCTGCGGCTGGGGTTTGCGCGTCTGGCGGCGGGCGGCGAGGCCGAGGTGGACCGCGAATACCCCAAGCTTCTGGCGCATTACGAGGCCGGGATCGACAGGCACACGCGGTTCTATCCCGGCGCGCCGGAGGCGGTGGCGGCGCTGCGCGCGGCGGGGTTCCGCACGGCGATCTGCACCAACAAGCCCGAACGGCTGGCCGAGATCCTGATGGCGCGGCTGGGCGCGCGGGCGCTGTTCGACGCGCTGGTGGGGGCCGATACGCTGCCGGTAAGAAAGCCCGACCCGGCGCCCTATGTCGCCGCGGTGGAACGAGCCGGCGGCGCGGTGGGCCGCTCGATCCTGATCGGCGACACCGAGACCGACCGCAAGACCGCCGCCGCCGCGGGCGTGCCGGTCGCGCTGGTGGCCTTCGGGCCCGAGGGCGCGGGGGTGGCGCGGCTGGCGCCCGACGCGCTTCTGGCGCATTTCGACGATCTGCCCGCGCTCGCGGCGCGGTTGCTGGAGGTGCCGGCGGCATGACCGAGCGTTTCGAGAAAAGCTTCACCCGGCAGGAGCCGATCCCCGAGGCCGGGATCGAGGCGGCGGTGGCCGTGCTGCGCGAGGGCCGGTTGCATCGCTACAACACCGCGCCGGGCGAGGCCGGCGAGGTGGCGCTGCTGGAAGAGGAATTCGCCGCCCTGACCGGCGCGCGCTACTGCCTCGCCGTCGCCTCCGGCGGCTACGCGATGGGCTGCGCGCTGCGCGCTTTCGGGGTGCGGCCGGGCGACCGGGTGCTGTCGAACGGCTTCACCCTCGCCCCGGTGCCGGGCGCGATCGCCAGCGTCGGGGCCGCGCCGGTCTTCGTCGAGGTGACCGAAGACCTGGTGATCGACCTCGACGACCTCGCGGCGAAGGCCGCAAGCAGCGGCGCGCGGGTTCTGCTGTTGTCGCACATGCGCGGCCATATCTGCGACATGGACCGGCTGATGGCGATCTGCGACGCGGCCGGCGTCACGGTGATCGAGGATTGCGCGCATACGATGGGCGCGGCCTGGCGCGGCGTGCCTTCGGGCCGGCACGGGCTGGCGGGATGCTATTCGACCCAGACCTACAAGCACATCAATTCCGGCGAGGGCGGGCTGATCGTGTCGGACGACGCCGATTTCATGGCCCGCGCGATCCTCGGCTCCGGCAGCTACATGCTTTATGGCCGGCACCGGGCTGCGCCGCCGGCGGAAGCCTTCGAGGCGGCGCGCTGGGTCACGCCGAACGTCTCGGGCCGGATGGACAACCTGCGCGCCGCGATCCTGCGGCCGCAACTGGCCGACCTGCCGCGCCAGGGCGCGCGCTGGAACGCGCTTTACCGGGAGATCGAGGCGGGGCTGGCCGACACGCCCGGCCTGCGGCTGATCCCGCGGCCCGAGGCGGAAACCCATGTCGGCTCCTCCTTCCAGTTCCTGCTGCCCGGCTGGCGCGGCGATGCGGTGCAGGACATGGTCGCCCGCTGCGCCGATCGCGGGGTGGAACTGAAATGGTTCGGCGCGGCCGAGCCGGTGGCCTTCACCTCGCGCTACGATTCGTGGCGCTATGCGCCGCCGCAACGCCTGCCGCGCACCGACAGGGTGCTGGCGGGCCTTCTGGACCTGCGGCTGCCCCTGACCTTCACGCCCGAGGATTGCGCGTTGATCGCCCGGATCATCCGGGCCGAGGCGGGCGCGGTCTGGCAGGCGGGGGCGGTTTAGGCCGCGGATTGCTGTCGGCGCCCCGCCCATCCCGCGGCGCGGGCGCCGCCCTGTGTCATCTCCATGCGCCGTAGCTTCGTGAATCGACACGATGCCCTTGCGCCTGTCATCGCGCTTGACGCCGCGCCACCGCCTGCCGTATTTATTGAACAAGCGTTCAATAAGGGAGGAGCCCGATGTTCGCCGCCTCGATGGAATTCGACCTCGGCGAGGATGTCGCCGCGCTGCGCGAGATGGTGCACCGCTGGGCGCAGGAGCGGGTCAAGCCGATGGCCGCCGCGATCGACCGCGACAACAGCTTCCCGGCCGAGCTGTGGCGCGAGATGGGCGATCTGGGCCTTCTCGGCATCACCGTGCCCGAGGACTACGGCGGGGCGGGGATGGGCTATCTCGCCCATGTCGTCGCGACGGAGGAGATCGCGCGCGCCTCGGCCTCGGTCAGCCTGTCCTACGGCGCGCATTCGAACCTGTGCGTCAACCAGATCAAGCTGAACGGCAGCGAGGCGCAGAAGCGCAAGTACCTGCCGGGCCTGATTTCGGGCGCGCAGGTCGGCGCGCTTGCGATGTCGGAATCGGGCGCGGGGTCGGACGTGGTGGGGATGAAGCTGCGCGCCGAGAAGCGCAACGGCCACTACCTGCTCAACGGCACGAAATACTGGATCACCAACGGCCCGGAAGCCGATGTTCTGGTGGTCTATGCCAAGACCGACCCGGAGGCGGGCTCGAAGGGGATCACCGCCTTTCTCGTGGAGCGGTCGATGACCGGCTTCTCGACCAGCCCGCATTTCGACAAGCTGGGGATGCGCGGCTCCGATACCGGCGAGCTGATCTTCGAGGATTGCGAGGTGCCGTTCGAGAACGTGCTGGGCGACGAGGGCCGCGGCGCGCGGGTGCTGATGTCGGGGCTGGATTATGAACGCGTGGTCCTGTCCGGGATCGGCACCGGGATCATGGCCGCCTGTCTCGACGAGGTCATGCCGTACATGCACGAGCGCAAGCAGTTCGGCCAGCCGATCGGGAACTTCCAGCTGATGCAGGCCAAGCTGGCCGACATGTATACCGCGATGAACACCGCCCGCGCCTATGTCTACGAGGTCGCCCGCGCCTGCGACCGGGGCGCGGTGACGCGCGCCGACGCGGCGGCCTGTGTGCTGTATTCCTCCGAACAGGCGATGGTGCAGGCGCACCAGGCGGTGCAGGCTATGGGCGGGGCCGGGTTCCTCAACGATTCGCCCGTCAGCCGGCTGTTCCGCGACGCCAAGCTGATGGAGATCGGCGCCGGCACGAGCGAGATCCGGCGGATGCTGGTGGGGCGCGAACTGATGAGCGCGACGGCCTGAACCGGTGCGGGAGCGGGGCGGATGATCGACCTTCTGGCGGCCAACGGCGACGACCTGCTGCATGCCAACCTGCCCGGGCTGGTGGCCGGGCTGGAATGGCTGGCGGCGGGGATCGACCTTCTGGCCATCGCCGTCATGCTGATCGGCGCGCTCCGCTTCGTCATCGACCTTCTGGGGGCCGAGACGGCGGGGCCGGAGCGGCTGTCGCGCCTCGACGTCGGCCGGATGGAACTGGGCCGCTACATCCTCGCCGGGCTCGAGTTGTTCATCGTCGCCGACATCATCCATACCGCCCTGTCGCTGGCGCTGTCCGACCTGGTGTTCCTGGCCCTTCTGGTCGCGATCCGCGCGGTGATCTCGTTCTTTCTCATCCTGGAAATCCGCGAGATCCGCGGAAAGGAGGACAGGTGAAGCTTACCTCCGCCGCCTTGCCCGCGTCCGAAACCTTCCGCGAGAACCGCGCGGCGCATCTCGCCGCGCTCGAACGCGTGGCCGAGGCCGCCGCGCTGGCCGCCGCCGGCGGCGGCGAAAAGGCCCGCGCCCGCCATGTCGCGCGCGGCAAGATGGCGCCGCGTGACCGGGTGGCCGGCCTGCTCGACCCCGGCACGCCGTTTCTGGAAATCGGCGCGACGGCGGCGCACGGGCTCTACGACGGCGCGGCGCCCTGCGCGGGGGTGATCGCCGGGGTCGGCCGCGTTGCGGGGCAGGAGGCCATGGTGGTCGCCAACGATGCCACCGTGAAGGGCGGCACCTACTACCCGATGACCGTCAAGAAGCACCTGCGGGCGCAGGAGATCGCCGAGGACTGCGGGCTGCCCTGCGTCTACCTCGTCGATTCCGGCGGGGCGAACCTGCCCAATCAGGACGAGGTCTTCCCCGACCGCGACCATTTCGGCCGGATCTTCTACAACCAGGCCCGGATGAGCGCGAAGGGCATCGCCCAGATCGCCGTCGTCATGGGCTCCTGCACCGCCGGGGGGGCTTACGTTCCGGCGATGTCGGACGTGTCGATCATCGTCAAGGACCAGGGCACGATCTTCCTCGCCGGCCCGCCCTTGGTGAGGGCCGCGACGGGCGAGGTGGTGACGGCGGAGGACCTGGGTGGCGGCGACGTGCACACGCGGTTGTCGGGCGTGGCCGATTACCTGGCCGAGGATGACGCGCATGCGCTGGCGCTGGCCCGCCGCGCGGTGTCCGGGCTGAACCGCGTCAAGCCCGCGACGGTGGCCTGGCAGGCGCCGGAAGACCCGGCCTACGACCCCGACGAGATCCTCGGCGTGGTGCCCGCGGGCCTGCGCACCCCCTACGACATCCGCGAGGTGATCGCGCGGGTGGTCGACGGCTCGCGCTTCGACGAGTTCAAGGCGCGGTTCGGCGAAACGCTGGTGACCGGGTTCGCCCATGTCATGGGCTGCCCGGTGGGGATCGTCGCCAACAACGGCGTGCTGTTTTCCGAGGCGGCGGTGAAGGGCGCGCATTTCGTGGAACTGTGCAGCCAGCGCGGCATCCCGCTGGTGTTCCTGCAGAACATCACCGGTTTCATGGTCGGCCGGAAATATGAAAACGAAGGCATCGCCCGGCACGGCGCGAAGATGGTCACGGCGGTCGCGACAACGGCTGTGCCGAAGATCACGATGCTGGTCGGCGGATCGTTCGGCGCGGGCAACTACGGGATGGCGGGCCGGGCCTATTCGCCGCGCTTCCTGTGGACTTGGCCGAACAGCCGGATCGCGGTGATGGGCGGCGAACAGGCCGCCGGGGTGCTGGCGACGGTGAAGCGCGAGGGTATCGAGCGGGCCGGCGGGACATGGACCGCCGAGGAGGAGGCCGAGTTCAGGCGCCCCACGATCGAGATGTTCGAGGCGCAGTCCGATCCGCTCTATGCCTCCGCCCGGCTGTGGGACGACGGGATCGTGGACCCGAGGAAGACCCGCGAGGTGCTGGCGCTGTCGCTGTCCGCCGCGCTGAACGCGCCGGTCGCGGAAACGCGCTTCGGCCTGTTCCGGATGTAGGGGGCGCAACATGAGAATGCGATACGAGGGCAGCGCCCGGCCCGCGGGGTGGGCGGCGAAGCGCCCGCCCCGGGGGGGCGGGTCGGGCGCTGCCCGGGCCGCCGGCCCGGGCGGGGGCCCCGATCAAAGGGGAGAGGACGCATGTTCCGCCGCATCCTGATCGCCAACCGCGGGGAAATCGCCTGCCGGGTGATCGACACCTGCCGCCGGCTGGGGGTGGAAACCGTCGCCGTCTACTCCGACGCAGATGCCGCCGCGCGCCATGTCGCGATGGCCGATGCCGCCGTTCATATCGGCGGGCCGGCCCCGGCCGACAGCTACCTGCGGGGCGAGGTGATCGTGCAGGCGGCCCGCGACACCGGCGCCGAGGCGATCCACCCCGGCTACGGCTTCCTTTCGGAGAACCCGGACTTTGTCGCGATGGTCGCGGATGCGGGGCTCACCTTCATCGGCCCCTCGGCCGCCGCGATCCGGGCGATGGGGCTGAAGGATGCCGCGAAACGGCTGATGGCCGAGGCGGGCGTGCCGGTCGTGCCCGGCTATCACGGCGACAACCAGGATCCCGAACACCTGTCGGGCGCCGCCGATGCCATCGGCTACCCGGTGCTGATCAAGGCGGTGGCGGGCGGCGGCGGCA
>CAYUXM010000089.1:0-11413 GCA_964448765.1 uncultured Rhodobacterales bacterium
CCCCGATCCGCCGCAATTCGGTGCCGGCCCAGCGCGGCAGGCCAAGGTCGGCAAGATCCATCGACCGGCGTTCCAGACGCCGCAGGCACCAGTGCCGTGCCTCACCGTCCGGGCTGCCGGACCTGTCCGCCGCCGTGGGCGCGATGATCCGCGCGCAGCGGTAATCGATACCGTCGTGATGCACGGTGAACTCGGCCGCGAACCGTTCCTGCGCCCAGTTGGCCTCGACCACGTCCAGCAACCGTGCCGCGTCGGGCAGAAGCCCGTTCGGAAGCGGAACCGGTGCGCGCGGCCGCTTGCCGGGTTCGCGGTCGGCCCCGGGCACGGTCAGGTTCAGCGCGAGCGTGGGCTCGTGCGGATCGGACGACAGGAACAGGTCGGAAAACTGGATCTCAGCCAGCCGCACCGGGACACTCGACATCACGCAACAGGTTTACTCGGTCTCACTCGTTTCCGGGCAGGGGGACGGGGCTGGGCAGCACGAAGGCGTCGCCAAAGCCGGCATCGGCCAGCGCGCCAAGGGTGGGCCGGATATCGGCGCGCGCGACCGGGCCGACCAGCAGGCGAAAGAACGGCGTGTTGCGCGTCGGTTCCCGCACGAGGGCGGGAATGCCGCGTTGTGCCAGGCCGCCGGCGGCGGCGCTGGCGTTGCCCGGCACCGAGAAGCTGCCCGCCTGGATCAGCACACCGGCCGCCCCGGCCGCCGCCTTCGACGGCGGTGTGGCCGGCGGTTGCGGCGCGGGGGCGGCTGGCTGCGGTGCCGCGGCGGCCGGCGCACTGGCGACGGGCTGCGGCGCGGGTTCCGGCCGGGGCTCAGGCCGGGGCGCCGGGCGCGGCGTCGCGGCCGGCTCCGGCTTCGGCTCCGCCGTCGCGGCCGGCGCGACGGCCGCGGTGGCGATCGCGCCCTCGCGCGGGCCGGTCAGGATCGTGCCGCCCGCGGTTTCGACCTGAACGCTGCCGGGCAGCCGCAGGATCCGCGTCACGCGCCCGAAATGGCCCAGCATCATGCCGGTCTCGACCTCGAGCCTGCTCAGCGGATCGGCAGTATGCGCGATCACCACCTTGCCGTCGCGGGTTTCGCGCAGCGACCAGGGGCCGGTCTGCGCCGGCTGGCCTGTTGCGGTCGGATCATCCGTGTCCGTGGCGCCGCCGGGCTGCGAAAACCAGTCCCCGATCCAGCGCGCATCGGCCTCTTCGGCAGGGCCGGGCAGCGCAGCGGCGTCGAGCGCGCCGCCGCCGGGCGTCTGCGACAGGATCAGCAGCGTCAGCGCATCGATCTGTTCGGGCGACATCCGCGCGATGATCCGAAGCACTTCGAGATCCATCTGCCCCAGCGCCGCGCCGATCTCCTCGGCCTCCGCAACGCCGGCGGTTTCGGCCAGCGCCTCGACCATCACGGGGCGGTATTCCTCGGGAATCGTGCGCAGGCCGGCGCTGGCGGCTTCCGTCTCTGCCGGCGGCGCCGCCGTGGCCGGGGCCTCCGGCGGCGGATCGGCCGGGGTGGCGGCACCGCGCACCCGGTCGAGTTCGATCGTCGTTTCGACGGGTGCGACCGGCGCGAGTTGCGGCAGCGGCGGCACAAGCACCGGATCCTGCGCCAGGCCGGGCGTGGCCGGGGTGACGAAAAGCACCGCCGCCGCGACGGCACGGGCTGCCGCTCTCAGGGCGGTTTCGGGCATTCGGACCATTCTGGCTGCCATCATCCTTGCCGCGTCCTTAGTCAACGGGACGGCCCCGTCGCCGGACAGGGCATCAGCCCTGCATTGCCGGTCAACGGGCGCGCTCCCATCGCTCATACCGTACATATTGGCTGAACGTCCGATTGGAAAGGGCCCAGCGCTCAGCCCGGCCCCGCGGCGGCGGAAAGGTCCGGCAGCAGGCCCTGCCGGATCGCCCGGGTCAGCAGCTGGGTGCGGTTCACCACGCCGAATTTCCGCCCGATCCGGGCCAGGTGCATCTTTACCGTCGGTTCGGCGATTCCCAGGCTGTGCGCGATCAGCTTGTTGCTTTTTCCGGTGGCCAGTTCGCACAGCACGTCGCGTTCGCGCGGCGTCAGACCCGGGTCGCCGGACTGCCCGGTGCGGGCGACGACAAGCCGTTCCTCGAGGCAGGGCAGCCACAGGGCGGAGGGCAGGAAGGCCTCGCCTGCCAGTGCCAGCGACAGCGCCCGCAGGAACAGCGGCTTTCCGAAGCTCGTCGGGATCGCGGCGGTGCCGCCGGCGGCCAGCAGCCGCCGCACTATCGGCGCGTCGATGCGATCGGCGACCAGGATGCGCGGCAGCCCCGCGGGCAGCGTTGCAAGCTCGGCCTCCACGGCGGCGAAGCCGGGCCGGTCCATCACGACGGCATCGGGCGCCTGCACCGAACGCAGCCGCGCAGACGCGGCGCGCAGCGCGATCGGTTCGATCCCCCATTGTGCTTCGGGAAGCGGCGAGGCCGCGAGAAAGTCGGCGAGGATCGCGTCATCGCTGATCAGCCGGATCGTGCAGGCCGGGCGCTGCACCTTCGTCAGAACGGTCATGTCTACCTCTTACAAGAACACTCGTCACGGGTAAGGTTCATTACCCGGCCACAAGGATGTTGGAGCAGGGTTAACAAATACATACCAACGACTAGGATAGCCCGGTTGCGCGCCTTGCGGTCTGCCAATCTGCGCCGAAAACTGCGAAACGGCGACGGATTGCGCGGCGGCCGGTTCCGGCGGTTGGGCCTGTCGCGCCCAGGTTGTATGTGGTCGTCGCCGGGGCGTCGGGCCCCGGTTTCACCGGGCCCGGAGGCGATGCGATGCGACGGTGGCGACAGGCAGGTGGCCCGCGGGCCCGGCGGGGGGCGAAGCTGGCCGAAGTCGCGCTGTTTCTCTCGATCGCCATGGCCATCGTCGTCGGCGGGCTGTCGACCTACCGGGAGGCGAACGTGGCCGCCGATGTCTCGGCCCAGGCGCGGGTGCTCACCGCGCTGGTGGCCGAGGCGCGGGCGTTGCTGTCCGGTGCGGGGCAGGATGCCGGCGGTGGCCGGCTCGACGCGACGCTGGTGGCGGCCGGGGCGGTTCCGGCCGGCATCGTCGCTCCGGCGCGGCAGACCTACGGTTCGCGGCTGATGACGCAATGGCAGGGCGAGTTGTCGCTCACCGTCGTGGACCTCGGGCGGGATGGGCGGTTGCACCTGCGGCTGCACGATCTGCCGGTGCCGGCCTGCACCCGGTTGGCGCCGGTCGACGGTTCGGGGCTTGGCACCTTCGCCGACGGGGTCGCGGAGGTGCGGATCACCGGGCCGGACGGCGCCGCCCGGGCCCTGACGCCGCCGCTGTCGGTTTCGGCCACCGCGCAATCCTGCAGCGAGATCGCGGGCGGAACCGATGGCCGGGCGACGGTGACCTTCCTGCTCGGGCTGCGTTAGGCCGGGGTCGCCAGCAGGCGGCTGCCGCGCCAGACGCGGCGGACCGCGCCGTCCGGGCCGAGATGGACGATATCCGCCGCGCGCCCCGGCGCGAGGCTGCCGTGCCGCCGGTCCGCGCCGATGACCGCGGCGGGGATCGACGTCGCCATAGCCAGTGCCCGCTCCGGCGCGATCCCGGCGCGCGCCGTCAGGCAGGCCACCGCGCCGGCCAGCGTCAGGTCGGCCCCGGCCAGTGTCCCATCCTCCAGCGTCAGCCGGCCTTCGCGGCGCAGGATCCGGCGCCCGCCAAGCCGCATTTCCGTCGCCTCTGTGCCGGCCAGCGCCATGCAGTCCGACACCAGGAACACCCCATGCGTCCGCGCCGCCAGCGCCACGCGCAGCGCCGTCGGCGCGACATGGATTCCGTCGGCGATCAGCCCGCAGGTGGCATCGGAGGCCAGCGCGGCACCGACGAGGCCGGGTTCGCGGCTGGCCAGTTGGCTCATCGCGTTGAACAGATGCGTGACCGCGCGGGCCCCGGCGGCAAGCGCGGCCCGTGCCTCGGCGGCGGTGCAGTCGGCATGGCCGAGGCTGACGATAACGCCGGCCGCGGCCAGCCGCGCGATCTGGGCGGGCGTGGCGGCGGCGGGGGCCAGCGTGATCATCAGCGCCGGCAGGTCGCGCGCCGCGTCCAGATACAGTACGAGGTCGGCCTCCGTCATCGGCCGGATCAGCGCCGGATCATGCGCGCCGGCGCGGCGCGGATCGAGATGCGGGCCTTCGAGGTGGAGGCCCAGAAACCCCGGCACACCGGCCCGCGCCGCCGCCCGCGCCGCCGCGATCACCGCCGCCGTGGCGTCCGGCGTGTCGGTGATCAGCGTGGGCAGGCAGGCGGTGGTGCCGAGCCGGGCGAGCGTGTCGCAGATCGTGGCGATGCCGGCCGGGTCGATCCGGCCGTCCACCGCAACGCCGCCCGCGCCGTTGACCTGAAGATCGACGAAGCCGGGCGCCAGCACCCCGCCGCCAAGATCGACGATCTCGCCCTCCGGCGCGCCGATAGCGGCGACGCGGCCATCCTCCAGCGCCAGCGCCGCGCCGGGCCGGAAGGCCAGCCCGTCGAATACCTCGGCGCCGGTGTAGCTGACCCGGCTCATGCCGCCCCCCGCGCCAGCGCCAGCGCCCCGTCCAGCGCGGTGCCCAGCGCCGCGCGCACCGGCCAGCGCCCGGCAAGCCGTTCGGCGAAGCGCGGGCCAAGCCCGCCGAGGAACACCACCGGCAGGTCGGCGCCGGCCCGAAGATGATCGATCGCGGCGGCGATCCGGCTGTCGGCCGCGTCCAGCACCGCGCCGGCCGCCGGATCGTCGGTGTCGAAGGCCCGCGGTGCGAGCGCGGCGAAATCGGCCGGGCGCGCCGTGGCGGCGAAAGCCGCGATCCCGGCGGCGCCGCCGAATTCCGCCAGCAGCGCGGCCAGCGCCGGCCCCGGCGCGATGCGGCCGTCGCCGGCCATGACCGCGCGCGCCAGCAGCCGCCGGCCGATCCAGGCGCCGCTGCCCTCGTCCGAGATCGCAAGGCCCCAGCCGCCGATCTGGCGCAAGGCCCCGCCGCGCTGCGCCACGAAGACCGATCCGGTGCCAAGCACGGCGGCGATTCCATCGCCTGCGCCCAGCGCGCCGCGCGCCGCGGCCTCGGCATCGGTGACGATCCGCGCCGCGGCCCAGGGCAGGAGCGGGCGCAGCCGGTCGATGGTGCCGGCGGCATTGGCCCCGGCCAGCCCCAGCGCCACACCGGCGGGGGCCGCGCCGCCGGCGGCGCCGAGCGCGGCCCCGGCCGCGGCGCGGATCGCCGCCGCGGCGGCGCCCGGATCGCTCGCGATATTCGCCGGCCCGGCGGTGCCATGGCCCAGCACGCGGCCCGCGGCATCGGCCACGGCCGCCCGGCAGCCGCTGCCACCGCCGTCGATCCCGAGGAAAACCGCCATCCCGCCCCCCGTTTTCCGCCAGACTAGCAGGCGGCGCGGAAATGGAAACGGGCCGTGCCCGGCGAAGCCGGCCCGCCCCCCTTTCCTTCGCCGGGTTTCCCTATACGATCGGCCGGGCCCAGCCACGGACAGGAGGCCAAGACATGACCGAGACCCTCGCCATCGGACCGTTCAACACCGCGGAGCGCGAGGCGCTGTCGGCGGAATTCGGCAGCACACTCCTCGCCGGCCCGGCCGATCTCGCACGGCTCGACGAGGGCGCGCGGGCCGCGGTCCGGGCGGTGGCCTACAAGGGCGGCCAGCCCTTCGGCGCGGCGCAGATGGAGATGCTGCCGGGCCTTGGCATCGTCGCCAATTTCGGCGTCGGCTACGACGCGATCGACGTCGCGGCGGCCGACGCGCGCGGCGTGAAGGTCACCAACACGCCGGACGTTCTGAACGACGACGTGGCCGATATCGCGGTTGCGCTGCTGATCATGACCGGGCGGCGCATGGTCCAGGCCTCGGACTGGGCGCGATCGGGCAACTGGGCCGAACGCGGGGAGTTTCCGCTCAACCGCAAGGTTTCCGGCGGCAAGGCCGGGATCCTCGGGCTGGGCCGGATCGGGCGCGAGATCGCCAACCGGCTCGCCGCCTTCAAGATGGATATCCACTACTGGTCGCGCAGCGAGAAGGACACGCCGGGCTGGACCCATCACGACGATCCGGTCGCGCTGGCCGAGGCCGTCGACTACCTGATCGTCGCGCTCGTCGGCGGGCAGGACACCGCCGGCATGGTCTCGCGGCAGGTGATCCGGGCGCTGGGGCCGCGCGGCATCCTCGTCAACATCTCGCGCGGGTCGGTGGTGGACGAGGAGGCGCTGCTGCACGCGCTGGAAAGCGGTGTGCTGGCCGGGGCCGGGCTCGACGTGTTCCTCGACGAACCGAAGATCAATCCCCGGTTCTACGCGCTCGATTCGGTGACGGTGCAGCCGCATCAGGGCTCCGGCACGGTCGAGACGCGGGCAGCGATGGCCAAGCTTCAGCGCGACAACATCGCGGCGTTCCTCGCTGGCCGGCCGCTGCCGACGGCGGTGAACTGAACCGGCCAGCACGGGGGGACGGGATGGCGGCAGCCTTCGAACGCAGCCTCGAAGAACGGCTGTGCCGCTATGCGGCGGTGGACACGCAAAGCGACGAGACGAGCGCATCGAGCCCGTCGACCGCCTGCCAGCTCGACCTGCAAGGGATGCTGGTGGCGGAACTGGAGCGGATCGGCGCGGCCGAGGTCACGCTGACCGATTACGGCGCGGTGCTGGCGACGATCCCGGCCACCGCGGGCGGCGACGCGCCGGTGATGGGCTGGCTTGCCCATGTCGATACCGCGCCGGCCTACAACGCCACCGGCGTGAAGCCGCGGGTGATCCGCGGCTACAACGGCGGGACGATCAGCTTCCCCGACGCGCCGGACCTTGCGCTCACGCCCGAGGTGTCGCCGGCGCTGGCCGACAAGCAGGGGCACGATATCGTCACCGCCTCCGGCACCACGCTTCTGGGCGCCGATGACAAGGCCGGGGTGGCGATCGTGATGACGGCGGCCGAGCACTTGCTGGCCAATCCGCAGATCCCGCATGGCCGGATCCGCATCGCCTTCACCCCCGACGAGGAGATCGGCCGCGGCGTCGATGCCCGGCTGCCCGCCGACCTCGGCGCGGATTTCGCCTATACGTTCGACGGCGCGCTGCC
This sequence comes from uncultured Rhodobacterales bacterium, assembly GCA_964448765.1. Classification (GTDB taxonomy): domain Bacteria; phylum Pseudomonadota; class Alphaproteobacteria; order Rhodobacterales; family Rhodobacteraceae; genus JANSXY01. The sequence continues at coordinate 7,079 of CAYUXM010000089.1, forward strand.
CGGCGAGATCGAGTATGAAACCTTCTCGGCCGACCAGGCGGTGGTGCGGGTCACCGGTGTGGCGATCCATCCCGGTTTGGCCACCGGCAAGCTCGTGAACGCGCTGCATCTGGCCGCGCGGATCGTCGAGACCCTGCCGCAGGCCACCCGCACCCCCGAGGTGACGCGGGATCGCGAGGGGTTCTGGCACATCTACCAGATGTCGGGCACCGCGGCGGAGGCGGAGCTGAAGTTCATCCTGCGCGATTTCGAACTGGCGGGGCTGGAGGCCACGGGCGAGATGCTGCGCCGGGTCTGCGCGGCGGTGGCCGCGACCGAGCCGCGGGCCGGGATCGAGGTGACGATCCGGCCGCAGTACCGCAACATGCGCTACTGGCTGGAACAGGACATGACGCCGGTGGACCTGGCCCGCGAGGCGGTGCGCGCGCTGGGGCTCGACCCGCGCTCGGTGCCGATCCGGGGCGGCACCGACGGCTCGCGCCTGACCGAACTGGGGGTGCCGACGCCGAACATCTTCACCGGGATGCAGGAGATCCACGGGCCGATGGAGTGGATCAGCCTGCAGGACATGGCGCTGGCCACCCGCGTCGCGCTGGAACTGGCCGGCCGGGCGGCCAAGGCCGAAGATCAGGCGTAGCGCGGTTTCAGCCGCAGCACGCGCAGCGCGTTCAAAATCACCGCCACGTCGATCACCTCCTGCAGCAGCGCGCCCTCGACCGGGGTCAGATGGCCCAGCGCTGCGGCCACCATCCCGGCCAGCGACAGGCCGATCCCGGCGACCACGCTTTGCAGGGCGATCCCGCGCGCACCCTGCGCGATCTCGATGCCCGGCAGCAGCCGATCCAGCCGGTCGACCAGAAGCACCACGTCGGCCGCCTCGGCCGAGGCCGCCGCGCCGCGCGCGCCCATCGCCACGCCGACATCGGCGGCGGCCAGCGCCGGCGCGTCGTTCACCCCGTCGCCGACCATCGTCACCGGCCCGTTCTTGCGCTCGCTCAGTACCAATAGCACCTTGCGATCCGGTGTCAGCCCGGCCCGTACCCCGTCAAGGCCCAGCCCGCGGGTCACCGCCGCCGCGATATCGGCGCGGTCGCCGGTGGCCAGCAGGATGCGGCGATGGCCCAGCCGGCGCAGCGCGGCCAGGAATTCCGCCGTGCCCTCGCGCAGCCGGTCGGCCAGCAGGATGCGGCCGGCAAGGCGCCCGTCGATGGCGACGGCGACGGTGACGGTGCCCGGTTTGGTGGTCGTGTCCGCCGCCGGGATGCCCAGTCGGGCGGCCACGAAATCCGGCCCGCCGACGATCACCTCCCGCCCGCCGACACGGCCCGCGACACCTTCGCCCGGCACCTCTTCCGCCGCCTCGGGAAGCGGCAGGGCAAGGCCGCGGTCGCGCGCCGCCTCTGCCAGCGCCAGCGCCACCGGGTGCTGCGAGGCCTGGTCGAGCGCGGCGGCGAGGCCCAGCAGGTCGTCGGCCGCGAAACCCGGTGCGGGTTCCACCAGCGCCAGCGCCGGCTGGCCGTGGGTGAGCGTGCCGGTCTTGTCGAGGATCAGCGTGCCGGGCCGGGCCAGGGCCTCCAGGGCGCGCGCGCCCTTGATCAGCACGCCCTGCGCCGCGGCGCGCGACAGGCCGGCGACCAGCGCCACCGGCACCGCCAGGATCAGCGGGCAGGGGGTGGCCACCACCAGAACCGCCACCGCGCGGATCGGGTCGCCCGTCAGCGCCCAGGCCAGCCCGGCGATCGTTACGGTGACGGCCAGAAAGCCCAGCGACCAGCGATCGGCCATCCGCGCCATCGGCGCGCGGGATCGCTGCGCCTCTTCCACCAGCCGCACGATGCCGGCATAGGTGCTGTCCGCCGCGGGGCGGATCGCCGCCATCTCGAACGCCTCGCCGCGGTTCGTGGCGCCCGACAGCACCTCGTCGCCCGCCTCGCGGCGCACTGGCAGGCTTTCCCCGGTCAGTGCCGACAGATCGAGCAGCGCGGGCCCCCGCGCCACCGTGCCGTCGACCGGGGCGACCGCGCCCTGCCGGATCAGCAGCCGGTCGCCCGGCACGATCGCGTCCAGCGGCACCTCGTCGAGCCGGCCGTCGACGATCCGCGTGGCGCTGCGCGGCACCCGGCCCAGAAGGGCATGCATCTCGCGCCGGGCGCGGCCCTCGGCATAGGATTCGAGGAAACTGCCGCCGGAATACATCACCGCCACCACCGCCGCGGCCAGCGTCTCGCCGAAGCCCAGCGCGGCCGACATCGACAGCGCCGCGACGATGTCCAGCCCGACCTCGCCGCGCCTGAGGCTTTGCACGATCTCGACGACAAGCGCGGCGAGGACCGGCAGGACGCCAAGGGCCCAGACCGCGCGGGCGGCCTCTTCCCGCCCGGCCGCGGTCAGGACCAGCCCGGCGGCGAGCGCCAGCAGCGCCGCGGCCAGAAGCAGGCTGCGGCCGCGGTCGCGCAGCGCGGCCGGGATCGCACCGGCGCTCACGGCGCGGCCCCTACCGGGGCGGGTCGGTCGGCGGATCGGCGGGTCGGGACGCGCGTTGCTGGCATCGGGCTGGCTCCGGTCGCTGCGTTGACACTGGCGCGGCCGCGCCGGGCGCACCCTGATCGGGATCAACCCGCGCCGGGCGCGATTGCCAATCGGGCGGGAATGGTGTCAAACCCCGCTGGCACGGGGAGGGGGACGGATGGCCGCCGGCGCGAACGAGGACAGCCTGCGAGGCTTCGCCTTCGCGGTGACGGCCTACCTGCTGTGGGGTTTCCTGCCGCTTTACATGAAGGCGCTGGCGCATATCCCGCCGGTCGAGGTGGTGGCGCACCGGGTGATCTGGGCGGTGCCGGTGGCCGGCGCCGTCCTGCTGTGGCAGCGCCGCACCGGTGATCTGCGCGCCGCGTTCCGCTCGCCCCGGACGCTGGCGATGGGGGTGGTCACCGCCGCGCTGGTCTCGCTCAACTGGGGTATCTACGTCTGGGCGATCGGGTCGGGCCACGCGCTCGACGCGGCGCTGGGCTACTACATCAACCCGCTGTTCTCGGTCCTTCTTGGCGCGGTGCTTCTGGGCGAACGGCTGGGCCCGGCGCAGATGATCGCCGTCGCGCTGGCCGCCGCCGCCGTCGCGGTCCTGACCTGGGAGAACGGGCAGGTGCCCGTCGCGGCGCTGGGGCTGACGCTGACCTGGGGCGCCTATGCCTATTTCAAGAAAAGCCTGCCGATCGGCCCGAACCAGGGGTTCCTGTTGGAGGTTTTGCTGCTGGTCGGGCCCGCCGCGGGCTTTTTCCTGTGGCTGGCGGCGCGCGGCGAAAGCCATTTCTTCACCGGCCCGGCGGTCGACGGCTGGCTGCTGCTGGGCTGTGGGATCGTCACGGCGGTGCCGCTGATGGTCTATGCCAACGGCGCGAAGCTTCTGCGGCTGTCGACCATCGGCATCCTGCAATACATCGCGCCGACGATGATCTTCCTGACCGCGGTGTTCCTGTTCGACGAACCCTTCGGCCCGGCGGAGCGGATCGCCTTCCCGATGATCTGGGCGGCGCTGGTGATCTACACCGCGGCACTGGTCCGGCGTCGGCGCGACTAGGGTCAGTATTTCCGCGGCACGTACAGCTCACGCGGCAGGGCGCTGCGTTCGTAATCGGGGTTGAACACCCGGTCGGGCAGCACGACCTCCTCGTGCGGCACGGCCGCGTAGGGCATCAGCCCCAGAAGGTGGTCGATGCAGTTCAGCCGCGCCCGCTTCTTGTCGTTGCCCTCGACGATGTACCACGGCGCCTCGGGGATGTTGGTGCGGGCCAGCATGTCTTCCTTGGCCTTGGTGTAATGTTCCCAGCGCACCCGGCTTTGCAGGTCCATCGGGCTCAGCTTCCACTGTTTCAGCGGATCGTGAATCCGCATCAGGAAGCGCATCTGCTGTTCCTCGTCGGTGATCGAGAACCAGTATTTCACCAGCCGGATGCCGGAGCGCACCAGCATCCGCTCGAATTCCGGCACGTCCTGGAAGAACTGCTCGACCTCGGCCTCGTCGGCGAAGCCCATCACCCGTTCCACCCCGGCGCGGTTGTACCACGACCGGTCGAACAGCACGATCTCGCCGCCGGCCGGCAGGTGCGGGACGTAGCGCTGGAAATACCACTGGGTCTTTTCCCGGTCCGACGGCGCGGGCAGCGCCACGACGCGCACGACGCGGGGGTTCAGCCGCTGGGTGATCCGCTTGATCACGCCACCCTTGCCGGCGCTGTCGCGGCCCTCGAACAGCACCACGATCTTCTCGCCGCTGTGCTGCACCCAGTCCTGCAGCTTGATCAGTTCCGCCTGAAGGCGCAGCAGCGACTGGAAATA
>CAYUXM010000090.1:0-11350 GCA_964448765.1 uncultured Rhodobacterales bacterium
TCGCCACCCGGCCGAGATCCTGCACCGGCACGTCCTGGATGAAATCGACCTCGCCCGACAAAAGCGCGGCGACGCGGGTCGCGGCGTTCTGGATCGGCGTGTAGACGATCTCGGTGACATCGAGCGGGAAGTCGTCCTTGCCCCAGTAGTCCTCGTTGATCGTCAGCACGGTGCGCACGTCGGGTTCGCGCGAGACCAGCTTGTAGGGGCCGGTGCCGTTGGTGTTGGTGGCGGCAAAGGTCGTTTCGCCGCCCTCGACATCCTGCACGTCTACCGCGCCGTTCGCCTCGGTCCAGCCCTTGTCCATCATGAACAGGTTGGTCAGGTTCGACGGCAGGATCGGGTTCGGCCCGTCGGTGACGAATTCGACGGTGTGGTCATCGACCGCGCGAACCTCGACGACCGAGGACAGCAACTCCTTCATGTTGGAGTTTTCCGACTTGGCGCGGTTGATCGAGAACACGACATCCTCGGCGGTGAAATCGGCGCCGTCGTGATAGGTGACGCCCTGGCGCAGGTTGAACACCCAGACATTCGGGTCGTCGGCCTTCGGCGCCCAGTCGGTCGCCAGCGCGGGCTGGAACGCGCCGGCCATGTCGCGGATGATCAGCGGTTCGTACATCTGGTGGGCCAGCGTGTGGGTCGGCCCCTCGTTCTGGGCATGCGGATCGAGCGTGAGCGAGTCGCCCGCCCGCGCCCAGCGCAGGGTTTCGGCCGTGACCGGCAGGGCCGTGGTGGCCAGCAGCACGGCGGCAATGGCGCCAGTGACTTTCATGTGATGTCTCCCTGTTCGTTGATTCGGCCGCCGTGGCGCGGCTCATGCCCAAGGACTAACTGATCCTTCGGGCAAATCAATCCGATGACCCGGCCGCCGCGCGGCCGGCGATGCGGGCGGCCCCGGCCCGGCAGACCGGGGCGGGTTGCGGTGGCGCCGGCTTTGGCCGACGGTTCGGGAATGACCGACCGGCACAGGACATTCGTGGCCATCGCGCTTCCCGACGACATCCGCGACGCGCTTGCGGCCCTGCAACGCGGCCTCAGCGTCGGGCGCCCGGTGCCGCGCGAGAACCTGCACCTGACGCTGGCCTTTCTCGGCGACCAGACCGACGCGGCGCTGGAGGAGGCGCATCTGGCGCTGTCGGGGCTGCTCGCCCCGGCTTTCGACCTGCAACTTGCCGGGGTCGACATCTTCGGCGAGCAGGCGCCGCGGCTGGTCTTCGCCGGCGTGGTGCCGAACCCGGCGCTGGCGATGCTCGAACAGGCCGTGGTGCGTGCCCTGCGCGCCGCCGGCCTCGCGTTTGCCCGGCAGCGGTTCCGCCCGCATGTCACGATCGCGCGGCTGTCGGCGACCCCGGCGCGATCCGACATCGCGGCGCTTCGCGACGACCTCGCCAGCCGCGCCGGGTTTCGCGCGCCACCGTTCCGGGTGGACCGATTCGGGCTCTGGCGGTCGCGGCTGTCGCGCAAGGGCGCGCGCTACGAGGAACTGGCGCGATACGGTCTGACCGGCGCTCCGGCGCCGTGAGCGGCGGGCAGGCGATTCGAGGTGCGAGTCAAGGCCAAAAATCGAAAGAATCCGCTTCCTGACCACTCGACAGCGCCAACGCGGTTCCTATCTAATGTTAACTAAGTATTCAATAACCATATTATTTGGCCCCGACGGCCTTGGTGTGCGGACGGGGCCCCGCCAACGGGAGTTTGACATGCAATCCAGAAAGCAGGCGCTGTCGCTGCCGAGCGGCCGCAGCTTCCGGAGCGACAAGCCGCGATTTGCCGGCACGCTCGATCGCGAGGAAATCGACTTCTGCCGGGAGAACGGGATCGCCCTGGCCTTTGATCCGCTGCAGCAGGGCTGGGTCACGCAGGACTGTGAAGACGATCTGCGTCTGTCCCATCTGCGCGGGACCGCGGAGCGGACGGCGCGCGAGGCGCGCGCGGCGGCGTCGCCCTACGCGTTCCGGCGCTGGCGGCCCGAAGACCTGCCGGTGTACCGGGCGCTGCTCGACGATCCGGAGGTCTGGACCTACATGCCCGAGACCTATCCCGACCCGCTGGACGAGGAAACCGCCCGCGCGCTGATCGAGATCTCGGCCGCGCAGGGTCATCACGACGTCTGCGCGGTGGAACGCGCGGGCGAGGTCGTGGGGCAGGCACGTCTCGCCTTCCCCGAGAAGTCGCGGGATCGCGACACGGCCGAGATCAGCTACTGGATCGGCAGGGCGCATTGGGGGCAGGGCATGGGCAGCGAGATCGTCGCCCTGTTCACCGAGCGCGCGTTCCTGAACTGGCGGTCGCTCCGCGATCTCTATGCCGTCGTGCACGAGGACAATGCCGCGTCGGCGCGGGTGCTGGAAAAGGCTGGCTACCGCCATGACGGCCCGAGCCGGACGGATCCCGCCTTGCGGATATTCCGGATCACGCGCGCCGAGCACGAGGCCTGATCGGTCCGCTGCGCCGATCCCGGATCCGCCGGGCACCGCGCGGGCCGGCAGGGCATGATCCGTCGCGCGGCGTCGCGACGGCAGCGTCGGTGTGCGCCTGGGTCGCTGTGGTCGTGGCCCTCGGCAGGTGCCGGATGATCGCGCGCGACGCGGCGATATCGGGGCCTCGCGGGCCGTGCCCGGTTGTCCTGTCCGGGCCGCCACCGCCGGCGGCTGTCCGCCGGCGCCGGGCGCTAGCCGCCGCCGATGCTTTCGGCCGCGACCGAGACCGCCTTGAGCACCGCGTAGACCTCGCGCCCCGGCGCAAGGCCCAGCGCCGTGGCCGACCGGCGGGTGATCCGCGCCAGGATCGGCGCACCGCCGAGCGACAGCTGCACCATCACCCCCGGCCCCTCGCCGGCGCGCAGCGCCGTCACCCGGCCGGGCAGGACGTTGAGCGCCGACAGCGCCTCGGGCCTTCGGGTGGCGATCATCACGTCCGTCGCGAGGATCCGGATCCGCAGCGACGTTCCCGGCGCGGCCGGCACCCGCGGCAGCCAGACCGGCCCCGCGGCGGTGTCGAGCCGGGTCAGCCCGTCGTCCTCCTGCGCGGCCACGCGGGCGGGCAGGATCGCCCCGGCCTCGCGCAGCCCCATCCCCGGCGCCAGCGCCGGGTCCGACAGGATTTCTGCCGCCGGGCCGGCGGCGGTGCAGCGCCCGGCCTCGATCAGCACGATCGTGGTGGCAAGCCGCGCGACCTCGGCCGCGGAATGGCTGACATAAAGCATCGGCAGGCCGATCTCGTCGCGCAGCCGTTCGAGATAGGGCAGGATTTCCGCCTTGCGCGCCTCGTCGAGCGCGGCGAGCGGTTCGTCCATCAACAGCACCCGCGGCTTGGCGAGGATCGCGCGGCCCAGCGCCACGCGGCTTTTCTCGCCGCCCGACAGCGCGCCGGGCCGGCGCGGCAGAAGCGGGCCGATCCCCAGCATCTCGACGATCCGGTCGAGCGGCGCGCCCGGATCGCCGCGCGGGGCAAGGCGATTGCCGAACAGCAGGTTCTGCCGCACCGTCAGATGCGGAAACAGCCGCGCGTCCTGAAAGACATAGCCGATCCGGCGCCGGTGCGGCGGCAGGCAGATGCCGCGGTCGGTGTCCAGCAGCACCGTTCCCTCGGCCACGATCCGGCCCGCATCGGGGCGCAGCAGCCCGGCCACGGCATTGATCACCGTCGTCTTGCCCGCGCCGGAGCGGCCGAACAGCGCGGTCAGCCCCGCCGGCGCCTCGAAGGCGAGATCGAGCGTCAGGCCCGGCAGCCGGTGGACAAGGCGGACATCCAGCGTCATCGGCCCGCGATCCGTCGTGCCACGGCCCGGCCCAGCCATTCCGAGGCCAGCAGCGCCACCATCGCCACCGCCACCGCGACCAGCACCAGCCGGGCCGCCTGCGGCTCGCCGCCCGGCACCTGCAGGAAGGCGTAGATCGCCGAGGGCAGCGTCTGGGTCTGGCCGGGGATGTTCGACACGAAGGTGATCGTCGCGCCGAATTCGCCCATCGCCTTGGCGAAGGCGAGGATCGCGCCGGCCAGCACGCCGGGCAGGATCAGCGGTAGCGTGACGGTGGCGAACACCCGCACCGGCCCCGCGCCCAGGGTCGAAGCGGCCTCTTCCAGCTTCGGATCGACGGCCTCGATCGCCAGCCGGATCGCGCGCACCATCAGCGGAAAGGCCATGACGGCGGCGGCGAGCGCCGCGCCGGTCCAGCGGAAGGCGAAGACGAGGCCGAACCACTCGTCGAGGAATCGGCCGACGGTGCCGGTGCGCCCGAAGGTCAGCAGCAGAAGGTAGCCCGTCACCACCGGCGGCAGGATCAGCGGCAGATGGACAAGGCCATTGACGATCTGCTTGCCCGGAAAGCGCCAGCGCGCCAGCGCATAGGCGGTGAAGATGCCCAGCGGCAGGCTGGCCGCGACGGCCCAGAACGACACGCGCAGCGACAGGGCGACGGCCTGCCATTCTTCCGGGGACAACCAGTCGGTCAGCATCGCCCCTTCCTATCCTGGGCCCCGGCGACGGGGAAGCCGCCGCGCGGCGGCTCGGGCGGTTCCCGGCGCGTCACGGCGGAACCGTGAAGCCCTGCCTGCGAAACGCCGCGGTGGCGGTTGCAGAGGTCAGCGCCTCGAAGAACGCGCGGTCGGCGGCATCGGCCGCCCCGGCCAGCAGCGCGGCGGGATAGACGATCGGCGGGTGGCTGTCGGGCGGGAAGGTGCCGACGACGGTGACATTGTCTTCCGCCGCGGCATCGGTCGCGTAGACGATGCCGAGGGGGGCCTCGCCGCTGGCGACCAGCGCCAGCGCGGCGCGCACGTTGTCGGCCTGCGCGACCGCCGGCGCGACCGGGCCCCACAGGCCAAGGCTTTCCAGCGCCGCCTTGCCGTATTGCCCGGCCGGCACCGCATCGACCAGCGCCATTGCCAGCCTGCCGTCGCCCAGCAGGCCCGGCAGGTCGGTCTCCGGCCCGATCCCGACGGCGGTCGCATCGCTGCCGTGGGCGATCAGGACCAGGCTGTTGCCGAGGATGTCGCGCCGCGCGGCCCCGGCGATCAGGCCGGCGGCCTCGACCTCGTCCATCCAGCCGATGCTGGCCGAGATGAACACGTCGGCCGGGGCGCCGGCGACGATCTGCTTGGCCAGCACGCTCGACCCGGCATAGCTGATCGCGGCGGCATGGCCGGTTTCGGCCTGCCAGTCGGCGGCGAAGTCGTCCAGCGCCGTGCGCAGCGAGGCGGCGGCGAACACGGTCACCTGCTCCGCCGCGGCGGCGAGCGGGGCGAGGACGAGGGCTGCGCAAAGCAGGGTGCGACGCAGGAACAGGCGGGGCATGGGCCATCCAGTCGTTATGTCTGCGCAAACATAACGAAGGGGGCGACCGGTGCGTCAAGCGTTATGTTTCATCGGAAATATCCGATGCGATGCCGGGCCGCAGCATCGCTTGCAGCGCCGCGATATCGTCGGCACCGGCCACGGCTGCGGCGGCTTCCAGCGCCCGGTAGCGTGCCAGTGCGGTCTCTCCCGCCTCGGTCAGACCGGCGCCGCCGCCGCCCGAACCGCCGCGCGCCGAGGCGACGAGCGGTTCGGCGAAGGCCGCGTTCAGGGTTTCCACCAGCGTCCAGGCGCGCTTGTAGCTCATCCCCATCCGCCGGCCGGCGGCAGCGATCGACCCGGTTTCGCGGATGCCTTCCAGAAGGTCGGCCTTGCCCGGCCCGAACATCACGCCGGGGCCGAACTGCAGGCGCAGGCGAAGCCGGGGCGGGGCTGGAGGCGGCGTGTCGGTCATGGCGGGAGTTTCGGCGCGGCGCGGCGGCGAGGCAAGGCCCGCCGGGCGCGCGGCCGGTCAGGCCATGTCGCCGCGCGTGGCCTCCGCCGCCGCCCGAAGCGCGCGGATGTTCGCGCCGTAGGGTGCCGGATCGTCGGCCGACCCGCCGCGGAACACGGCCGAGCCCGCCACCAGCACATCGGCCCCGGCGGCGGCCACCAGCGGCGCGGTCTCGGCGGTCACGCCGCCGTCGATCTGGATATGAATCGGCCGATCGCCGATCATCGCGCGCAGCCGGCGGGTCTTTTCCACGCCCGAGCGGATGAACTTCTGCCCGCCGAAGCCGGGATTCACGGTCATCAGCAGCACGAGGTCGCACAGGTCGAGCACGTGTTCCACCGCCTCGACCGGGGTGCCGGGGTTCAGCACCACGCCCGATTTCACGCCCTGCGCCCGGATCGCCTGCAAGGTGCGGTGGATATGCGGCCCGGCCTCGACATGGGCCGAGATCAGGTCTGCCCCGGCCTCGGCATAGGCCTCGATATAGGGATCGACCGGCGCGATCATCAGGTGCACGTCCATGAAGGTCGTCACATGCTTGCGGAACGCCTTCACCGCCGGCGGGCCGAAGGTCAGGTTCGGCACGAAATGGCCGTCCATCACGTCGACATGGACCCAGTCGGCGCCCTGCGCCTCGATCGCACCGATCTCGCGGCCGAAATCGGCGAAATCGGCGGAGAGGATCGAGGGGGCGATGCGGATCTTGCGGTCGAATGTCATGCTCTGCTCCGTAGCGGGCTGCCGGTGCGGCCCTTGCCCACCGTTCCGCACCGGGGATACCCCCGAACCGGGCGGCAGTTCCAGCGCTTCCTCGCCACCGCGCCGTCCCGTCTGTCCTGCAATTGCGAATAAGTCGCAATCCATTTGACTTCTTGCGAACGGTTCTCATATTGTCCTGTCAGCAACAGGATGGAGGACACGAGACATGACGGTGCCGGGTGCGATCTCGCGACGGGCTGCGCTGGGTATGCTTGTCGGTGCGGGGGCGCTGGCCCTGCCGGTCGGCGCGCGGGCGGCCGCGCCGCTGCAGGTCGTCGCGACCACGGGGATGATCGGCGATGTCGTGGCGGCGGTCGGCGGGGCCGAGGTTCAGGCGCGATCGCTGATGGGGCCGGGGCTGGACCCGCACGGCTTCCGGCCGACGCGAACGGATATCCTCGCGATGGCGCGGGCCGACCTGGTGGCGTGGCACGGGCTGGGACTTGAGGCGCAACTCGAACCCTTCCTCGCCGATCTCGCCGGCACCAAGCCCGTGGTCGCGCTGGGCGCGGCGGTGCCGCAGGACCGGCTGATCGCGCATGGCGAATATGCCGACGCGCACGATCCGCATGTCTGGATGGATCCCGATCTGTGGTCGCTCGTCGCGCTGGCGGCGCGCGACATGCTGGCCGAGGCCCGGCCCGGGGCGGCGGCGGCGTTCGCCGCCAATGCCGAGGCCTACGGGGCCGAGGCCGCGCGGCTCGACGCCTATGCGCGCGAGGTGCTGGCCAGCGTGCCCGAAGAGGCGCGCGTTCTGGTCACCGCGCATGATGCCTTCGCCTATTTCGGCCGCGCCTACGGCTTCGAGGTGCAGGGGATCCAGGGGATTTCCACGGAATCGGAGGCCGGGCTGAACCGGATCGGCGAACTGGTCGACCTGCTGGTCAGTCGCCGGATCGGCGCGGTGTTCGTCGAAAGCTCGGTCTCGGATCGCAACATCCGCGCGCTGATCGAGGGCGCGGCGGCGCGCGGCCACGAGGTCATCGTCGGCGGCGAGCTGTTCTCCGACGCGATGGGGCCCGAGGGCAGCTACGAGGGCACCTGGCTTGGCATGATCGACCACAACGTGACCACGATCGCCGGCGCGCTGGGCGGCCGGGTGCCCCAGCGCGGCCTGAACGGCCGGCTGTCGGCGGGGCTGTGACGGCGATGGGCGAACCGGGTCGAGATACCATCCCCGCCGCGCTCGCGCTTCGCGAGATTTCGGCGGGGTATGGCGACGCACCGGCGATCGAGGCCGTCGACGCCGCGTTCCCGGAGGGCACGATGACGGCCATCGTCGGGCCGAACGGCGCGGGCAAGTCGACGCTGATCAAGACCGTGGTGGGCGCGCTGGCGCCCACGGCGGGCCGGATCGAGGTGTTCGGCCGGCCGCTGGCCGGGGCCCGGCACCGGCTGGCTTACGTGCCGCAGCGCGCCAGCGTGGACTGGGATTTCCCGATCCGGGTGATCGACGTCGTGCTGATGGGCCTGTGGCGCGAGTTGGGGCTGTTCGGCCGGGTCGCGGCGCGGCATCGCGCCCGCGCCGCCGATTTCCTCGCGCTGGTCGGCATGGAGGAGTTCGCGGATCGCCAGATCGGCCAGCTTTCGGGCGGCCAGCAGCAGCGCGTGTTCCTGGCCCGCGCGCTGGCGCAGGGCGCCGATCTCTACCTGCTGGACGAACCCTTCGCCGGGGTCGATGCCGCGACGGAGGCGGCGATCGTCGCGGTGCTGCACCGGCTGCGGGCCGAGGGCCGCACGCTGGTCGCCGTGCATCACGACCTTGCGACGGTGGCGGAGTATTTCGACCGCGTCCTGATCCTCAATCGCCGCCCGGTCGCCGAGGGAAGCGTGGCCGTGGCTTTCACCAATGCCGCGCTGGCCCAAGCCTATGGCGGCCGGTTGCCGGGCCTGTCGGCGGCGGCGGCGACGGCGGCGGAATAGGATGATCTGGCAGGCGCTCGGCCTCGGGCTTGGCTACAACGCGACGCTGGTGACGCTGGGCGCCGCCGGGCTCGGCTTTGCCGCCGGGGTGACGGGGGCCTTCCTCGTCTTGCGCGGCCGGGCGCTGCTGGGCGACGCGATCGGCCATGCCACGCTGCCGGGCCTCGCGGCGGCGTTTCTGGTGATGGTGGCCCTGGGCCTCGACGGCCGCGCACTGCCGGGGCTGATGCTGGGCGCGGCGGCCTCGGCCGCGCTGGGCGCATGGGCCGTCGACCGGCTGGCGCGCCGCACCCGGCTGCCCGAGGATGCCGCGATCGGCGCGGTCCTGTCGGCGTTCTTCGGGGCGGGCGTGGTGCTGCTGACCGTCGTGCAGGCCCTGCCCACAGGGCGCGCGGCGGGGCTCGAGTCGATGCTGCTGGGCGCCACGGCGGGGATGCTGCGAAACGAGGCGCTGACGATCGCCGCCGGGGCCGGGGTGGTGACGCTGGCGGCGCTGGCGCTGGGCCGGTCGATGCTGTGGTCGGCCTTCGACCCGGCCTTCGCCCGCGCCGCGGGCCTGCCGGTGGCGGGGATCGACCGCGCCGTCACCGCGCTCGCGGTCGCGGTGACGGTGATCGGGCTGAAGATCGTCGGGCTGGTGCTGATCGTGGCGCTGCTGATCATCCCGGCCGCCGCCGCGCGGTTCTGGGCCGACCGGGGCGGCTGGCTGGTTGCGGTTGCCGGGGCGATCGGCGCGGCGGCGGGCTATGTCGGCGCCGCGATCTCGTCCACCGCGCCGGCGCTGCCCACCGGGCCGATCGTGGTGCTGGTGGCGACGGCGGGCTTTGCCGTCTCGATGCTGGCCGCGCCGCGCCGCGGGATGCTGGCCCGCGCGCTGCGGCGCGGGGCCGAACCGGCGCCGAGGGCGGCGCCATGACCGCGGCGGGGGAATTCCTGGGTTTCACGCTGGTGCCGATGCTGATCGGCACGCTGGCCGCCGTGGCCTGCGCGGTGCCCGGCGTGTTCCTGCTGTTGCGCCGCGAGGCGCTGCTGGGCGACGCGATCAGCCATGCCGTGCTGCCCGGCATCGTGGTGGCCTTCCTGCTGACCGGGCGGATCGCGACGATCCCGATGCTGCTGGGCGCGGCCGGGGCGGCGGTGGTGGCGGTGCTGCTGATCCAGTTCCTGATCCGCGCCGGGCGGGTGGAGCCGGGGGCGGCGATGGGCATCGTCTTCACCGCGATGTTCGCCGCCGGCGTCCTGCTTCTGGAGCGCAGCGATACCTCGGGCGTGCATCTCGATGTCGAACACGCGCTGATGGGCAGCCTTGAAAGCCTTGTCTGGCTGGAGGCGCGGGGCTGGTCGTCGCTGGCCGATCCGGCGGCGCTGTCGGGGCTGCCGGCGGAACTGGGGCGGATGGCGCTGGCCGCCGCGGCGGTGGCGCTGCTGGCCGCGCTGGCCTGGCGGGCGCTGGTGATCGCGACCTTCGACGCGGGCTTCGCCGCCGTCCTCGGCCTTCCGGTGGCGGCGATCGGGCTGGGGCTGACGCTGGCCGCCGCGCTGGCCGCGGTGGCGGCCTTCGACGCCGTCGGCTCGATCCTGGTGATCGCGATGTTCGTCTGCCCGCCCGCCGCGGCGCGGCTGATGACCGAACGGCTGGGCCCGATGCTGGGCTGGACGCTGGGCTTCGCCGTGCTCGCGGCGGTGCTGGGCTTCGTGCTGGCGGGATACGCGCCGCTCTGGCTGGGCTTTCCCGCGGCGCTGTCGGCGGCCGGGATGATCGCCGTCGTGTCCGGCGCGATCCTCGGCCTCGCGGCGCTCGTCGGCCCGGCCCGGCGGCGCGCGGCGGCCTGACGGGCGCCGCGCCGGGGCTTGCGCTTTGCCGCGTCGGCGCGTTCTATGCCGGCGGGAAACAGGCATGAACCCGATCCGCGGCATTCTTCTCAAGGTTCTTTCGGTCACCGTCTTCGTGGCGATGGCGGCGCTGGTCAAGGCCGCCCGGGGCGAGGTGCCGCCGGGGCAGGCGGTGTTCTTCCGCTCGGCCTTTGCCGTCCCGGTGATCCTGGTCTGGCTGATCGCGACCCGCAAGCTGGGCCAGGGGCTGACGACGAAAAACCCGCTGGGCCATGTCTGGCGCGCCGTGGTGGGCACCACCGCGATGGCCTGCGGTTTCGCCGGGCTGGGCCTGTTGCCGCTGCCCGAGGTCACCGCGATCGGCTATGCCGCGCCGCTGCTGACCGTCGTCTTCGCCGCGATGTTCCTGGGCGAGACGGTGCGGGCGTTCCGGATCTTCGCGGTGGTGCTGGGGCTGGCCGGCGTGCTGATCATCCTGTCGCCGCGACTGACCGCCCTGCAGGGCGGGCAGATGGCGGCGGCCGAGGCGCTGGGCGCGATGATCGTCTTCACCGGCGCGGTCTTCGCGGCGCTGGCGCAGATCTTCGTGCGCAAGCTGGTGGCGGAGGAAACCACCTCGGCGATCGTCTTCTGGTTTTCCGTCAACGCGGCGCTCCTGTCGCTCGTCACCCTGCCCTGGGGCTGGGTGCTGCCCACGCCCGAGACGGCGGCGAAGCTGGTGGCCGCCGGGGTGCTTGGCGGGTTCGGGCAGGTGTTCCTGACGGCCGCCTACCGCCATGCCGACGCCTCGGTGATCGCGCCGTTCGACTATGTCTCGATGCTGCTGGCGCTGGTCGTCGGCTATGTCTTCTTCGCCGAGGCGCCGACGCTGACGGTGCTGGCCGGCGCGGCGCTGGTGGTGTCCGCCGGGATCGTGATCATCTGGCGCGAGCACCGTCTGGGGCTGGAGCGCAAGCGGCAACGCCAGTCGATGACGCCGCAGGGGTGAGGAGCGCCCGGAAAACGCTCCGGTGGAGCGTTTTCAGCGACGAACGGGCGGAGCC
>CAYUXM010000091.1:0-11302 GCA_964448765.1 uncultured Rhodobacterales bacterium
GGCTGCGGCCGGGGATGCTGGAGGCGACGACCTCGCCCTGTCCGCATTGCCACGGCACCGGGATCATCCGGTCCGACGAAAGCCTCGCGCTGGCGATCCTGCGCCAGTTGGAGGAAGAGGGCACCCGCAAGCGGTCGCGCGAGGTGCTGCTGCGCGCGCCGGTGACGGTGGTCAACTACCTCGTCAACCACAAGCGCGAGCATATCGCCCAGATTGAGGCGCGCTACGGCCTGTCGGTGCGGCTGGAGGCCGATGGAACGCTGGTCAGCCCCGATTTCACGATCGAGAAGTTCAAGACCGCGACCCGGGTGGTGCCGGAGGCGAGCCAGGCGGTGGTGTCCGCCGATGCCTCGCTGATGGAGGATCTCGACGAGGACGACGAGATCGCCGAGACCCCCGAGGAGGAGGAGGCCGCTGCGGAGCCCCGCGCCGAGGAGGATGCGCCGCGCAAGAAGAAGCGCCGGCGCCGGCGCCGGCGGCGCGGCGGCGCCGAGGACAATGGCGCGGAGGCGGCCGAGGCCGATACCGGGGCCGAGACCGGCGAGACTGGCGCGGCCGAGGCCTCCGAGGCCGAGGCGGAGCAGCCGGCGGAGGCGCCGGCCAAGCCCAAGCGCCCGCGCCGCAGCCGGCGCAGCAAGGCCGAGGAGGGCCCGGCCGAGGCCGCCGAGGCGACGGACGGCCCGGCAGAGGCCAGCGCAGAGACGGCGGCCGAACCCGCGGCCGAGGCGGCCGAGGCGCCGGAACCGTCCGAACCGGCCAAGCCCAAGCGCGCGCGCCGCAGCCGCGCGACCAAGGCCGAGGCCGAGGCGCCGGCTGACGCGCCCGCCGAAGCGGAAGCCGAGGCGCCCAAGCCCGCGCCGAAGCGGCGCAGCCGCAAGAAGCCCGCCCCGGAACCGGTTGCCGAACCGGCCGAAGCCGCTGCCGAACCCGCGCCCGCGCCGGAACCGGAGGCCGCCCCGGCCGCGCCGGAACCGGACGCCGCCCCGGCCGCGGCGGAAGCCGACGCGGCGCTGGCCGTCGCGCAGGCCGAGGCGCCGGTGCCGATGCCCGATCCGGCCCCCGCGCCCGCGACCGGGATGGCGCAGCCCGACCCGTCGGAGGCCGAGGCGCCGGAGCCGGAGCCGGAGGCGAAGGCGCGGCCCAAGCGCCGTGGCTGGTGGTCCCTGGCGCGCTGAGCGCCGCGCTGCGACATCGCGTCCACGCCGATGTGACACGGCGTGGGCGTGACGCGGCGCGGGGGATCGACTAGGTCTGGGCCATGTTCGGGATCGACATCATCGACGCGGGTCTGCTGGCGGGCGCCTTCGTGGCGCTGCTGGCCGGCGTGCTGTCGTTCCTGTCGCCCTGCGTCCTGCCGATCGTGCCGCCCTACCTGGCCTACATGAGCGGGATCAGCGTGAGCGAGATGACCGCGGGCGGCGCGGCGGCGCGGCGGCGCACGGTGCTGCCGGCGGTGTTCTTCGTGCTGGGCCTGTCGACCGTCTTCCTGCTTCTGGGTTTCGCGGCCTCGACCTTCGGGCGGTTCTTCCTGACCAACCAGGAATGGTTCACCCGCGCCTCGGGCGCGGTGGTGATCGTGCTGGGGCTGCATTTCCTGCATGTCTTCCGGATCCCGATCCTCGACCGCGAGGCGCGTCTTGATGCGGGCGACCGCGGCGGGTCGGCGGTGGGCGCCTATGTGCTGGGCCTGGCCTTCGCCTTCGGCTGGACGCCCTGCATCGGCCCGCAACTGGGCGCGATCCTGTCGCT
This sequence comes from uncultured Rhodobacterales bacterium, assembly GCA_964448765.1. Taxonomy (GTDB): domain Bacteria; phylum Pseudomonadota; class Alphaproteobacteria; order Rhodobacterales; family Rhodobacteraceae; genus JANSXY01. The sequence continues at coordinate 1,750 of CAYUXM010000091.1, forward strand.
CGCGGCCTCCGAGGCCTCGGTGGCGCGCGGCACGACGCTTCTGGCGGTCTATGCGCTGGGGCTGGGGCTGCCGTTCCTGCTGGCGGCGATCTTCATCGACCGGGCGACCGGGGTGATGAACCGGCTGAAGCGGCACATGGGCCTGATCGAGCGGGCGATGGGGCTTTTGCTGATCGCCGTGGGGCTGGCGCTGATCACCGGCGCGTTCACGCGGTTCTCGTGGTGGCTGCTGGAGACGTTTCCGGGGCTGGCGATGCTGGGCTAGGGCGGCGGCGGCCCGCCGTCACCGCCCCCGATAGTGGCGCAGGACATGCAGCCGGATCGCGGTGGCCAGCCCCGTGTCCGGGTCGCGGGCCGCGTCGATCTCGGCGGCCAGCGCGTTGACGGCCAGCCCGCGCCCGGCCGCGATCTCGCGGAAGGCGGCCCAGAACTCCGGTTCCAGCGAGACCGAGGTGCGATGCCCGGCCAGGGTCAGCGAATGCTTCTCCGGCCGGGTCATTCCCCGTCGCCGGGCCCGCGCGGGCCGGGGTCGCGGCGGTGCGCGTCAAGCGCGGCGCGGGCTTTCTCGGCCCGCGCCTCGGCCAACGATTTCGCGGCCCTGCTCAGCCCGTGCCGCGCGGCGTTCTCCTCGGCCTCGGCCCGCTTTCGGGCGCGGTCGCGGGCCTTGCGGGCCTGCCGCAGGTTGACCGTCTCGCCCATCAGTCGGAGGGGCCGATCATCTGTTCGGGCCGCACGATCCGGTCGAAGGTGTTCTCGTCGACGAAGCCCAGCGCGATCGCCTCTTCCTTCAGCGTGGTGCCGTTCTTGTGCGCCGTCTTGGCGACCTTGGTGGCGTTGTCGTAGCCGATCGTCGGCGCCAGCGCGGTGACCAGCATCAGCGATTCCCGCATCAGCTTGTCGATCCGCTGGGTGTTGGCCTTGGTGCCCACCACCATGTTGTCGGTGAACGACCCCGCCGCATCGCCCAGAAGCTGCATGGATTGCAGCACGTTGTAGGACATCATCGGGTTGTAGACATTCAGTTCGAAATGCCCCTGGCTGCCGGCGAAGCCCACCGCGGCGTCGTTGCCCATCACATGCGCGCAGACCATCGTCAGCGCCTCGGCCTGCGTCGGGTTCACCTTGCCCGGCATGATCGACGATCCCGGCTCGTTCTCCGGCAGGATCAACTCTCCCAGGCCCGACCGGGGGCCGGACCCCAGAAGCCGCATGTCGTTGGCGATCTTGAACAGGCTCGCCGCGACGGTTTTCAGCGCGCCCGAGAACATCACCATCGCGTCATGCGCGGCCAGCGCCTCGAACTTGTTCGGCGCGGTGACGAAGGGCAGGCCGGTGATCTCGGCGATCTGCGCCGCGACGCGCGTGTCCCAGCCGGTCTTGGTGTTCAGCCCGGTGCCGACGGCGGTGCCGCCCTGCGCCAGTTCGTAGATATGCGGCAGGCACATCTCGACCCGGCCGATCCCCATCGCGACCTGATGCGCGTAGCCGCCGAATTCCTGGCCCAGCGTCAGCGGCGTGGCATCCTGCGTATGGGTGCGGCCGATCTTGATGATATCGGCGAATTCCCCGGACTTGGCGACCAGCGCCGCGTGCAGTTTCCGCAAGCCCGGCAGCAGCACGTCGCGGGCGCTCATCCCGATGGCGACATGCATCGCGGTCGGGAAGGTATCGTTGGAGGATTGGCCGCGGTTGACATGGTCGTTCGGGTGGACCGGCGATTTCGAGCCGAGCTCGCCCCCCAGCATCTCGATGGCGCGGTTCGCGATCACCTCGTTGGCGTTCATGTTCGACTGGGTGCCCGAACCGGTCTGCCACACGACCAGCGGGAAATTGTCGTCGAACTTGCCGTCGATGACCTCCTGCGCGGCGGCGGCGATCGCCTCGCCCAGGTCCGGCTCGATATCGCCCTGGTCGATGTTGACCAGCGCGCAGGCCCGCTTGACCACGCCCAGCGCGCGGACGATCGCCACCGGCTGGGTTTCCCAGCCGATCGGGAAGTTCATGATCGACCGCTGGGTCTGCGCGCCCCAGTACTTGTCGGCGGGCACCTCGAGCGGGCCGAAGCTGTCGGTTTCGGTGCGGGTCTGGGTCATCGCGGAAGCCTCCTCACGAACGTGGGGACGTCTTACGCGGGGGGAGGGGATTCGGCAATCGGCATGCCGCTGCATACCGTGGCGGCCGCCGTGTGCCGCTACTTGCGGAAACTGTCGAGGCTGACGACCTCGGCATCCTTGCGCGGCGCCTCGTCCTCTTCGATCTCGATATCGCCGGGATCGTCGTCCTCGTCCTCGTCGTCGTCCTCGTCATGGGTCTCGAAGCGCAGGCCGAATTCGACGGAGGGATCGACGAAGGTGCGGATCGCGTCGAACGGGATGTAGAGCGGCTCGGGCGTTTCGCCGAAGTTCAGCGTGACGGCAAAGCCGTCGTCCTCGACCGTCAGCCCGTCGAACCAGTGCTGCATCACCACCGTCATTTCCTCGGGATAGCGGTCGCGCAGCCAGTCGGCGAGTTGCGCGTCGGGATGCCGGGTATCGAAGGTGATGAAGAAATGATGTTCGCCCGGCAGCCCGGACTCGGCCACCTGGCTCAGCACGTCCTGGATCAGGCCGCGCATCGCGCGGTGCATCAGGTTGCCGTAATCGATGCTGCGGGCCATCGCGCCCTCCGCCGTCTCGTTGCCGTCAGCATAGGGGATTCGGACCGGATTGAAAGGGGGCGGCCGGCCGGTCAGCCGGTCGGCCGGGCCAGTTCGCGCAGGATCTTGGCGCGCAGCGTGGGTTCGTAATCGCCCAGGCCGCGCGCCGTCATCACGAAACCGCCGGGGGTGACGACATGGCGGCTGTAATACTGCGTCGTGGGGCTGGAGGCGCCCATGTCCTCGATCGCCAGCCCGTTGACGACGATGCCGGCCCGGTGTGCCGCCGCGCTGGCCTGGGCGGTCGATCCGCCGGCGTTCTGCGGCCCGTCGCCGGATATGTCGACGACCTTGCGACCGCAATCGGCCACCGCCTCGAACAGGCCGGCGGCGAAGGCGATCAGGTCGCCCGGCGCGGTGTCGGACCCGTCGAAGGCGCGCGGCGCCTCGGCCGCGGCGGCGGCGTAGCGGGAAACCTCGGCCCGGCTCAGCATCCGCCGCCAGGGCAGCACCACCGCCTGCTGGCCGGCGCCGGACCAGTGCACCACGGTCAGCGCCACCTGGCCGGTGACCAGCGCATCGGCCACCGCACCGTCCGACAGCGCCCGCGCGATGCCCTGCTGCTGAAGCCGGTATTCGCCGCGGTCGATCGAGCCCGAGACATCGACGGCCAGAACCAGCGCGGTCTCGCAGGCCTGCGCGCGGGCAGGGCCGAACAGGACGGCAAGGGCGAAGAGGGCGGCGCTGAGCGGCGTGATCGGTGCGGAGTGACGGAACATGGCGGCGATGATGCCGGGCCGCGCCGCGGGTCGCAAGCTTCCGGTCGCGTTCATCGGGCCGGCGGGATGGCGACGGGGGAAGGTGCAGGCTTCTGTTGCCAGGCGCCTGCGAGCCCCGCCTTGCGCTGCTAGGCACAAGGGCTTGAGGTTTCGGTTACCCGAGCTGCATTACGCAGCCAGGGCCACCGGAGCACGGTTGTCGTTGGCAACTGTACTTTGCGGACCGATAACGGTGGTACCTCACCGAGCGAAAGCAATCCCCTTTACACGTTCGTCGATCCTGTTTCGGCCCCATTGTCCCCCAACGAAGGGTCTTTGGTGGAGCCGCCGGGTACCGCCCCCGGGTCCGATCCGCTTATTACGGGCGCGTTTATCGCCATAGTCCCGGGCGAACCCGCGACGCACCGAATATAGGGGCGCGGCGCGGCCGCCGCAAGCGCCGCCGTCGGCGCGTGGGTTCTCGACACCGGCGGGCATTGCCCGCATGATCGGCCCCTGCGGCCCGCATGCCGGGCCGCGGCAGGACAGCAGAAAGGCAAGCGACGTGACCGTTCCCGCACTCGATCTCGATTTCGTCCGCAACCGGTTCCCGGCGTTCTCGGTGCCCGGACTGTCCGAGCAGGCGTTTTTCGAGAATGCCGGCGGCTCCTATGCCTGCGGGCCGGTGATCGAGCGGCTGACGCGGTTCTACCGGGAACGCAAGGTGCAGCCCTACGGCCCCTACGGCGCCGCGCAGGCCGGCGGGGCGGAGATGGACGAGGCGCGCCTGCGGCTGGCCTCGATCCTGGGGGTAGAGGCCGACGAGGTCAGCTTCGGCCCCTCGACCACCGCCAATACCTACGTGCTGGCGCAGGCGTTCCGCCGCGGGCTGGCGCCGGGCGCGGCGATCGTGGTGACGAACCAGGATCACGAGGCCAATTCCGGCCCCTGGCGGCGGCTGGCCGAGGAGGGGATCGAGGTTCGGGAATGGCGGATCGACCCCGCGACCGGGCATCTCGACCCGGACGATCTGGCGGTGCTGCTGGCCGATGGCAAGGTGCGGCTGGTCTGTTTCCCGCATTGTTCGAACGTCGTGGCCCAGGTGAATCCGGTGGCCGAGATCGCGGCGATGGCGCGCGAGGCCGGCGCGGCAAGCTGCGTCGACGGGGTCAGCTATGCCCCGCACGGCCTGCCCGACGTGGGCGCGCTGGGCGCCGATATCTACCTGTTCTCCGCCTACAAGACCTACGGCCCGCACCAGGGCATCATGGTGATCCGCCGCGCGCTGGGCGAGGCGCTGCCGAACCAGGGCCACTGGTTCAACGCCGACACGCTTTACAAGCGCTTCACGCCGGCCGGGCCGGACCATGCCCAGGTCGCCGCCTGCGCCGGGATCGCGGATTACCTCGATGCGCTGCATGACCGGCATTTCGCGCCCGAGGCCGATGCGCGGCTTCGTGCCCGGCGCGTGCATGACCTGATGCGCGCCCATGAAACCAGCCTGTTGCAGCCGCTTCTTGATGCGGTGTCGCAGCGCAACGCGGTGCGCCTGATCGGCCCGGCGGAGGCCGCGCGCCGGGCGCCGACCGTGGCGCTGGCGCTGAACCGCCCGGCGGCGCCGGTCGCCGCGGCGCTGGCGCGCATGGGGATCAACTGCGATGGCGGCGATTTCTACGCGGTCCGGCCGCTCGAGGCGATGGGCGTGAACCTCGACCACGGCGTGCTGCGGCTGTCGTTCGTGCATTACACCGGCGCGGCGGATGTCGCGCGGCTGATCGCGGCGCTCGACGAGGTGCTGTGACAGGGCCGCGTGAGTCCGGGCCGCGTGAGTCCGGGCCGAGTGATCCGGCGGCGCGGCTCGTGCGTTAGACCCTCCATGACCGACCGCGACCCCGCCGCCGACGCCCCGATCCTGCTGTGGTTCCGCCGTGATTTCCGGCTGGCCGATCACCCGATGGTCGCGGCGGCCGTCGCCACCGGCCGGCCGCTGATCCCGGTCTTCGTGCTCGACGAGGTGGCCGGGGCCTATGGCGCGGCGCCGAAATGGCGGCTGGGGCAGGCGATCGCCGCCTTCGCCGCCGGGCTGGAGGCGCTGGGCAGCCGGCTGGTGCTGCGGCGCGGCCCGGCGCTCGAGACGTTGCGCGCGCTGGCGGCCGAGACCGGCGCGGCCGATGTCTGGTGGACCCGGCTTTACGACCCGGACAGCGTGGCCCGCGACACCGAGGTGAAGGCCGCGCTGAAGGCCGCGGGGCAGGGCGGGCGGAGCTTTCCCGGCCATGTCCTCTTCGAACCCTGGACGGTGGCGACCGGTCAGGGCGGCTTTTACCAGGTCTATTCGCCGTTCTGGCGCGCGGTGGCGGGGCGCGAGGTGGCCGCGCCGATGGCCGCGCCCGCCGCGCTGCGCCCGCCGGCGGCCTGGCCGGCCAGCGACCGGCTGGCGGACTGGGCGCTGGGCCGCGCGATGCGGCGCGGCGCCGATATCGTGGCGAAACACGCCCGTGTCGGCGAGGCGGCGGCGCAGGACCGGCTGGATACCTTCCTCGATAGCCGGCTGGCCCGCTACCGGGCCGAGCGCGACTTTCCCGGCCTGCCGGCGACCTCGGGCCTGTCGGAAAACCTCGCCTGGGGCGAGATCGCGCCGGCCCGGATCTGGCACGCCGCGCTGCGCGCCGAGGCGGGTGGTGGCGCGGGGATCGAGCATTTCCGCAAGGAACTGGTGTGGCGCGATTTCGCCTGGCACCTGATCCACCACACGCCGCAGATCGTGGCCCGCAACTGGCGCGCGGCCTGGGACGGTTTCGCCTGGCGCGGCGACGGGCCCGAGGCGGACCGCTGGCGGCGCGGCATGACGGGCGAGCCCCTTGTCGATGCCGCGATGCGCGAGCTTTACGTCACCGGCACGATGCACAACCGCGCCCGGATGATCGCGGCCTCCTACCTGACCAAGCACCTGCTGACCGATTGGCGCGTGGGCCTGCGCTGGTTCGAGGACTGCCTGATCGACTGGGATCCGGCCTCGAACGCGATGGGCTGGCAATGGGTCGCGGGCTCGGGGCCCGACGCGGCGCCCTATTTCCGGATCTTCAATCCCGCGGGCCAGGCCGAGAAGTTCGACGCCGACGGCAGCTATCGTCGCCGCTTCATCGCCGAGGGGCAGGCGAACCCGCCGGACACCGCGCTGGACTTCTTCCGCGCCGCGCCGCGGGCCTGGGGCCTGTCGCCCGATGCGCCCTATCCCGCGCCGGCGGTCGAACTGGCGGCGGGCCGGGCGCGGGCGCTGGCGGCCTACGAGGCGTTGCGCGCCGGGCCGGGTTCGGCCTAGGTTCTGCGGGTGTCCGGGGAAGAAGATCAAGATCAAGTCGGGGGAACGGATGACGGCACATCACGAGCCAGGGGGCGCGGTCCTGACCGCGACGGAGGGGCAGGCCGGGCTGCCGCGGTATTTCGGCCGCGTTTTCGCCGTGGCCAATGGCATGGCCCGCGGGCGGCTGGATTTCGTGCTGCCCGATGGCCGCCGGTTCCGCGCCGAGGGGCGCGCGCCGGGCCCGGTGGCGGAACTGCATATCCACGATCCGGACATCTTCACGACGCTGGTGCGCGAGGGCGACCTCGGGTTCTGCGAGGCCTATCTGGACAAGGGCTGGTCGACGCCGGACCTGATCGCGCTGATGGACCTTGTCCATGCCGACAACGAAGAGCTTTACGACGGCTTTCCCGGCATGGGGCTGGTGCGGGCCTGGGAACGGCTGCGCCAGGCCCTGCGGGCCAACACCCGCCGCGGCGCCAAGAAGAACATCAGCTACCACTACGACCTGGGCAACGATTTCTACCGGCTCTGGCTCGATGACACGATGACCTATTCCTCGGCGCTGTTCGACAATCCGCAGCAAAGCCTCGAGGCGGCGCAGCGCGCGAAATACGCGGCGATGGTCGATGCGATGGGGGCCGAACCCGGCGATCACGTGCTGGAAATCGGCTGCGGCTGGGGCGGCTTCGCCGAATATGCCGCGGCCGAGCGCGGCTTGCGCGTCACCGGGCTGACGATCTCGCGGGAGCAATACGATTACGCGGTGCGCCGGATCGCCGAGGCCGGCCTGTCCGACCGGGTCGAGATCAAGTTGCAGGACTACCGCGACGAGGCCGGCCATTACGACGGCATCGCCTCGATCGAGATGTTCGAGGCGGTGGGCGAGAAGTACTGGCCGGTCTATTTCGACACGCTGCGCGAACGGCTCAAGCCCGGCCGCAAGGCCACGCTGCAGATCATCACCGTTCAGGATCGCCGCTTCGAGACCTACCGAAAGGGCGTCGATTTCATTCAGAAATACATCTTCCCCGGCGGTATGCTGCCGTCGCCCTCGGCACTTCGCGCCGAGATCGGCCGCGCCGGGCTGGACCTGATCGGCTCGCGCGAGTTCGGGCTGAGCTACTCGCTGACGCTGCGGCGCTGGCACGAGCGGTTCAACGCGGCCTGGGACGAGATCGCGGCGATGGGATTCGACGGCCGGTTCAGAAGAATGTGGAACTTTTACCTGTGCTCTTGCGCAGGAGCCTTCGAAGGCCGAAACTGCGACGTGACGCAGATTACCGTCGCAAGGCCCATTGCATAGATGCCCACCGCCGCGAAGCTCGTTGCCGCCATCCTGTTCGCCATCCTGGCCTACCTGGCCGCGCAGGCGGTGACCGGGCTGTTTCCCGAAGGCATGCACTTCGGGCCCTTCGCGCCGATCTGCGCGGCGATCGGCGGGCTGGTCGGCTGGCGGGTGATGGGCGCGCGGGTCGGCAAGGGCATGCAGGTCGCCGCCGGGTCCGGCATGGCGACGAGCTTCGTGATCGTGTTCTGGTGCCTGTTCGTGTTCTCCGCCGACGAGATGGTCAAGAAATCCATCAGCGGGCGCTACGACGGCCCGTTCGACGCGGTCGTCAACGGGTTCGGCATCGCCGGCGGCTACGCGGTGATGCTGGTCAATCCCACGGTGCTGGCGATCCTCGTTCTCGGCGGGCTGGCCTCGGGCCTCGCGGTGGAATGGGTGTCGCGGCACTGGCGCTGACGCCGTGCAGGTCTTTCTTTACGGCACGCTGTGTCACCCGCCGCTGCTCAGCGCGGTGCTGGGCCGGGAAGCCGCGACGCGGCCCGCCGTGCTGGCCGATCACGCGGTGTTCCGCGGCGCCGGGGTCGATGTGCCCCTGATGGTTCCGGCCGCGGGGGAGCGGGCGGCGGGGCAGCTGCTGTCCGGGCTGGACGAGGCGGACATGGCGCGGCTGGGTTTTTACGAGGCGGCCTTCGGCTATGCCCCGCGCGCGGTGACGGTGGAGGCCGGCGGGCCGGTGGCGGCGGCGGTCTACCTGCCCGACACCGCGCCCTGGGGGCCGGGTGGGGCGTGGTCGCTCGCCGATTGGGCCGGGCGCTGGGGCGAGACCGTGACGCGGGCGGCCGGGGACGTCATGGCCCTGATGGGCGAGCGCGATCCGGCCGAGGTCGGCCAGCGCTATTTCCACATGCTGGTGCGCGGCGCCTCGCGGGTCCGGGCGGCGGCCGAGGCCGCCCCGGCCCTGCGCCGGCGCGGGGCCGGGGCGGGGGATGTCGCGCTCGCGGCGCGCCGCCAGCCCTATGCGCGGTTCTTTTCGGTCGAGGAGTACGACCTGGCGTTTCGCCGGTTCGACGGCGCGATGAGCGAGACGATCAACCGCGCGGTCTTCATCAGCGGCGATGCGGCCACCGTCCTGCCCTACGATCCGGTGCGCGACCGGGTGCTGCTGATCGAACAGTTCCGCGCGGGGCCCTACGCCCGCGGCGACCGCAACCCCTGGCTGCTGGAGCCGGTCGCCGGCCGCATCGATCCGGGCGAGCCCCCCGAGGCCGCGGCCCGGCGCGAGGCGCGCGAGGAGGCCGGGCTGGAAATCGGCGCGCTGCATCCCGTCGGGCGCTACTACCCCTCGCCCGGCGCGAAGTCGGAGTTCCTGTATTCCTATGTCGGGATCGCCGACCTGCCCGACACCGCGGCGCGGATCGCCGGCGTCGAGGCCGAGGCCGAGGACATCCGCGGTCATGTGATGGCGTTCGAGGCGTTCCTGCGGATCGCCGTCTCGCCCGAGGCAGCCGCTGCGCCGGTGCTGATCAGCGCGCTGTGGCTGGAGAAGAACCGCGCGGCGCTGCGGG
>CAYUXM010000092.1:0-11268 GCA_964448765.1 uncultured Rhodobacterales bacterium
GCGGCACACATCACAAGCGAAGCTCTAGTCACGACAACCTCCGAGTGTCCTCAGCTAAGACTTTAACCCTAGCACACCAAAACAGCGCAACAGTCTGTGGTGAAATGTCACCAACTTCATAGGTGCACGGCGCAGACGTGGGGGACAGGGCGGGGGATACGTCCGGGATATTTATGTTTTATATTTTAAAAACATATACTTATGATTGAAGCGTGGCGGAGGAGGTGGGATTCGAACCCACGGTGGGCTTTCACCCACGTCGGTTTTCAAGACCGGTGCATTCAACCACTCTGCCACTCCTCCGACAGGCCGCCTGACTAAACCCGCTCTCGCGATTCTGAAAGGGCCGGGTGGTCGCGGCGCCGGCGGCGGACTTTCCTTGCCCCGGGCTTGCGGGTAGACTGCGGCGAAACGGGCCCGGGCGCCGACCCGGGTGTACCGACAACGGGCACAGGCAGGGGCGGCACGGCCGCCCGGAGGGCAGGACATGGCGACGAAACGTGGCTTTCGGATCGGCTCGGGCATCCTCGCCCTGTCGATCCTGTCGGGATGCATGGAGGGGACGGGGTTGCCGGGCTTCCTGTCGGCGCCGGGCGCGGGCGCGCGGCCGGAGGCCGCGGCGGTGGCCCGCACCGAAGAGCGCGATGTCGAAAGCCCAGAGGTCTTCGAGGTCACGGCCCAGGGGCTTTGGGACGGGCGGCCCTCGCTTGGCGGGATCTGGGTGGCGCATCCCGGTGTCAGCGATCCCGAACGCGTGCTGATCCGCAACGAGGCAAACGGCCGGACGGTCAACGGCGCGCTGTTCCGGCGCGAACGCGACAACCCCGGCCCGCCGCTGCAGGTTTCGGCCGAGGCCGCGGCGGCGATCGGCCTGCTGGCCGGGCAGCCGGCGGAACTCTATGTCGTCGCGCTGCGCCGCGTCGAGGTGACGGTGGAACCGGAACCGGCGGCCGATGCGACGGCCCCGCCGGTGCCCGAGGCCGCGCGGCCGAAACCGCGCCCGGGCCGGTCCGCGGCGCCCGCGGCGGCGGCCACCGCCGCGACGGTGGCGCCGGTCACGACAGCGATCAGCGCCGAACCGCTCGACCCGCTGGCCGCCGCGACGCGCGCGGTCGAGGATGCCGAGGCGGCGGCGGAACCCGGCGCGCCATCGCGGCCCTGGCTGCAGATCGGCATGTTCACGACCCAGGCCAATGCCGAGGCGACCGTCGCGAAGCTCGCCGCCGAGGGCGTGACGGCAAAGGTCGCCGGCGGCGTCTACAGGGACGAGCGGATCTGGCGCGTCCTGATGGGCCCGGCGGCGGACCAGGCCGCGATGCGGGCGCTCGGCGACCGCGCCGCGGCGCTGGGCTATGACGATGCCTATCCGGTGGCGCGCTGAGATGCGGGCCGCGATCCTGCCCCTGCCGCGCCTGCGGCTCGCCGCCGCGCTGTGCCTCGCCGCCCTGCTGGCGCTGGCCGCGACCCCGCCGGCGCAGGCGTTCGAGACCCGCGCCGGCTCGGCCTGGGTCTACGACCTGACGACCGGCACGGTGCTTTTGGAGAAGAACGCCGACATCCCGCTGCCGCCCGCGTCGATGTCGAAACTGATGACGCTGAACATGCTGTTCGAGGCGCTGCGCGACGGCCGCGTGACGCTGGACACGCGGTTTTCCGTCTCGTCCCGCGCCAAGGCGATGGGCGGCTCGACGATGTTCCTCGACGAGACCGACAGGCCGACTGTGGAGGACCTGATCAAGGGCATCATCGTGCAGTCGGGCAACGATGCCTGCGTGGTTGTGGCCGAGGCGCTGGCCGGCAGCGAACAGGCGTTCGCGGCCCTGATGACCGAACGCGGGCGGGCGCTGGGGCTCACGCAGTCGACCTTCGCCAATTCCTCGGGCTGGCCGGACCCGCGGCACCGGATGTCGATGCACGATCTGGGCCTGCTGGCGGTGCGGCTGATCACCGAGTTCCCGGAATACTATCCCTATTTCGCGATGCAGCGGTTCGAATTCGACGGCCGCGCGCCGGCCAACGTGACCAACCGCAACCCGCTGCTCGGCCTCGGCATCGGCGCCGACGGGCTCAAGACCGGCCATACCCGCGAGGCCGGCTACGGCCTTGTCGGATCGGCGGTGCAGGGCGACCGGCGGGTGGTCTTCGTGATCTCGGGCCTCGACAGCGAGTCCGCGCGCCGGCAGGAATCCGAGAGCATCGTCAACTGGGCCTTCCGCCAGTTCGTGCGCAAGACGGTCGCGCGCGCCGGGGCCGAGATCGTGCAGGCGCCGGTGTATCTGGGCGCGGCCGACAGCGTGCCGCTGACGCTGGCCGAGGATCTGACGCTGCTGATCCCGGCGCTGGAGCAGGACGGGCTGACCGCCGAGGCGGTGTTCGACGGCCCGCTCGAGGCGCCGGTCGCCGCCGGGCAGGCCGTCGGCGAACTCGTCGTCACCGTGCCCGATCTCGGCGAGCGCCGGCTGCCGCTGGTGACCGCGTCCGGCGTCGCCAAGGGCGGCTTCCTCGTCCGGCTGGAGGCGGCGGCGCAGGCGGTCGCGGCGCGGATTTCCGCCGCCACGGGAAGCTGACCGGGCGATGTTCCTGACCTTCGAGGGGATCGACGGGTCCGGCAAGTCGACCCAGGCGCGCCTGCTGGCGGAACGGTTGCGCGCCGAGGGCCGCGACGTGGTGCTGACCCGCGAACCCGGCGGCAGCCCCGGCGCGGAGGAGATCCGCAAGCTGCTGGTCTCGGGCGATCCCGACCGCTGGTCGCCGGAGACCGAGATCCTGCTGTTCACCGCGGCCCGGCGCGACCACCTTGAAAAGACGATCCTGCCCGCGCTCGCCGCCGGCCGCATCGTGGTGTCGGATCGGTTCGCCGATTCCACCCGCGTCTACCAGGGCGCGGCGCGGGCCGATCTGCGCGGCCTCGTCGACCGGCTGCATGCCGAGGTGATCGGCCGCGAGCCCGACCTGACCTTCGTGATCGACATGCCGCCCGGCAAGGCGCTGGCGCGCGGCCTTGCCCGCCGGTCGGGCGAGGACCGGTTCGAGGACATGGGCGGCGCGTTCCAGCAGAAGCTGCGCGCGGGCTTCCGCGCGCTGGCGGCACAGGCGCCGGACCGGGTGCGGCTGATCGATGGCGACCGCCCGGTCGAGACCGTCGCCGAGGCCGTGCGCGCGGCGCTGGCCGGGGCCCTGGCATGAGCGCCGATCCCGCCGACCTGCCCGAACCCGACCGCCTGCCCGGCGCGCCGCGTCCGCGCGACACCGCGCGGGTGTTCGGCCACAAGGCGGCCGAGGCCGCGTTCCTCGCCGCGCAGGCCTCGGGCCGGTTGCACCATGCGTGGCTCCTGACCGGGCCGCGCGGGGTGGGCAAGGCGACGCTGGCCTGGCGGATCGCGCGGTTCCTGCTGGCCGAACAGCCGGCGGAGGCCGGGCTGTTCGGCGCGCCGCCGCCGCCCGCCAGTCTCGATACCGATCCCGATCACCCGGTGGTGCGCCGGATGGCGGCGCTGGCCGAACCGCGGCTGTTTCTTCTGCGCCGCGCCTGGGACGCGGAGCGCAAGCGGCTGAAGACCGTGATCACCGTCGACGAGGTCCGGCGGCTGAAGGGCTTTTTCCAGTTGTCGGCCGCTGACGGCGGGCGCCGGGTGGCGATCGTCGATGCGGCGGACGAGATGAACCCGAACGCCGCCAACGCGCTTCTGAAGCTGCTGGAGGAACCGCCGCCCGACGCGGTGCTGCTGCTGGTCGCGCATCAGCCCGCGCGGCTTCTGCCGACGATCCGCTCGCGCTGCCGGGTGTTGCGGCTGGCGCCGCTGGGGCCGGAGGATCTGGCCGCCGCGCTGGCGCAGGCCGGAACCGAGGCCGGCGACGCGCCGGGCCTTGCCGCGCTCGCCGGCGGTTCGGCCGGCGCGGCGATCCGGCTGGCCGACCGCGGCGGGCTGGACCTCTACGGAAGGATCGTGGCGCTTGCCGCCACCCTGCCCCGGCTCGACCGGGCGCGGATGCACGCGCTGGCCGAGGCCGCCGCCCAGCGCGGCGCCGACGACCGGCTCGACCTTGTCCTGTCGCTGCTCGACCTGTTCCTCGCGCGGCTGTCGCGCACCGGCGTCGCCGGCCCGCCCGCGCCCGAGGCGGCGCCGGGCGAGGCCGAGGTGCTGGCCCGGCTCTGCCCCGATCCGGCCGCGGCGCGGCTTTGGGCCGAACGCGCGCAGGACCTGGGCACCCGCGCCCGCACCGCGGCGGCGGTCAACCTTGACCCTGCCGCGCTGGTGATCGATATGGTGCTCAGGATCGACGAGACGGCGGCCCGGCTGACCCGGCGCGGCTGACACGCGGCAACCGGAGGCGGCATGACCGACACGCCCGAGATCGTGGACAGCCATTGCCACCTCGATTTCCCCGATTTCGCCGGGGAACTGCCCGAGGTGATCGCCCGCGCCCGCCGCGCCGGGGTGACGCGGATGGTCACGATCTGCACGAAACTGGCCAACGAACCCGCGGTGCGCGCCATCGCCGAGGCGCATGACGGCGTGTTCTACGCCGCCGGCACCCACCCGATGAGCGTGGCGGCCGAACCGATGGTCACGTTCGACCAGCTCGTCGCGCTGGCCCGGCATCCGAAATTCGTGGGCATCGGCGAAACCGGGCTGGATTATCACTACACCGCCGACAGCGCGGCGGCGCAGCAGCAAAGCCTGCGCATCCATATCGCCGCGGCGCGGGAAACCGGCCTGCCGCTGATCATCCATGCCCGCGACGCCGATGACGACATGGCGCGGATCCTCGCCGAGGAACATCGCGCCGGGGCCTATACCTGCGTGATGCACTGCTTTTCCTCGGGCGCGGGGCTGGCGCGCGCGGCACTCGACCTGGGATTCTACCTGTCGATGTCGGGGATCGCGGCCTTCCCGAAATCGGCCGCGCTGCGCGAGATCTTCGCCGCCGCCCCCGTCGACCGGATCCTGGTGGAGACCGACGCGCCCTATCTTGCGCCGCCGCCGCATCGCGGCCGGCGCAACGAACCGGCCTACACCGCGCATACCGCGAAGGTCGGGGCGGAGCTGTTCGGGATGGACTACGCCGCCTTCGCGCGGGCCACGAGCGCCAATTTCGACCGGCTCTTCACCCGCGCCGCCGCCGCGCGGACGGCGGCCTAGGGATGGCGCGGCTGCGCTTCACCATCCTCGGCTGCGGATCGTCGGGCGGCGTGCCGCGGATCGGCGGGCACTGGGGCGCCTGCGACCCCGACAACCCCAAGAACCGCCGCTCGCGCTGTTCGATGCTGGTGGAACGGATCGACGGCGGCCGCGTCACGCGGGTGCTGATCGACACCTCGCCCGACATGCGCGACCAGCTTCTGCGCGCCGAGGTGGCGGAACTGGACGCGGTGGTGTTCACCCATTCCCATGCCGATCACATGCACGGGATCGACGATATCCGCCAGGTCGTCTTCAACACCCGCCGGCGGATGCCGATCTGGGCCGACGGCGCGACGCAGGAGTCGCTGCTGTCGCGCTTCGGCTACGCCTTCGTGCAGCCCGAAGGCTCCTCCTACCCGCCGATCTGCGAGATGCACACGATCCGCCACGGCCCGTTCGAGATCACCGGCGCGGGCGGCACGATCGCCTTCACGCCGATCCGTGTCGCGCATGGCACGATCGACGCGCTGGGGTTCCGGATCGCGGGGCTGGCCTACCTGCCCGACGTCTCGGAAATCTACGAGGACAGCTGGCCCCTGCTCGACGGGCTGGATTGCTGGGTGCTCGACGCGCTGCGCCGGGCGCCGCATCCGACCCATGCCCATCTCGCGCTGTCGCTGGAATGGATCGCGCAGGCCGCCCCGGCGCAGGCGGTGCTGACCAACATGCATATCGACCTCGACCACGCCACGGTCGAGGCCGAGACGCCCGCGAACGTCCGCGCCGCCTACGACGGCATGGTGCTGGAATACGGCGACTAGGCCGGTGCAGGCGCTGATCGAGGTCATCCTGCCGGTCTTCATGGTGCTGGGCTTCGGCTACGCGGCCGCCCGCGCGCGGCTGATTTCCGACGCCGCGATCGACGGGCTGATGAAATTCGCCCAGGGCTTCGCGGTGCCGGTGCTGCTGTTTCGCTCGATGGCCACGCTCGACCTCGCCCGGCATTTCGAGGCCGGGCTGCTGCTGTCCTTCTACATCGGCGCGCTGTCGGGTTTCGCGGCGGGCTATGTCGGCGCGCGGCGGCTGTTCGGGAGGACCGCGCCCGACGCGGTGGCGATCGGGTTCTGTTGCCTGTTCTCGAACTCGCTGCTGCTGGGCCTGCCGATCACCGAACGCGCCTACGGGCCCGGGGCGCTGGCGGGGAACTTCGCGATCATCTCGATCCACGCGCCGCTGCTTTACGCCTTCGGGATCACGATGATGGAATGGGCGCGCTCGCGCGAGACGCCGGTGTCGGGCGGGGTGCTGGCCCGCCAGATCGCGACCGGGATCGTCAGCAACCCGATGGTCATCGGCATCGGCTGCGGCGTGGCCTGGAACCTCGTCGGCCTGCCGCTGGCCGGCGCGCTCGACTCCGCCTCCGAGATGGTGGCCCGCGCGGCGCTGCCGGCGGCGCTGTTCGGGCTGGGGGCCATCCTCGTGCGCTACCGGCCCGAAGGCGACATGCGCACCATCGCGATGGTCGTCGCGGTCGCGCTGGTGCTGCACCCGGCGATCACCTGGGGGCTGGGGCGCCTCGCCTTCGGCCTCGAGGCCGCGCAGATGCGCTCGGCGGTGATCACCGCGGCGATGGCGCCGGGGGTGAACGCCTATCTCTTCGCCAACATGTACGGCGCGGCGCGGCGGGTCGCGGCCTCGTCGGTGCTGGTGGCGACAGCGGTGTCGATCCTGACGACATGGATGTGGATCGCGGTTCTGCCCTGAGCGGCCTGCGACGGCTCAGGCCCCCAGCCGCCGCGCCAGCCGCTCGAGCATCGCGCAGCACTGGCCCATCTGCTCGCGCGAGACGAATTCGTCGGGCTTGTGCGCCTGCGCGATGGAGCCGGGGCCGCAAACCACCACCTGCGCGCCCAGCGCCTGGAACAGCCCCGCCTCGGTCCCGAAGGCCACCAGATCGGTGCCGTTCGCGCCGGTCAGTTCCGCCACGAGGTCGCGCGCGGCGTTCTCGTCCATCGGCTCCAGCCCGGCGACCTCGCCCAGCGTCTCCATCTCGATCGCCGAGCCGGGATGCACGGCCTGCATCGCCGGCAACAGCCGGTCGCGGACATAGTCGGCCAGCGCGGTCTTGACGAACTCGGCATCGGCGGTCTGCACCGGGCGCATTTCCCAGTCGACCTCGGCCTTGCCGGCGATGACGTTCTGCGCCACCCCGCCGGCGATCCGGCCGACATTGATCGTCGTCCAGGGCGGATCGAAGCGGCTGGTCGCCGGCGCGCGGGGCTTGAGCGCCTCGCGCAGTTCCAGAAGCCGGCCGACGTAGCGCGCGGCGTATTCCGCCGCGTTCACCCCGGCATCGGGGGCCGAGCCGTGACCCTCAAGCCCGGTGAAGCGCGTGGTGTATTCGAAACAGCCCTTGTGGCCCTCGATGATCCGCATCTCGGTCGGTTCGCCGATGATCGCGATCTCGGGCACGATCCCCTCGCCTTCCAGCGCGCGCACCAGACGCCGCGCGCCAAGGCAGCCGGTTTCCTCGTCATGGGTGAAGGCCAGAAGAAGCGGGCGCGACAGTTCCGCGCCCCGCAAGCCTTCGGCCAGCGCGACCGTCGCGGCGATGAACCCCTTCATGTCGCAACTGCCGCGACCGAACAGCAGCCCGTCGCGTTCGACCATCGCGAACGGGTCGGTCGCCCAGTCCTGATCGGCCACCGGCACCACGTCGGTATGGCCCGACAGCATGATCCCGCCCGGCGCCTCCGGCCCCAGCCGCGCGACGAGGTTGGCCTTGGTCCCGGTTTCGTCGCCCAGCACCATGCAGCGCGCCCCGGCGGCCGACAGCCTGTCCTGCAGATAGGCGATCATCGCGAGGTTGTTGTCGGTCGAGACCGTCGGAAAGGCGATCAGGTCGCCAAGGATATCGACGCTGCGCGCGAGCATCAGTCCTTCAGGAACATCTTGCGCGGCCGGTCGCAGAAGCATTCCGCCGGCCCGCTGTCACGGATCAGGATCGATTCGGTGATCTCCAGCCCCCAGTCGTCCATCCACAGGCCGGGCATGAAGTGGAAGGTCATGCCGGGTTCCAGCACCGTTTCATCCTCTTCGCGCAGCGACACGGTGCGCTCGCCCCAGTCCGGCGGATAGCTCAGCCCGATCGGGTAGCCGCAGCGCGCGCCGCGTTCGATCCCGGCGCGTTCCAGCGGCGCGGCCAGCGCGCGGGCGATGTCGCAGGCCCGGTTGCCGGCGCGCGCGGCCTCCAGCCCGGCCTCCAGCCCCTCGACCAGCGCCGCCTCGGCGCGCTTGAGGAAGTCGGGCGGGGCACCCAGGAAGACCGACCGGCAGAACGGCGTGTGGTAGCGCCGGTAACAGCCGGAGATTTCGAAGAACGTGCATTCGCCGGACTGGAACGGCCGGCCATCCCATGTCAGATGCGGCGCGGCGGCATCGGCGCCCGAGGGCAGCAGCGGCACGATCGCGGCATAGTCGCCCCAGTCCTCGCCGACGCCGGTGATCGCGTCGCGGTAGATCTCGGCAACCAGGTCGTTCTTGCGCATCCCCGGCTCGATCCGCTCCAGCACGCCGTCGATGATCTTCTCGGATATCCGCGCGGCCTTGCGCATCAGCGCGATTTCCTCGTCCGACTTCACGCCGCGCTGCCAGTTCACCAACGCGGTCGCGTCGAGGATCGTGGCATCGGGAAGCGAGGCCACCAGCGTCAGATGGGCCTTGGCGGAATAGTAGTAATTCTCCATCTCCACGCCGATCCGGGCCCCGGCATGGCCGCAGTCGGCGACAATCCGCGCGAGATCCTGCATCGGGTGGCGTTCGGTCGATTGGACGAAATTGTCGGCATAGCCATGCACCCGGTCGTCGCCCATCCAGACGGTGCGGCGCGCGCCGTTGGCATCCTGCCGCCGGCCCCACCAGATCGGATCGGCATCGAGAAAGACCAGCGCGCCCTGGTGCACGTAGAACGACCAGCCCTCGTAGCCCGTCAGCCAGGCGATGTTCGACGGGTCTTCGACGAACAGCACGTCGAGCCCGGCGGCCGCCATCGCGACGCGGGTCTTCGCCAGCCGCCGGTCGTATTCGGCCCGGCTGAAGGCGGGATCGGGGTGGGTCATCGGCTTCTCCCTTGCGACTTCGGCCCCTATCGGGTGTCATCGGGCCCCGCGGATGCCAGCATGTCGCATCCCGAAACACAAGGGGATCGGATGACGGGACAGGCGGGAGTTTCGGCCATCGCGGGGCTGTCGATGGCAGATGTCGAGGCCGCGGCGCGCAGCATCGCGGGCCGGGCGGACGCGACGCCGCTGATCCCCTCGCCCTTCATGTCGGCGCGGGCGGGCGGCGATTTCCTGATGAAGATGGAAACCATGCAGCCGATCGGCGCGTTCAAGCTGCGCGGCGCGCTCAACGCCGTGGCCGCGCTGCCCGAGGGAACGCCCGGCGTGACCTGCTGTTCCACCGGCAACCACGGCCGCGGCGTGGCCTATGCGGCGCGGGCGCGGGGCATGCGCGCCGTGATCTGCATGTCCGACCTCGTGCCGCAGGCCAAGATCGACGGCATCCGCGCGCTGGGCGCGGAGGTGCGCATCACCGGCCGGTCGCAGGATGACGCGCTGGCCGAAAGCCAGCGGCTGGTCGCCGCCGAGGGGCTTGCGGAAATCTCGCCCTTCGACGACCCAAAGGTGATCGCCGGGCAGGCGACGATCGGGCTGGAAATCCTGCGCGCGCGGCCCGACGTCGCCACGCTTCTGGTGCCGTTGTCGGGCGGCGGGCTGGCGGCGGGCACGGCCTTCGCGGCGAAATCCCTCAACCCGGCCGTGCGGGTGATCGGCATCACGATGGAGCGCGGCGCGGCGATGGCCGCCTCGCTCGCCGCCGGGCACCCGGTGGAGGTCGAGGAGGTGCCAAGCCTTGCCGACAGCCTCGGCGGCGGAATCGGCCTGCACAACCGGCTGTCGTTCCCGATCTGCCGCGCGCTGCTTGACGAGGTGGTCCTCGTCAGCGAGGAAGAGATCTACCACGCCATGCAGGTGCTCTACCACGAGGACCGGCTGGTGGCCGAGGGGGCATCGGTCGTCGGACTGGCGGCGGTGCTGGCGGGGCGGGTGTCGGGGCTGGCCGCGCCGGTCGCGACCGTGGTGACGGGCCGCAACCTCGACATGGCGATCTTCACGAAGATCGTGACCGGGCAGGACATCGCGCTCGGAAACCAGGTCCTGAAAGGGAGGCCCTATGCCGCGTGACACCCTGATCGTGACCGAGGCGGAGCTGCGCCGCTGCCTGCCGCTCGACACCGCCGCGGTGGACGTGGTGGAGGCCGCCTTCGCGGCCCTTGCCCGGGGCGGGGTGGTGATGCCGCCGATCCTGTCGATGGACCTGCCGATGGTGCATGGCGAGGTCGACGTCAAGACCGCCTATATCCCCGGCTTCGCGGGCTTCGCGATCAAGGTGAGCCCCGGCTTCTTCGACAACCCGAAGAAGGGCCTGCCCAGCCTGAACGGGCTGATGATCCTGTTTTCCGCCGAAACCGGGCTGGTGGAGGCGCTGTTTCTCGACAACGGTTTCCTGACCGATCTGCGCACGGCCGCCGCCGGCGCGGTCGCCGCGCGGCACCTCGCGCCCGACTGGGTCGGCACCGCCGGCGTGATCGGCACCGGGGTGCAGGCGCGGCTGCAGATCGCCGCCGCGCGGCTGGAACGGCCGTTCGACCGGGTGCTCGTCTGGGGCCGGAACGCCGATCACGCGGCGGCCTGCGCCGATGACATCGCGCGCGATCTCGGCGTCGCGGCCGAGGCGGTGGACGACCCCGCGCGGGTGGTCGCCGAAAGCCAGCTGGTGATCACCGCGACCCCGGCGAAGGACCCGGTGCTGCGCGCCGAATGGCTGCATCCGGGCCTGCATGTCACCGCGATGGGATCGGACCAGGAGGGCAAGGGAGAGCTTGATCCGGCCTGTCTGGCCCGCGCCGATCTCTACGTCGCCGACCGCATCAGCCAGACCGAACGGCTGGGCGAGTTGCGCGCGGCGCTGGCGGCGGGAACCTGGACGCGCGGCACGCCGCCGGAACTGGGCGAGATCGTCAGCCGCGCGCATCCCGGCCGCACCGCCGAGGATCAGATCACCATCGCCGATCTCACCG
>CAYUXM010000093.1:0-11243 GCA_964448765.1 uncultured Rhodobacterales bacterium
CCCGCGAAACGCGCGCAACTGAAGCCCGAGGCGGTGTGGGAGATCGAGCAGGGCCAGAATCTCGCGGCCGGGGCGGTCTATGAGGCCAGCGTGATCCGCTCGCAATGGTATGCGGCCGCCGCGCGGCTGTTTGCGGACTATGACGCGCTGGTGCTGCCCAGCGCGCAGGTCTGGCCCTTCGCCGCCCGCCTGCGCCACCCCGAAGCCGTCGCCGGCCGGCCGCTCGACACCTACCACCGCTGGATGGAGGTGGTGGTGCCGGTCAGCCTCGCCGGCCTTCCCGCGCTTGCCCTGCCGGCCGGGTTCGGGGCCTCCGGCCTGCCGATGGGGATGCAGCTGTTCGGCCCGGCCGGGGCGGATGCCCGCATCCTCGCCCTCGGCCAGGCCTATCACCGGGCGACGGACTGGCCCGCCCGCCGACCGCCCGATTTCGGCGGCGCCTGAGCGCTATTCCGCGGCCAGCGCCCTCGCCTCCGCCCCGGCCCAGCCCTGCCCGCGCCGCCAGCGCTCGACGATCCGGCCCTCGTCATCCATCCGGTGCAGCGACAGCCAGCCATTGTCGAACAGCTCGCGCACCTGCGGATGCTTGTCCAGCACCCCGGCGATCGCCTCGGCCGGTGCCGCGACCACCACGGCCAGCCGCAGCGGATCGTGCATCGGGCCGGCACCGTCATGCACCGACTGCCGCGCGAGGCCCGCGCGCAGCGGCCCGCCGTTGCCCTCCAGAACGCCGATCCCCCCGACGACGTTGTGCAAAAGCTTGTTGCCCGCGCCGAAGGCCTGCGGCGCCACGGTGGACCCGTAGTACTGCAGCGAGATCCAGCTGGCCACCACCACCGGCGCGGTCAGGATCAGTTCCAGCACGCCAAAGCCCGCGTCCTGCCGCCAGTCGTAGGAATGCAGGAACACCTGCCCGCCCAGGTCGCGCCCGGCGCTCGCCCCGCGCGGCGCGGCAAGGAAGGCGCGGCAGCCGGCAAGGCCCCATTCCGGCCGCACCTCCGACCAGTCGCGCCCGCGCCGGGCCAGCGTTTCGGACTTCGCCGCGCCGGGCAGGGCCAGGGCCCGTTCCGCCCGCGCCCGCCGCCCGGCCTCGTCCAGCCAGCCGGAAACCTTCGCCAGATCGAAGGCATGGTCCGGCGCGGGATGGTCGCCCGCGAACAGCCGCACCCGGTCGGCCGTCGTGTCATGCAGCGCGGCGACGAACAGCGTGTCGGCCGGGATCTCGATCCCGCGACCGGCCAGCCCCGCACGCACCTCGGAGTCGTTCAGAAGCCCGGCCAGAAGCCGCGCGTTGACCTCGCCCGAATGGCCGCCGCAGGCCCCGCAATGCAGCGCGCTTTCATGCGGGTTGTTCACCACCCCGGCGCCATGCCCGGCGATCACCACCACCCGCGCGAAGCCCGAGGTCAGCGACATCGCGCCCAGCACCGTCGCCGCCATCCCGACCCGGTCGGCCACGGGCGGCATCGGCTGCAGCCGGGGCGGCGGCCCGTCGTCGCCCGCACCGCCACCAAGACCCAGCGCATCGCGCACCAGCTTGCCCGCGTAAAGTGGCCCCGCCGCCTCGACGAAGGCGAAGGACGATACCGCCGCCCCCCGGAACCGGCCCCAGGCCCGCGCCGCGCGCGCCTTCAGCCGCTTGGCCCGGTCGCCCGCCGCCGGCATGTCGGCGCGGGTGTCCAGCGCCGGGGTCAGGAGCACCGGGGCCCGCGCCTCGGCCACGTCCGAGGCCGCGCCGCAATGCGTCACCGCGAGGCCGAAGAAGCCGGCGAAGCCCAGCGTCTCGATCCCCGGATCGACGCTTTCCAGCGCCCGGCGATAGACCTCGGAGCGCACGTCGATGCAGAACGCCGCCTGCATCTCCGGCCGGTCCGTGCCGCGCGCCGCCGCCGGCGCGGCGAAGGTTTCCGCCAGCCGCCGCTCCGCCGCCCGGTCCAGCGCGTCCTGCAACAGCGCGTCGACGATCTCGTCGGGCCCCGGCACGACCGGTGTGGCATGCGCCGCGACGACCTCGGCCCAGCGCGGCGCGATCGCCGCGCGATGGGCAAGGAACAGCGCCTCGTCCCAGACCAGCCGGATCGTCAGCAGATCGGTCAGCGTCCGGTCCGACCCGCCGGTCTGCCCGGCGCTCCAGGCCAGTTGCCGGGCCATCTGCGCCCAGCCACCGAGGTCGGACAGCAGCCGGTGAAAGGCCGTCGCCGCCGGTTGCGGCGCAAGGCCCAGCACCTCCGCCGCGCGGCCCAGCGCCCGCCGGGGCGATTGCGGCAGGCCCGCGACATGGGCGCAGAACCCGGGCAGGCCCAGGATTTCCGGCGTCAGGTCGCGCCGCGCGACATCGCACCAGGCCTCGAAGGCGGGCCGGTCGTGCGGGCTCGCCCACAGCGCCTGGCCGCGGTCGAAATGCGCCCCGGCCCAGTGCCCGATCCGGTCGGCGACGATGCCGGGCCAATCGGTGCCGGTGACCTCGGCGACAAGCTCCGCCACCGTCGGCAGCGCCCGGGGCGCCGGCCGCGGCCGGGCCGCGGCCGCCTGCAGATCGGCCACGCTCGCCGGCCCGCCCGCCCAGGTCGCGGCCTCCAGCGCCGCGGCGATGTCGGCCTCGGCGATCTCGCCCGAGGCGATCCGGGCAAGGTACTCCTGCCGCGGCAGCGTCACCGGGATCCCGGCGACCCGCGCCAGCCGCGCGGCGGCGGTGGCGAGGTCTTCGCCGGTCTGGCCGAGGAACGGGTTGACCGCGACGGTCGCCTCCAGCGGCCAGAGCGGCGGCACCTGCGTGGCAGCGGTTTCGGCGACGGACACCAGGTCCAGAAGCGGGGCGGGGTAGATTTCGTGCTGGGTCAGCATGGCGCTCTCCTCAGGATTTCTCGGGTGCGGCCCAGCCGCGGATCAGCCGGTCGAAGACCGCGTTGGCGTAAAGACCGTTCGACAGGTGCACGCGCAGGCCCGCCGCCGCCGGGTGGGTCGACCACAGCGGAAACGCCGCCTGCGCCCAGGCCACCGCGCCGAACGACAGCACGGCCAGCGAGATCACCGCCCATTCCAGCGGCCCCGGCGTCGGCGCCGGCGGCAGCGTGCCATGGGTCGCGGCCTCGGCCAGCCGCTGCAGGGTGAAATAGCCCAGCGCCGCGGCCAGCGCCGCCACGCCGGTGCGCCGCGTCAGTTCCCGCGGCGCGGCATCGGCCAGGCCCTGCGCGATCAGGTAGGCGACGCCGAGGATAAGGATCGCACCCAGCGCCACCGCCTGCGGCGACTTGGCGTCGAAACCGAAGGCAAGGCCGACCGCGCCGTAGATCGCCAGCGCGATCCCGAAGGCCCGCGCCACCGCCCGCGCCGAGGGCACCGCCACCGGGCCCGGCCGGCGGGTGGCCAGCACCGCGCCCACCGCGCCGCCGGAGCCGAGGAAGGCATGCGCCTTGTAAAGCGAATGCGCCACGATATGCAAAAGCGCCAGCGGGAACAGCGCCAGCCCGCATTGCAGCACCATGAAGCCCATCTGCGCGATCGTCGACCAGGCCAGCGCGGTCTTGACCGCCGGCTGGGTCAGCATCACCAGCCCGCCGACAAGCGCGCTGAGTCCGCCGATGAGCGCGACCACCGCCAGAACCCCCGGCGCGGCCAGCATCACGTCGGCAAAGCGGATCATCAGGAAGCCGCCGGCATTGATCACCCCGGCATGCAGGAGCGCGGAAACCGGCGTCGGCGCCTCCATCACCTCGGTCAGCCAGCCGTGCAGCGGGATCAGCGCCGATTTCAGCACCGCCGCCACCGCGATCAGGCCGGCGGCCCACAACGCCGCGGGCGCGGCCGGGCCGGCCTTGGCCGCCTCGGCGATCGCGGCGATGTCGGCGGTGCCGAAGCTCAGCGCCAGCAGCACGGCGGCGACGATCAGCGCGGCATCGCCGGCCCCGGTCGCCAGTTGCATCTTCCTGGCCGCACGCTGCGCGCCGACCCGGTCGGGATAGGTGAGCAGGAGCTTGCGCAACAGGAGGCTGACCGCGATCCAGGCCAGCACGAGCTGCCACAGCGTGCCCGCCGTCACCAAGAGAAGGATCGCCGCCAGCAACCCCGCGACCCGCCCGGTGAACGCGCCCTGCATCGGCTCGCCGTCGAGATAGCGCACCGAATAGCGCAGCACGACCCAGCCGACGAAGGCCACCAGCAGCGCCATCGTCACGCTGACCACGTCAAGCCGCGCCGCGAAACCGGGCATCAGCGCGCCGGTGCCCGGCCCGGCGGTCAGCAGCACGGCGAGCATCGCCAGCGCCACCGCGACGGCCACCGCCGCCGCCGCCTCGGCGGCGCGTGGCAGGGCGCCCGGACGCATTCCGGGGCGGCGGGCGGCCCAGACGACGGGGCCCAGCAGGATCAGCGCCGCGAGATAGGGCAAGGCATGTAACGTCATCGACAATCCCTCCGGTTCGGTTCCGACCGGGATAGCCGCAGCGCGGCATCAATAAAAATTCATTGTTTTCGAAATTTCATTCTATAAAAACGAACGTCATGGCCGATCTGAACTTCAACCACCTGCGCTATTTCCGTGCCGTCGCGCATGACGGGAATCTGACCCGCGCCGCCGAACGGCTGAACCTGTCGCAATCGGCGCTGTCGGTGCAGATCCGCAAGCTGGAACAGCGGCTGGGCCATGACCTGTTCGAACGCCGCGGCCGGGCGCTGCACCTGACGGAGGCGGGGCGCATCACGCTCGACCATGCCGATGCGATCTTCGCACAAGGCGAGGATCTGCTCGCCACGCTGCGGCAGACCGGCCGGGCGCGGCAGGCGATCCGGGTCGGGGCGCTCGCCACCCTGTCGCGGAACTTCCAGCTGGCCTTCCTGCGCCCGATCCTGGACCGGCCGGACGTGGAGGTGGTGCTGCGCTCGGGCGGGATGGCCGAGTTGCTGGCCGCGCTGGCGGCGGTCAACCTCGACCTCGTGCTGACCAACCGCCCGCCGGCCGAGGATGCGCTGACCCCGTTCCGCGCGGTGAAACTGGCCGAGGACGGGGCCAGCCTTGTCGGCCCGCCGGGCCGGATGGCGGGCGCGGCCAGCCTCGCCGATCTGCTGGCCCGCGAACCGGTGATCCTGCCCACCGCCGGCACCGGGCTGCGCGCAGGTTTCGAAACCCTGGCCGAACGGCTGGGGATCACCCCGCAGATCGTCGCCGAGGTCGATGACATGGCGATGATCCGGCTGCTGGCGCGCGAGGGCGCCGGGCTGGCCATCGTGCCGCCGATCGTGGTGCAGGACGAACTGTCCTCCGGCCGGCTGGTCGAGGCGCCGTGGGATCTCGGCCTGTCGGAAAGCTTCTGGGCCGTCACCCTGCCCCGGCGCTTCCCGAACCCGATCCTCGCGGACCTGATGGCGGCGGCGCGCTAGTCGCGCAGCGCCAGTTCCTGCACCTTGGCGACCGGCTGCCAGATGTAATCCAGCACGGTGCGCTTGCCCGACAGCACGTCCACCGTCGCCGTCATTCCCGGCATCAGCGTCACCGCCTCGCCCTCGACCTCCAGCGCGCCCTCGATCGCGACGTCGATCAGGTAATGGCTGGCGCCGGGCGTGTCGGGATCGGTCACGGCATCGGGGCTGATCCGGGCCACGCGGCCGTCCAGCGTGCCATATGTCGCGGAATCGTAAGCCGACAGCCGGATCCGCACCGCGTCATCGGGCCGGATGTTGGAAATGTCCTTCGGCTGGATCCGCGCCTCCACCACCAGTGCCTCGCCCGTGGGCACCAGTTCCAGCACCACGTCGCCGGTGTTGACGTAGCCGCCCGGCGTGCGAAAGTTCAGCCGGTTGACGATCCCGGCCATCGGCGCGCGGATCACCGTGCGGCTGACGCGCTCCTGAAGCCGCGGCAGTGCCTCGGCCAGTTCGGCCTGTTCGGCGACCACCGCGTTCAGCTCGTCCATCGCCTCCAGCCGCTGCGCCTCGGTCGCGTTGTCGATCTCCGATTCCAGTTCCGCCACCCCGGCGCGGGCCTGGTCGATCCGCACCCGCGCCGCGTCGCGGTCGCCGCGCGCGCGGGCATGTTCGCGCTGCAGTTCCAGAAGCCGGGTCGCCGGGGCGATGTTGTCGCGCACCAGCGGTTCGACCACCGCGATCTCCTCGTCGAGAAGCGCCATCATCCGTTCGGCCGTGGTCACCGCCGAATCCGCCGCCTGCAAGTCCTGCAGGCGCTGCCGCAACCGCTGTTCCAGAACCGTCAGCCGGCCGGCCAGATCGGCGCGCCGCGCCGCGAACAGGCTTTGTTCCGACAGCGCGACCATCGGCGCGCGGGCCGCAAGTTCGGCCGGCACCTCGAACGCCTGGCCCGCGATCTCGGCCCTCAGCCGCATCTCGCGGATATCCAGCGCCGCGATCCGCTGCGCCAGCCGGTTGAACTCGCTCGCCGCGTCGACCGGGTCGATCTCGAACAGCACGTCGCCCTCGGCCACCGGGCTGTTCTCCGCGACCATCCGGCGCAGGATCACCCCGCCCTCGGCCGCCTGCACCATCTGGTTCTGCACCGAGGACACGATCCGCCCCTCGCCGCGCGTCACGTTGTCCAGTTCCGCGACCGAGGCCCAGGCCACCAGCGCCGCGATCAGCGCCGCGACGGTGACGAGGATCGCCGAGCCCGAAAGCCCCTCGCGCCCGCCCATCTTCCGCGCCAGCGCCCGAAACTCCGCCTGCCCGGTCATCCCTGCCGCCCCGCGCGCACCTGGTCGGGCGTGGTGTCGGCCAGCACCTGGCCCTTGTCGATCACCAGCACACGGTCGGCGAGGTCCAGAAGCGTGTTGCGATGCGTCACCATGATAAGGGTGCGATCCCCGGCCCAGGCCTTCAGCCGCTCCAGCACCGCCTTCTCGGTCGCCGTGTCCATCGAGCTTGTCGGCTCGTCCAGCACCACCAGCCCCGGTTCGTGCAGAAGCGCGCGGGCCAGGTTGATCGATTGCCGCTGGCCGCCCGACAGGCCGGCGCCATGTTCGCGCAGCGCCATGTCGTAGCCCTGCGGATGCCCGGCCACGAAATCGTCGACCCCGGCCAGCCGCGCGATCTTCAGCAGATGCGCATCGTCGTATTCGAAGAACCCCATCTGCAGGTTTTCCTTCACGGTGCCGGAAAACAGCCAGGTTTCCTGCAGCATCACACCGACATTGCGCAGAACGTCCGACCGGTCGATCTGCCGCAGGTCCACCCCGTCGATCAGCACCGCGCCCTCCGTCGGCGCGACCAGCCCGGCGGCAAGCCGCGCGAAGGTCGACTTGCCCGATCCCATCCGGCCCAGCACCGCCACCTTCTGCCCCGCCGGGATCTTCAGCGTCAGGTTCCGGATCACCGGAGAGGGAGCGCCGGGAAAGGCATAGGTGACATCGCGGAACTCGACACTGCCGCGCAGGTGCGGCCGGCTCAGCCGCATCGCCGGGGCGGCCGCCGCGGCCTCCGGCGCGTCCATCACCGCCGACAGCGTGCGGTAGGCCTGCCGCGCGGCATTCGCCCGGCCCATCGCCGCGGCCAGTTGCGACAGCGGCGCGAGCGTCCGCCCGCCAAGGATCACGGCGGCGATCAGCGCGCCCATCGTGACGGTACCCTCCTGGATCAGGAACACGCCGTAGAAGATCGTCGCCACCTGCGCGAGTTGCTGGATCGAGGCCGCGGCATTGACGGCGAATTGCGACAGCATGCGGTTCTTCAGCCCGAGATCGGATTGCGCATCCGCCGCCGCCTCGAACCGCTGCCGCATCAACCGGCCCGATCCGGTGGCCTGCACCGTCTCGATCCCGTTCAGCACCTCGACCAGCACCGCCTGTTTCGACATCCCGGTTTCCATCGCCCCGGCGGCCAGCCGCGCCAGGAACGGCTGGATCACGAGGCCCGCCGCGATCACCAGCGGCACCGCGATCAGCGGCACCAGCGCCAGCGGCCCGGCGATGAGCGAGATCACCCAGATGAAGAAGAACACGAAGGGCAGATCGACCACCGCGATCAGCGTGGCGGAGGTGAAGAAATCGCGCAGCGTGTCGAATTCCCGCACGATCGAGGCCATCGCCCCGGACTGCCGCCGCCCGGCATCCAGCCGCATCGTCAGGATCCGGTCGAAGATCAGCCGCGACATCCGGCTGTCGGCCCGCTGTCCGGCGCGGTCCACGAACTGCGAGCGCAGGGTCTTGATGACGAAATCGAAACCCAGCGCGATCAGCACCCCCGCGGTCAGCGCGATCAGCGATTCCACCGCCTCGTTCGGAACCACGCGATCGTAGACCACCATGATGAACAGCGAGGTCGACAGGCCCAGGAAATTGGTGATCGCCGCCGCGACGATCACCTGCAGATACAGCCAGCGCCCCCGCGCGAGCGACCCCCAGAACCAGTCTCCGGGCCGCTCGGCACGGGCCGCGGCGGCGACCGGCCGGGCGAGAATCCAGAACGGCTGCATCCGCTCGTCCAGGTCGGCAACGGGCAGCACCGCGACCTCTTCGTCGGGCGCGAACCCCCGCAGGGTGGCCCGCCCCGCCGCATCGATCGCCTCGACAACCACGGCCAGCCCCTCGGGCGTGAACCCGATCGCGGGGCAGTGGCCGGGCGTCAGCCGCGCGGCGGGCATCTCGCCAAAGCCTGCGTCATGGCCCATATGGGACAGCGCCGACACCGCCGCCGCCGGGCCGAACCGTTCCGCCACCTGGTCGGGCAGGTCGCGCACCGCCGCCTCTGACACCGAAACGCCCTGCATCGCCAGAAGCCGCCGCACCGCGCGGATCAGCGACAGTTCGACCGCCGCGGCATCGCCCTCGCCCGCCGGCGCGGCCGTCTGCGCCGCGGCCCCGGCGGTCATCGCGCGATCCGGCCCATCCATCCGGCCACCCGCCTCACCCGTCCAGCCCGATGGCGCCGGTCAGCGCGCCGGTGCCCGCCAGGATCGACAGTTCGAGTTTCAGCATGTCGCACTGCATCCGGATCTGTTCGTCGCGTGCCCGGTAGCTTTCGATCTCCGCCGCGACCAGCTGGCGCAGGCTGGACTGGCCGGTGACGATCTGCGACCGGGCGATGCCGGCCTCCGATCCGCTCAGCGCGATCTTGCGCTCGACCACCGGCAGGGCGCGGGCCAGCGCCGCGCGCCGGTCGCTTGCCACGCGCATCTCGTCCTCGGCCCGGCCCAGCGCGGCCTGCAGCGCCGCCTCCAGCGCGGTGACCCGTTCGCCCGCCGCCCTGAGCGCCGCCTTGCGCCGGCCGCCGTCGCCGAAGGTGTAGCTCAGCCGCAGCCCGGCGGTCACATCCGTCGTCTCGTCCTCGTCCATCGGCGAGGTGACGCCGGCCTGCACCGCCACCCTTGGCCGGAACGCGGCCTGCGCCTCGCGTTCCGCGGCGCGCGCGGCCAGAAGCTCCGCCGCCGCCTGCCGAAGCGCCGGCGCCTTGCGCCAGCCGTCGGCCAGCCGGCCAAGCGCCGCCGGATCGGCGAACCCCGCGGGCTTGGCCAGCCGCGCCGGCGGCGGGCCGAAATGCCGGGTGAACCGGGTGCGCGCGGCGTCGCGCCCGGCCTGCATCTCGGTCCGCATCAGTTGGACATCGGCGATCTGCCGGCGCGCGGCATCGTGCGCGGCGCGGTCCAGCATCCCGTTCGTCGCCATCCGTTCGATCTGCGCCACCAGGTCGTCAAGCGCGCGGGTCCGGCTGTCGAGCAGCGCGAGGCGGGTATCGAACTGCCACAGGTCGATCCAGGCCTCGGCCGCCGCCAGCGCCGCGGCGTTGGCCTCGGCCGCGCGCGCGGCCTCCGCCGCCAGCGCCTCGGCCCGCGCCCGGTCGATCGCGCCGCCCGCCGCGCCGCCGTCGTAAAGCAGCTGCGACAGCGTCAGGTCGCCCGCCGCGCCCGTCGTCGTGTCCGAGACCGGGTCGCCCTCGCGCAGCGCGCCCAGCGTCGCGTTGCCCGACAGCTGCGGCCGCCACGCCGCCTCGGCCCCGCCGATCGCCGCCATCGCCTCGGCCTCGCGCGCCCGCGCCGCGCGGTAGGACGGATCGGCCGCCACCGCGGCCCGCAGCGCGGCATCGAACCGGTCCGGCACCGGGGCGCGGGGGCCGGCCGCCGCGGCGGCCGGCGCGATTTCCCGCGCCAGATCGGCGCGCATCGCCGCCAGCCCCTCGGGGCCGCCGCCGCACCCGGCCAGCAGCAGGGCCAGCGCCGGCGCGGCGGGCAGGACGGACCGGCGCCTCACGCCCCGTCCTCCGCCGCGACCGCGTCCGCCTCGTCAGCGCCACCGGCCCCGTCCGGCCCGATCTCGGCCCTGAGCGCGCGGGCATAGCTGGCCCGCGCGGTCTTCAGCACCGCGATCTCCTGGCCCAGCCGCTGCAACTGGCCCTCGACGAACTGCAGGCTGGCCAGCACCGCGCGGCCCCGCTCGCCCAGGTCCTCGCTGTTGAGTTCCAGCCCGTCGATCGTCACCTTCGGCATCGCGCCCTCAATCCCCGTCCACCAGCGCGCCCAGCGCCACCCCCGCCCGGTCCCGCACGATCTCGGCATGCAGATCGGCGATATAGGCGTTCTTCGCGCGGGTCAGCGCCGCGCGCAGCGCCTCGGCCTCGCGCAGCATCGCCTCGGCCTGCCGGACGTCCCGCGCCAGCTCCCGCGCCCGCGCGCCCAGCCCGGCAAGATCGTGGCTCGTCCCGTCGATGACGACGCGGCCGGTCATGGCTTCTCCCTTGTGCGGGGCGGCGAAGGCCCGCCGCCCCGGCCCGATCCCGGCGGGGATCAGGTGATCAGGTTGCTGCTGTCGAGGTTCGGCAGATCGCTGAGCGTGACCCCCTCCAGCGTCGCGACCAGCGTCAGTTCCTCGGCCTGCACGTCGCCGTCATTGGCGTTGGAGCCGGTCGCGCCGTTGTCCTGCCAATGCCAGATCGTCGTGCTGGCGTCCGCGTCGTCGCCGGAGGCGATGGCGAACAGCATGGAGTTGTGGCTGCCGGCATCGCCATCCGCTTCGATCAACTCGTTGATCCTCGTGCCGTCGATCGCGAAGCCGAACGCGAATTCCACCTGGTTGGCAGAGGCGCCGACCTCCAGGGCCGTGAACACGATGACCTCGCCTGTGATCGCCGTCGTGTCGTTGGCATAGTACTGGAAGTCCACGGTGCCATCGAGGTCGCCCTCGTTGCGCAGGCCCAGCCCGGCCTCGTTCAGGTCGATCACGTCGCCTTCCTCGCCAGCACCAACATCGCCAAGATCGAACCCGGTCACCAGGAACCCGTTCGCCGCCGTGGTGAACACCAGCGTGTCA
>CAYUXM010000094.1:0-11216 GCA_964448765.1 uncultured Rhodobacterales bacterium
CAATCGCTGCTGACGGCGGCGGCGGCGCAGATGGCGCGGTTCTACGGCCTGCCCTCCTCGACCATCGCGGGCGCGACCGACAGCAAGTCCGCAGATGCGCAGGCGGGCTATGAAAAGGCGCTGTCGGTGACGATGGCGGCGCAGGCCGGGGCGAACCTGATCACCCAGGCGGCGGGGATGCAGGCGGGGCTGATGGGCGCGTCGTTCGAGGCCTACGTGATCGACAACGACATGCTGGGCGCGGTGCTGCGCAGCCTCGCCCCGATCGACACCGGGCCCGAGGCGCTGTGCCCCGCGATGATCGCGCAGACCGTGCGCGGCGAGGGCCATTTCCTCGGCCATCCGCAGACCTACGGGCGCATGACCTCGGATTTCCTCTATCCCGACCTCGCCGACCGCCGGCCGATCCAGGACTGGGAAGCCGCCGGCGCGCCGGACATCCGCGCCGCGGCGCGGGCGCGGGCGCGCGAGGTGCTGGCCACGCATTTCCCCGCGCATATCCCGCGCCCCGTCGACGACGATCTGCGCGCCCGGTTCGACATCCGGCTGCCGCGCGACCGCATGGAGCCGGCATGAAGATCGCGATCCATGGCACCGGGGCGATGGGATCGGTCTATGCCGCGCTGTTTCGCGAGGCCGGGCACGAGGTCTGGGCCGTCGATCCCTGGGCGGCACATGTCGCGGCGATCGAGGCCCGGGGGCTTCGGCTGGAGGGCGCCAGCGGCGAGCGCACCGTCACCGGCATCCGCGCCACCACCGACATCGCCGAGGCCGGGCCCTGCGACCTGATCGTGATCGCGACCAAGGCCAGCGGCGTGGCCGGGGCCGCGCGCGCCATCGCGCCCATGCTGCGCGACGACACGCTGGTTCTGACGATCCAGAACGGCCTTGGCGCGGCGGAGCGGATCGCGGCGCACATGCCCATCGACAACGTCCTGCTGGGCGTCGCCGACGGGTTCGGCGCCGCGCTGCAGGGGCCGGGACACGCGCATCACGCCGCGATGAACCTGATCCGCATCGGCGAGATCGGCGGCGGGCTGACCGACCGTGTCGAGCGGCTGGCGGCGCTGTGGCAGGCGGCCGGGTTCGAGGCCCGCGGTTTCGCCGACATCCAGCAACTGATCTGGGAAAAGTTCCTGTGCAACGTCACCTTCAGCGCGCCCTGCACCACCTTCGGCGTGACGGTGGGCGCGTTGATGGCCCATCCCGCGCGCTGGCAGATCGCGCTGACGGCGATGCGGGAGGCGCATGCGATCGCCCGCGCGATCGGGGTGACCCTGTCATTCGACGACCCCGAGGCCTATGTCACCGCCTTCGGCCAGCGGATGCCCGGCGCCCGGCCCTCGATGCTGCTCGATCACATGGCGGGGCGCTGTTCGGAACTGGACGCGATCAACGGGCAGGTGCCGATCCTCGGCCGGCGGCACGGGATCGCGACACCCTGCAACGATGTGCTGGTCGCGGTTCTGCGCCAGCGCGAGGAGGCGTTCGGAGGGCCACCGGCATGAAACTGGCAAGCTTCGAACATCGCGGCCGGGCGCTCTACGGCCCGACCGACGGCCACGCCGTCGCGCCCGTCGCGCCGGCGTTCCGCGACCGGTATCCGGATCTGAAAAGCGTTCTGGCCGCCGGCACGCTGGCCGAACTGGCCGAGGCCGCCGGCCCGGCGCTGCCCTTGGCCGAGGTCAGGCTTTTGCCGCCGATCCCGAACCCGGCCAAGATCGTCTGCGTCGGGATGAACTACCGCAAGCCCTACCCGGTCGATGGCGTCCCGCCGCCCGACCCGCAGGAGATCGTGCTGTTCGGCAAGGAGCGGCAATGCATCCTCGGCCACGGCGCGGCGCTGGCGGTCCCGCCGGGCGCGGCCGCGGCCAGCTTCGATTACGAGGCCGAGATCGCCGTGGTGATCGGCCGCGCCGGGCGCTGCATCGCGCCCGGTGACGCCCTGGCCCATGTCGCGGGCTATACCGCCTTCAACGACGGATCGGTGCGCGACTGGCAGCGCCACAGCGTCTATGCCGGCAAGAACTTCGAGGCTTCCGGCGCCTGCGGGCCGTGGATCACCACGGCCGACGAGATCGCGGACCCGGCGGCGCTGCGGCTGACCGCGCGGCTCAACGGCGCGGTGGTGCAGGATGCGCTGGCCTCGGAGATGATCTTCGGCCTGGCCGGGCAGATCGCCTACATTTCCAACCTGATGACGCTTCTGCCCGGCGATGTCGTCGCCACCGGCTCGCCCGACGGCACCGGCGGCAGCCGCAATCCGAAGCGCTTCCTGCGCGCGGGCGACCGGCTGGACATCGCGGTGTCGGGCGTCGGCACCCTGTCGAACACCGTCGGCGCGGATGGCTGAGCCCGCGCCCGGCGGGGTCAAGCTTCGGGCCGCCGACCGGGTCGCCCTGCCGGTCGCGACGGCGCGCAGGGCGGCGATCGGCATCCTCGTCGAACGCGGCTGCCGCGCCGACGAGGCCACCGAAGTCGCCGACCACCTGATCGAGGCCGACCGGATGGGTGTGGAATCGCACGGGCTGGTGCGGGTGCTGCAATATGCGCGGGAATACGAAACCGGCCTGCTGACCCCGGCGGCGCCGATCGACTGCACCCGCGACGGGCCGAGCCGCCTGCGGGTGGAGGCGCATGGCGGCATCGGCATCCGGGCGATGCGCGTTGCGGTGGCGCGGGCGACGCGGGATGCGGGGGCGCACGGCCTCGCGCTGGCCACGCTGACCGGGGCGGGCCATACCGGCCGGCTGGGCGCCTTCGCCGAGGCCGCCGCGCGCGCGGGCTGCATGACCATCGCGCTGGGCGGCGGCGACCGGACGCGCTGGCGGATGGTGGCGCCGCATGGCGGGACGCAGGCGCTGTTGCCGACCAATCCCTATTGCATCGGCCTTCCCGGCGGCGACCGCGGGCCGGTGATCCTCGATCTCGCCACCTCGATGCTGGCGGGGGGCTGGATCTATGCCGCCCGGGCCGCCGGGGTCGCGCTGCCGGCCGGCGCGGTGATCGACCGGCATGGCGCGCCGACCGACGACCCGGAGGCCTATTTCGCCGGCGGCGCGATCCTGCCCAAGGGGGGCGCGATGGGCTACGGCCTCGCGCTGGTCGCGGAACTGGTGGGCGAGGCGATGCTGGGCCCGGTGCGGCGCGGCGAGATCAACTGGATGATCCTCGCCGTCGATTGCCGAAACTTCCGCGCGCCGGACGCGATGCAGGCCGCGGCCGAGGCGATTCTGGCCGAGATCCGTGCCTGCCCGCCGGCCGCGGATGTCGCCCGGGTGGAGGTGCCGGGCGAACGCGAACGCGACCGGGCCGCCGATGCCGATCCGGGCCTCGTGCACCTGCCGCGGCCGATCTGGGCGCGGATCGCCGCGCTCGCCGGGTCAGGCGAAGGGCAGCGCTGAGATTTCTCCGGGCCGGCAGGCGCCGTCGCGGCTTTCCACCGTCACCGGCTGGCCGGGTTCCCAGAACCCCCGCTCGATCAGCGACAGGCCGACGTTGCGCCGAAGCCGCGGCGACCAGGCGGCCGAGGTGACCTGCCCGATCCGCCGCCCCGCCGCCATCACCGGCCAGGGCGCGGCGCAGACCGGGCCGGGGCCGCCATCGAACAGCACGCCGCGGATTTGCCGCGCCACGCCGTCGGCCGCGATCCGTTGCAGCGCCGCGCGACCGAGGTAGTCGACCGACCCGTCCAGCGCGCAGAACCGGCCCAGCCCGATTTCCAGCGGGTTGTTGTCGCGCGTCATCTCGTTGCCGTAGGACAGAAGCCCGCCCTCGATCCGCTCGATCAGGTTCGGGCAGCCCGGCGCGATCCGAAACCCCTGCCCGGCCTGCCAGATCGCATCCCACAGCGCCCCGCCAAGCTGGCCGCCCTCGAGGTAGATCTCGAACCCGCCCTGCCGGGAATAGCCCGACCGGGCGATCAGCTGCCGGGTGCCGGCAAACTCGATCCAGCCGAAGCGGAAGAACCCGATGTCGCGGACATGCGCGCCGAACAGCCCCGCCAGCAGCGCCTCGGCCTTCGGTCCCTGCACCGCCAGCGGCGCGACATCGGGCTCGCGGATCGTGACGTCGAACCCCGCGCCCAGCGCCAGCCCCTTGGCGAAAAGCAGCAGGTCGCTGTCGGCGATCGACAGCCAGAACCGGTCCTCGGCCAGTTTCAGCAGGACGGGATCGTTGATCAGCCCGCCCGTCTCGTCGGTGATCGGCAGGTAAAGGCAATCGCCGACCCGCGCCCGGCCGATGGCGCGCGGCGTCATCCACTGCACCAGCCGCGCGGCATCGGGCCCGGCGATCTCGACCTGGCGCTGGCAGGCGACATCCCAGATCTGCACATGCGCGCGCAGGTGCCAGTAATCCTCTTCCACGCTGCGGCCATAGGCCTTGGGCAGCAGCATGTGGTTGACGACGGAAAAGCCGCGCACCCCGGCGGCCTCGGCGCGGTCGGTATAGGGCGTGCGCCGCAACCGGCGCGAGAGGTTCAGGCCGTCGGCCATGGTCAGGTTTCCGGAATGGAGGCCCAGCAGGAATAGCCGTTGGGCGAGAGGATCAGCGGCATGTGATAGCGCGCCGCCGGGTCGGGCATGGCAAACCGCAGCACGATCTCGTCGATCACCCGGTCATGCGCGACGCCGCGCGCGCGCCAGTAGGGGCCGGTGAGAAAGGTCATCTCGTAGCGGTCGGCCGGGTCCGCCCCGGCCAGGTCGACGGGCCGCGACAGCCGCCCGCCCGCGTCGGTCCGCGCGGCAAAGACCTCGGCCCCGGTGGTCAGGTTCACCAGCCGCACGGGGATGCCGCCCGCATGGGTGCCGTCGCGCCCGTCGAGCATGTGCGAGGAGACCACCGCGGTCATTCGATCGAGGCCTTGTCGCGCTTGTCCGAGGTCGCCGCGACGATCGGCGAGATCACGCCGCGGCACCTGACGTTGACGCAGGCGGGCCGGCCGCTGGCCATCGCGCGGCGCAGCGCCGGGGCCAGTTCCGCCCGTGTCGTCACCAGTTCGCCATGCCCGCCCATGCCCTCGATCATCGCGTGGAACGGGATGTCGCGGAAATCGGTGGCGAAATGCCGCCCGCTGGCGAACAGCCGCTCCTGCTGCTGGCTGATGCAGTCGAGCCCGCCGTTGTTGTCGATCACCACGGTGATCGGCAGCCCTTCCTGGAACGCCGTCTCGATCGACAGCCCGCCCGACAGGAACGCCCCGTCGCCCGAAACGACGACCACGTTGCGGTCGCGGTGCAGGGCCTTGGCGGAAATCCCGAAACTCACGCCGACACCGAGCAGCGAGTAATTGCCCGGATGCAGGATGCCGCCCAGCCTGCGGCCGCGCCAGCCGGCGATGTTGACCGCGATCTCGTTCCAGAAATGCGTGTTGCCGCCGTCGAACACCAGCCAGTCGCCATCGCCCATCTCGGCCAGCACGTCGAGGCCCAGTTGCAGCGGATGCATCTTGTCGCCCGCGGCCTCGTCGCGCGCGGTTTCCGCGGCGACATGCGCCTCCCATTCGGCGACCCAGGCGGCGCGGCGCTCGCGTTGCAGGTCGAACCAGGCGTCCCAGGTCCGGCCGATGCCGGTGAGCGCGTCGAGGAACGCGCCGGGATCGGACAGCAGCACCTCGTCGGCGGCGAAGTTGTTGTCCAGTTCCTCGGTGCTGCCGTTGACGCAGATCAGCCGGGTGGCGCGCGGGAAGAACGGCGGATTGCCGAAGTTCATCTGGTTGTCCAGCCGACCGCCCACCATCACCACCACGTCGGCCTCTTGGATCGCGGGTTTCGAGGGGTGATACTGGTGGAAATCCGCCAGCCCCATGCTGGCCTCGCAGTCCTCGCCCAGGAGCTTGCGGTGATAGGGCACGTTGAAGACGGGAATGCGCAGCCGCCGGCCCGCGGCCTCCAGCCGGTCCTCGGCGCCCGACCACCAGATGCCGTGCCCCCCGATCAGCACCGGCCGTTCGGCGGCCCGGACGATCGCCAGCACCCGGTCGAGCGCGGCGGGTTCCGGCCAGGCGCGCGGCGCCGGGCGGGCGGCGCGGTTCCACGGCCGTTCGTCGCCACCCGCCGACTCCGCGAAGGACGAAAACATGATGTCGACCGGCAGGCTGAGATGCACCGGGCCGGGATAGCCCGTCGTCGCCGCCTGCCACGCCCGGTCGACGAATTCGCGAATTCGCGTGCCGTCGGTGACCTGGACCGAGTATTTCACCAGTGGCGCGGCGATCGCCACGTCGTCGATCTCCTTGAACCCGCCCGCGCCCTGGCGCTTGAGCGTCGAGGAGCCGGTGACGAAGATCACCGGCGCGCGCTCGCCGCCCGCCTCCAGCATCGCCGGGACCGCGTTGGCGAACCCCTCGGGCCCGACGAGGCAGACGGTGGGGGTGCGGGTGATCCGGGCATGGCCGTCGGCAAGGTGGCCGGCCACCTGCTCGTGCGGGCAGTTGATCACCGGCATCTGGCATTCCATGAACCCCTCCAGCGCCGGGTTGCAGAACCCGCCGGCCAGCGTGAAGACATGATCGACGCCCTTGTCCTTCAGCGCGCGGGCCAGTAGCGCGCCGCCGCGGATCCGTTTCGCCTCGTCCATCGCGTGCCGTCCTCCCGTCAGGTCTTGCCGGCGATCTGCAGCGCGGCCCGGTCGCCGCCGGCCCCGCGCGCGGCCGCCGGCGCCGGCCCGTGCAGGCTGTGCGGCCCGATCCCGGACACCGCGCGGACCCCCAGTTGCGCCATCGCCGTGCTGATGTCTTCCCTGAAGCCGGCCAGCAGGCTGTCGAGGCCGCGCGCGCCGTCGGCACCCAGCGCGAACAGCACCGGGCGGCCCAGCATCACGAAATCGGCCCCCAGCGCCAGCGCCCGGACCACGTCCTCGCCGCTGCGCAGCCCGCTGTCGAACAGGATCGGAAAATCCGGCCCCAGCGCCGCCCGGATCTCCGGCAGCAGCGTGATCGCCGCCGGCGCGGCGTCAAGCTGCCGGCCGCCATGGGTGGAGACATAGACGGCATCGGCGCCGTGGCTGCGCACCCGGCGCGCATCCTCGGGCGCGGTCACGCCCTTGACGACCAGCTTGCCCGGCCAGGCCTCGCGCAGGCGGGCCAGAAACGCCCAGTCCGCCCCGGCCCGGCTGGCGGCACGGTCGAACCGCGCCGCGCCGCTGCCGTCGCCGAAATTGCGCGGCCGCGGCACGCCGGCGGCCAGCGTGGCCAGCGACCAGCGCGGATGGGCCGCGAAATCCCAGGCCGCGCGCGGCGTCATCCGGAACGGCAGGCCGAACCCGTTGCGCAGGTCGCGCAGCCGCCGCGCCACCTGCGGCACGTCGACGGTGAGAACGAGGGTCTCGTATCCCGCGAGGCGGGCGCGGTCGACCATCGCCAGCGAGGCCTCGGCATCCGCGCCGAAGTAGAGCTGGAACCAGGCCCGCGGGCCGGCCCATCCCGCGATCTCCTCCAGCCGGGTCGAGGCCGCGGCGGAGGTGCAGACCGGCATGTCGAACCGCGCCGCCGCCTCGGCCAGCAGCCGGTCCGCGCCGGGATGGACAAGGTTGCACATCCCCATCGGCGCGATGCCGAACGGCAGGCCGTAGCGGCGGCCCAGCAGCGCGGTTCCGAGGTCGCGCTCGGCCACGTCGGCCATGATCCGCGGCTGCAGCAGCACCGCGTCGAAGGCCACGGCGTTGCGCGCCGCGCCACGTTCGCGCCCGGCCGCGCCATCGACGAAATCGAAGACCAGCCGCGGCAGCCGCCGGCGGGCGCCGCGTCGCGCGTCTTCGCTGGACTGGATCGGGCTCAGTCTCGGGGCCATGCGGGCCGGGTCTCCGGGCGGGTCACTGCGCCGGCAGCCTACATAGCGGCGTGACGGCGCGACCAATCGAAAAACATGCCGAACCCATACGCGGGGCCTATGTCGGCGCGCGGGCCCCGTTATCCAGCGCCCGGACCTGCGCCACCCGCGCCTCGATCTGCTCGGCGAAGAAGGTCACGAAGCTGAGCGCCGGGCGCGACAGGTGTTCGCGGCCCGCGGCGATGACCGAGACGAAATAGGTCAGCCGCTGGCGCAGCGGGCGGAACACGACGCCGCCGATCCGCACCGCCGTTTCCGCGGTGAACGGATCGACGATGGCCAGCACCCCGGCCTCGCGCACCAGCGCCGCGGCCAGCGGCGTGTTGGCCACCGACAGGCGCGAGCGCGCGCGCAGCCGTTCCGCCAGCGCCGGGTCCATCGACATCATCGAATCGGGATAGCTGGCGCCGAAGGTCACGAAGGTCTCGCGCCCGGCGAGCTCGTCGAGATCGACGGGCCCGTATTCGCCGGCCAGCCGATGGTCCTCGGGGATCAGGCAGACATAGGGCACGGCGGTCTGGTACAGCACCTCGGTGCCCTCGTAGGCCGGTTCGCGCCCGACGATGCCCAGATCGATCTGCCGCAACTGCACCGCCTCGACCAGCGCCGGGGTGTTGCGCGACTGGATGACGAAGCGAAGGTCGGGAACGTCGCGATGCAGCCGCGCGATGGCGCGCGGCAGTTCGATCGTCGCGATCGACGCGATCGTGCCGATCGAGATCGTGCCGCCGGGCGAATTGCGGATCGATGTCGCCAGATCCTGCAGCCGGTCGATGCCGACGAACATGCCCTCCACGCCCTCGTGGAAGCGCCGCCCCTCCACCGTCGGCGCCAGCCCGCGGCCGACGCGCACGAACAGCGGAAAGCCCACGGAACGTTCGAGATCGGCGATCAGCCGGCTCACGCTGGGCTGCGAGACATGCAGCATCCGCGCCGCCTCGGTGATCGAGCCGCTGCGGATCGTCGCCCGGAAGGCTTCCAGCTGGCGCAGGTTCATGGCCGCCCCGCATTCGGTGTCTTGCGCGATCGGCCGAACCGATGCCGCGAGACCAGCCATAGCACGCCGGCGCGGCGCCGCGCCACGGCGGTTCGCGGCCCGGCCCGGGGCCGGGGCGGGGCCGCCGCTCAGGCCGCGTTGCGGGCGCGCCCGGTTGCCGATCTCTTGCCGGGCGGGGGCGCGCCGGGCCCCGCGACCACGCCGGCGTCGAACAGCCGGCCGATCTCGCCCGCCGGCAGCCCGGCGACATCGGCCAGAATCTCCTCGGTATGCGCGCCAAGCTCCGGCGCCGGGGCGGCGGCTTCGCGCGGCGCGGCGGAGAAATCGAACGGCGTGCCCGGCACCGGGTAGCGGCCGATCCCCGGCTGCTCGACCTCGCTGAACATCGGGTTCTCGGGCGACAGGTCGGGATCATCGCGCAGCGCCTCGGCGAAGCTGCGAAACACCGACCAGGTGACGCCGGCGCGGTCGAAGAGTTCCGCGAAATCGGCCACGCGGCGGGCGGCGAACCACGGCTCCAGCACCGCGGTGATCGCCTTGCGGGCCTGCCAGCGCGCGCCCTCGTCCGCCAGCGACCGGCCCAGCGCCGTCTCCAGCGCGGCGATCTGCGGGCCGGTGCCGGTGATCTTGACCAGCCCGCGCCACTGCCGTTCCGTCAGCCCGATCACCATCACGCGCTGGCCGTCGGCGCAGATGAAATCCTGCCCGTAGGCGCCGTAAAGCGCGTTGCCGGATTTCGGCCGGTCGACCCCGTTCACCGCGACCTCGCCGATGATGCCGAGATTGCCCAGCATCGCCGCGGCCACGTCCTTCAGCGCAAGGTCCACCGCCTGGCCCCGCCCGGTGCGCATCCGGTGCCGTTCGGCGGCCAGAAGGCCCGAGACGGCCATGTTGCCCGCGATGCAGTCCCAGGCCGGCAGCACATGGGCCACCGGTTCGTCCGTGCCCTCCGGCCCGGTCGCCATCGGAAAGCCCATCGCCGGGTTCACCGTGTAATCGACCGCCGGCCGGCCGTGCCGGTCGCCCGACAGCGTGACCATCACCAGGTCGTCGCGATGCGCCGACAGGGTTTCGTAATCCATCCAGCCGCGCACCCGAAGGTTGGTCAGGAACAGGCCCGCGTCGGGGCCGGGGGCGCAGATGATCTCGGTCACGATCTCGCGGCCGCGGGGCGATTTCATGTCGATCGCGATCGACCGCTTGCCCTTGTTCAGCCCGGCCCAGAACAGGCTGCGCCCGTCCCGCGTCACCGGCCAGCGCCCGGCGTCCAGCCCGCCTTCGAGCCGGTCGAAGCGGATCACGTCGGCGCCCATCTGCGCCAGCGTCATGCCTGCCAGCGGGATCGCCACGAAGGCCGAGCCCTCGACCACCCGCATGCCCTTCAGGATACCGTTCATGCCGTCCTCCCCTCGAATTCCGCCTGCAAGCACCGGTGCCCCGCCGCCGCCACGGTGGCGAGCGTCAGCGCCCCCGGCGCCGCGCCCGGTTCCGCCATCAGCCTGAGCCCGTCGCCCAGAAACAGCGGATGGACGCCGCGGAACGCGAACCGCGCCGGCGCGCGGCCGGTGTGCCGGATCGCCGCTTCCATCAACAGCGTCGCCTGCATCGGCCCGTGCACGACGAGGGCGGGATAGTTCTCCACCTCGCGGGTATAGGCGAGGTCGTAATGGATCCGGTGCGCGTTGAAGGTCGCGGCGGAATAGCGAAACAGCCGCGCCTCGGTCACCTCGACCGGTTCGTCGATCACCGGCGCGGCGGGCGCCGGGATCGCGCGCGGCGGGCGAAACACCGGCGGGATCGCCAGATAGACGATGTCCTGGCGTTCCTCGATCAGCCCCGCCGCACCCTCGACCCGGTGCGCGACGGTGACGAAGACCATCGGCCCCGCGGCGCCCTCCTTGCGGGTCACGGCGGTGATTTCCGACTGCCGCGCCAGCCGCTCGCCGATCCGAAGGTCGCCGGTGAAGCGCAACTCGCCGCCCGCCCACATCCGCCGGTCCAGCGGCACCGGCGGCAGGAAGCCGCCGAGGCGCGGATGCCCGTCGGCCGCAAGCTCCGCCATCGGCGGATGGGCGTTGAAGGCCGCCCAGTGCCACAGCGGCGGCAGCGCCGCGCCTTCGGCCACCTCGGGCGGCCGCGCCGCCGGGTGGCCCAGCGTCGCGGCCAGCATCGCCGCGCCCTCGCGCGTCAGCCGGCCCTCGGCAGCCTCGGTCCGGCCGATCCAGTCCTCCGGCCGGGCGATCGTTTCGGCCGCCTGCATCACGCCGCGGCGCGGGACGACAGCACCCGCGCCATCGTCTCGCCCATCGCGGACGGGTTCGGCGCCACGGCGATCCCGGCGGCGGAGAGGATTTCGACCTTCTCCTGCGCGCTTTCCCCGAAGGCCGAGA
>CAYUXM010000095.1:0-11213 GCA_964448765.1 uncultured Rhodobacterales bacterium
TCGCCCGGAAGCCGGCGCCTTCCTTGTGCATGTCGATGAAGATCTCGCCCAGCGAGCCGTCGCCGTATTCGCCGGTGCGCAGATAGACCTTGTGGCCGCCGACGATCGCCTTCTGGGTATAGCCCTTGCGGCGTTCGGGCAGCTTCTCGCGGTGGCTGCGCACCACTTCCTTGACGATCACCTTCTCGACGATCTTCTCGGCCAGCACCTGCGCCCTTTCCTGCGGGGTGCCGGTGGCCAGGAGCTCTTCGGCCTCCTCGTCGTCCTCGACGAGCGCCGAAGCCAGCGGCTGGCTGAGCTTGGAGCCGTCGCGGTAGAGCGCGTTGGCCTTGATCCCCAGTGACCAGCTGAGTTCGTAGGACTCGAGGCAATCCTCGATCGTGGCCGAGTTCGGCATGTTGATCGTCTTCGAGATCGCGCCCGAGATGAAGCTTTGCGCCGCCGCCATCATCCGGATGTGGCTGTCGACCGACAGGTAGCGCCGGCCCTTCTTGCCGCAGGGATTGGCGCAGTCGAAGACGTGGTAATGCTCTTCCTTCAGATGCGGCGCGCCCTCCAGCGTCATGGTTCCGCAGACATGGTCGTTCGCGGCCTCGATCTGCGCGCGGGTGAAGCCGAGGTGGCGCAGCATGTCGAAGGTCGGATCGTTGAGCTTCTCGGCCGGGATGCCCAGCGTGCCGGTGCAGAATTCCTCGCCCAGCGTCCACTGGTTGAAGACGAAGCGGATGTCGAAGGCCGAGGGCAACGCGGCCTCGACCTTCTCGATCTCGGCGGGGCCGAAGCCATGGCCGATCAGCGCGGTGTGGTTGAGGCCGGCGCAGTTGCCGAGGCTGCCGTGACCGACGGCATAGGCGATGATCTCCTCGATCTCCGAGGGCCGGTAACCCAGGGTCTCCAGCGCCGCGGGAACCGAGCGGTTGATGATCTTGAAATAGCCGCCGCCGGCGAGTTTCTTGAACTTCACCAGCGCGAAATCTGGCTCGATCCCGGTGGTGTCGCAATCCATCACCAGCCCGATCGTGCCGGTCGGCGCGATCACGGTGGCCTGCGCGTTGCGATAGCCATGCGCCTCGCCCAGCCTGAGCGCCTCGTCCCAGGCCGAGCGCGCCAGCGTCACCAGCCCGGCATCGGGGCAGTTGGCGGCATCCAGCGCCACGGGCGGCACGTTGACCGCCTCGTAGCCCCCGGTTTCGCCATGCGCGGCGCGGCGGTGATTGCGGATCACCCGCAGCATGTTCTCGCGGTTCTTCTCGTAGCCGGCGAAGGCCCCCAGTTCGCCGGCGATCTCGGCCGAGGTGGCATAGGACACGCCGGTCATCACCGCGGTCAGCGCACCGGCGAGCGCCCGGCCCTCGGGCGAGTCGTAGCCCAGCCCCATGTTCATCAGGAGGCCGCCGATATTGGCATAGCCAAGGCCGAGGGTGCGGAACTCGTAGGAAAGCTGCGCGATCTCCTTCGAGGGGAACTGCGCCATCATCACGCTGATTTCCAGCGT
Source organism: uncultured Rhodobacterales bacterium (assembly GCA_964448765.1). Lineage (GTDB taxonomy): Bacteria > Pseudomonadota > Alphaproteobacteria > Rhodobacterales > Rhodobacteraceae > JANSXY01. The sequence continues at coordinate 1,496 of CAYUXM010000095.1, forward strand.
CAGGGTCCACAGCCGGGTCGCATGCACATAGGCTTCGGCGTCGAACCGTCCGTCGGCGTAGAAGGTCAGCAGGTTCATCGACGCGAGGTTGCAGGCCGTATCGTCGAGGAACATGTATTCCGAGCACGGGTTGGAGCCGCGGATCGGACCGTCCGCCGGGCAGGTGTGCCAGGCGTTCACGGTGTCGTGGAACTGGATGCCGGGATCGGCGCAGGCCCAGGCGGCGTGGCCGACCTGGTCCCACAACTCGCGGGCCTTCACGGTCTTGGCGACCTTGCCGTCCGTGCGGCGCACCAGTTCCCAGTCGGCATCGTCCTTCACCGCCTTGAGGAAGGCATCCGTCACCCGCACCGAGTTGTTCGAGTTCTGGCCCGAGACCGACATGTAGGCCTCGCTGTCCCAGTCGGTGTCATAGGTCGGGAACTCGATCGCGCCATAACCCTGCCGCGCGTAGTCGAGCACGCGCTTGATGTAGGTTTCCGGGATCGAAACCTTCTTGGCCGCGCGGATCGCCGATTTCAGCGCCGCGTTCTTCGCCGGATCGGTGGCATCGGCCAGCGCGCCGTCCCACTCGCGGATCGCCGCGAAGATCTCGTTCAGCCGCGCCTCGTGCATCTTCGAGCCGGCGACGAGGCTGGCGACCTTCTGTTCCTCGATCACCTTCCAGTTGACGAACTGCTCGATGTCGGGGTGATCCATGTCGCAGATCACCATCTTCGCGGCGCGCCGGGTGGTGCCGCCCGACTTGATCGCGCCGGCCGCGCGGTCGCCGATCTTCAGGAAGCCCATCAGGCCCGAGGATTTGCCGCCGCCCGAAAGCTTCTCGCCCTCGCCGCGCAGCGACGAGAAATTGGTGCCGGTGCCCGAGCCGTATTTGAACAGCCGCGCCTCGCGCACCCACAGGTCCATGATCCCGCCGTCGTTGACAAGGTCGTCCTGGACCGACTGGATGAAACAGGCATGCGGCTGCGGATGTTCGTAGGCCGATTGCGACTGGGTCAGCTTGCCGGTCTTGTAGTCGACGTAGAAATGGCCCTGCCCCGGCCCGTCGATCCCGTAGGCCCAGTGCAGGCCGGTGTTGAACCATTGCGGGCTGTTCGGCGCGGCCATCTGCTGCGCGAGCATGTAACGCATCTCGTCGAAATAGGCGCAGGCATCGGCCTCGGCGCTGAAGTAGCCGCCCTTCCAGCCCCAGTAGGCCCAGGCCCCGGCAAGCCGGTCGAACACCTGCTTGGCCGAGGTCTCGCCGCCCATGCGCTCGTCTTCGGGCAGGTCGGCCAGCGCGGCTTCGTCGGCGACCGAGCGCCACAGGAACTCCGGCACGCCCTTCTCGCGCACCCGCTTCAGCCGCGCCGGCACGCCGGCCTTGCGGAAATACTTCTGCGCGATCACGTCCGAGGCGACCTGGCTCCAGTCCTGCGGCACTTCCACCGCGTCGTTGCGGAACACGACCGTGCCATCGGGATTGCGGATCTCCGACACGGTCGTCGTGAAGGCGATCCCGGCATAGGCGTCCTGCCCGTCGGAGGTGAATTTGCGTTCGATCTTCATGTCTGCCCCGTCGCTTTTCTTGATCTCGACCACGGTTCCGCGACCGGCGTGCAAAGCCATCCCGCGGCCCTCAGGGCCACGCCTTCCGGATCTGCGCCGGATTTTCCTGGATGTTTCGCGTCCCCGTCGGCCCCACTAGATATTGTGGCTCTCCGAACCGCCAATACAAACTGGCGTAGGCTCACCGGGGGGTCAACCGAATTTTTCCACCCCTGCGCGGCAATTTCAGGTTGACGGCGCAGACCGGACTGTTTCGGTTCCGGCGACAATGATTCATCGCGCGCCGGGCCCGGCGCGCCGGGGCGCGGCAAGCTGTTTTCGGGCAATGGTTTAGACAACCGGGTTGCCGCCGTGCTTCAGCTTGGCCGGCGATGGCGGCCGGCGCCGGAACGGCGGCTGGTCGGGGCGACTGGATTCGAACCAGCGACCTGCAGTACCCAAAACTGCTGCGCTACCAGGCTGCGCTACACCCCGCCGCCCTCTGTCTAGCGAATGCGCGGGCGGCTGGGAAGCGTCACTCGCAGGGCCAGGCCGCCACTTCGGCGGGAATCGCCGGGTGGCGCAGCTCGGCCCCGGCCGCAAGGCCCAGCCGCGCCGCCAGCCCGCCGGAGATTTCCAGCACGAACCGCGCCGGCGCGCCCGAGGGCACCGGGGTTTCGTCATGCGGGATCGCCTCGGGATGCACCTTCACGACGCGCCCGCTGGCGTCGGCGAAAATCATGTCGAGCGGAATCAGGGTGTTCTTCATCCAGAAGGCGCGCCGCGCCGCTCGATCGTAGACGAAGAACATGCCCGACATCGGCGCCAGCCGGTCGCGGAACATCAGCCCGCGCGAGCGTTCGGCCGGATCGTCGGCCAGTTCGACACGGAATTCGGCGCTGCCGCCGGGCCATCGCGCCTGAACGCGGTCGTCGGCGCAGGGCGCGGCAACGCCGCCGGCGGCGCCCGCCAGCCACAGCGCCGCCGCGAGCCCCGCCGCCGTCGTGATCAGTGACGCGTGCGCGTCGCCGTCTCCCAGGACACGACCTGGGCGGCCATCCGGCCGCGCTTGCCGTCGATCACCCGCAGGCATACCGCTTCCCCCGGCCCCAGGTCGGCAAAGCCCGACCGGCGCAGCACCTCGATGTGGATGAACACGTCCTCCGGACGAGAGAACACGTTCGCAAAGCCAAATCCCTTGACCTTGTCGAACCACTTCACGCGCGCCGGTTCAAGCGGCAATGCCGCGATTTCCTCGGGATCGCTGTCGCCCAGATCCTCGATCGGCGCCGTGCCCTCGACATCGGGCGGGCTGATCTCGAGTACCTCGACGGCCTGGGCGCCGCGCGCGGTCTGCTGGACCATCACCGTGATGCGCGACGCGTCGGCGACCGAGCCCTGGCCGAAGTTGCGCAGCACGTTCGCGTGTAACAGGATGTCCGGCCCACCCTCATCGGAAACAATAAACCCAAAACCCTTTGCCGGATCGAACCACTTCACGCGGCCGGTTACACGTCCGGCCATCTGCTTCTCGTCCATTTCAACCACGCTAAAGGAAAACTTCCATTATTCACGAACTGACACACCTTTGGGAGGAAACGCAAGTGTCAATCCACTATCTTTGGTGTAGTTTCCTTACCGGAAACCCTTCGCGCTTCGCCAAACCGCACTCTGACAGTTCGCGAAGCGTGAATGCGAACTGGCGCATCGCGAAATATGATCAAGGATACAAGCGCGTTACCTCCCATCCATCGTCCTTCCTGATCCAGCGAAAGCGGTCATGCAGGCGGAACGCGCCGTCTGCCCAGAACTCGATCTCGACCGGGTCGATGCGGAAACCGCCCCAGAACGGTGGCCGTTTCGGCAGCGGTCCATGCTGCGCGGTGACCTGCGCGACCTCTCCCATCAGCGTCATCCGGCCGTCCAGCGGCTCGGACTGGCGCGAGGCCCAGGCCCCCAGCCGGCTTTTCAGCGAGCGCGAGGCGAAATAGGCATCCGCCTGCGGCCCCTCCTCGCGGCTGACATGGCCGCGCACCCGGATCTGCCGGCGCAGCGATTTCCAGTGCAGCACGAAGGCCGCGGTGCCGGAGCCGCCGATCTCGCGCGCCTTGGCGCTGCCGTAGTTCGTGTAGAACACGAAGGCCGCGTCCTCGATATCCTTGAGAAGCACCATGCGCACGTTCGGCAGCCCGGTCTCGTCGACCGTGGCCAGAGCGATCGCGTTGGGATCGTTCGGCTCGCTGGCCTCGGCCTCCGCAAGCCAGGCGCGCGCCAGAACAAACGGGTCGTCCCCCGCGAAAATACCCGTCCGATCGCTCATCTCGTCACCAGCGCGCAGCGCGCGGTTCCGGCACAGCCTTGATGCAGGCCGGAACATCGCCTAAAGCACTGTGCAATAGAGTGCGGGGGATGCCGATGTCAACCAATCTGATGGCCGGCAAGCGCGGCCTGATCATGGGCCTTGCCAACGACAAGTCCATCGCATGGGGAATCGCCCGCGCGCTGGCCGGGGCCGGCGCCGAACTTGCGTTCTCCTACCAGGGCGAGGCGCTGAAGAAACGGGTGGAACCGCTGGCCGCGAGCCTCGGCACGCCGGTCCTGTTCGAATGCGACGTCACGAACGAGGCAAGCCTCGACGCGGTGTTCGACGGGCTCAGGGAAACCTGGGGCAAGATCGACTTCGTCGTGCATGCCATCGGGTTTTCCGACAAGGGCGAGTTGCGCGGCCGCTATGTCGATACCAGCCGACAGAACTTCCTGATGTCGATGGATGTGTCCGTCTATTCCTTCACCGCCGTGTGCCAGCGGGCCGCCGCGATCATGCCGGATGGCGGATCGCTGCTGACACTGACCTACTACGGCGCGGAAAAGGTCATGCCGCACTACAACGTCATGGGCCTGTGCAAGGCGGCGCTGGAAGCTTCGGTCAAGTACATCGCCGAGGATCTGGGCAAGGACGGCATCCGCTGCAACGCGATCTCGGCCGGCCCGATCAAGACGCTGGCGGCCTCGGGCATCGGCGATTTCCGCTACATCATGAAGTGGAACGAGCTGAACAGTCCGCTGCGCCGCAACGTCACGCAGGACGAGGTCGGCAAGGCCGCGCTCTACCTGCTCTCCGATCTCGGCTCGGGCACCACGGGCGAGAACCTGCATGTCGACGCGGGCTATCACGTCGTCGGCATGAAGGCCGTGGACGCGCCGGATATCGACGCGGTCACCGGCCGCGACACCGGCAAGGCGGGGGCCGCGCGATGAACGACCGGCTGCCGCACGAGAAGGGCTTTCACGTCTCCTGGGACCAGATCCACCGCGACGCGCGCGCGCTGGCCTGGCGGCTGGACGGCCACGGGCCCGACAATGGCGCCTGGCGCGCGGTGGTGGGGATCACCCGCGGCGGGCTGGTGCCGGCGATGATCGTCAGCCGGGAACTGGACATCCGCGTCGTCGATACGATCAGCGTGAAAAGCTACAACCACCAGGAACAGATGGACGCGGTCGTCACCAAGGCCCCGCAGGCGGAGCTGATGGGCGACGGCACCGGCATCCTCGTGGTCGATGACCTCGTCGATACCGGCAAGACGCTGGAACTGGTCCGCAGGCTCTACCCGAAGGCGCATTTCGCGACCGTCTACGCCAAGCCCAAGGGGCGGCCGATGGTCAACACCTTCATCACCGAGGTCAGCCAGGACACCTGGATCTTCTTTCCGTGGGACATGGCGCTGCAATACGTCGAACCCTATCGCGGGCGGGACTGACCGGCCCGCGCCGGACAAAGGCCGCCCGATGCCCCTGCCCCTCACCCCCGCCGTCGCCGGAACCGAGGCGCCGCCGATCATGGCGGCGCGGCGCTGGCTCGACGGCGTGACCTTCCCCGCCGACCGGCCGCTGATCAACGTCAGCCAGGCCGCCCCGGTCGACCCGCCGCCCGAGGGCCTGCGCCGGGCCATCGCCGAGGCGGCGCTGACCGATCCGGCGGCGCATCTTTACGGCCCGGTGCTGGGCCTGCCGGAGTTGCGCGCCGAAGTCGCGGCGCAATGGTCGGCAGCCTATGGCGGCGAGATCGCGGCCGCGGACGTGGCGATCACCCAGGGCTGCAACCAGGCCTTCTGCGCCGTGATGGCCACGCTGGCGGGGCCCGGCGACGAGGTGATCCTGCCGACGCCGTGGTATTTCAACCACAGGATGTGGCTCGACATGACCGGCGTGCGGACCGTCGCCCTGCCCACCGGTCGCGGCCTGATCCCCGATCCGGAACTGGCCGCGGCGCTGATCGGCCCGGCGACGCGGGCGATCGTGCTGGTCAGCCCGAACAATCCCGGCGGCGTCGAATATCCCGCCGAGGTGGTGCGCGCCTTCCGCGACCTGGCGCGCACCCGCGGCATCGCGCTGATCCTCGACGAGACCTATCGCGATTTCGACGCCCGCGCCGGTGCGCCGCACGATCTCTTCGCCGATCCCGACTGGCGCGACAGCTTCGTGCATCTGTATTCCTTCTCCAAGGCCTACCGGCTGACCGGCCACCGCGTCGGCGCGATCCTCGCCGATCCGGCGCGGCTCGCCGAGGTCGAAAAATTCCTCGACACGGTGGCGATCTGCCCCAACCAGCTGGGCCAGATCGCCGCGCTGTGGGGGATGCGCAACCTCGGCCAGTGGCTGGCCGGGGAACGCGCGGAAATCCTCGCCCGCCGCACCGCGATGGCGGCCGGGCTGGCCGCCCTGCCGGGCTGGCGGACGCTGGGGTGCGGCGCCTATTTCGCCTATGTCGAACATCCCTTCGCCCAGCCCGCGCCCGCGCTCGCCGAACGGCTGGTGCGCGAGGCCGGTGTGCTGTTGCTGCCCGGCACGATGTTCATGCCCGCCGAAGACCCGGCCGGGGGGCGGCAGGTGCGCATCGCCTTCGCCAATATCGACGGCGCCGGCATCGCAGCGCTGATGGACAGGCTCGCGGCCGTCGCGCCCTGACGCGCGGCCCTGTTGCGCTTGCCGCGCCGGGGCGGAGCGCATAAACAGCCCCGAAGGACGGATCGACGGGGGTGGCAGGCCATGGCGCAGAAGAAGGGCAAGAGCATCGTCGTCTGGGTGCTCATGGGCCTGTTGATCCTGGGCCTGGGCGGCTTTGGCGTGACGAATTTCGGCGGCGCCGTGCGCTCCATCGCCACCGTCGGCGATGTCGAGATCGACGTGAACGACTATGCCCGCGCGCTGGAACGCGAGATGCGCGGCCTCAGCCAGCAATTCGGCCAGCCCGTCGGGCTGGAACAGTTGCAGGCCTTCGGGCGCGACGCGGCGATCCGCGGCGCGCTGATCACCGCCGCGGCGCTGGACAGCGAGGCGGCGCGCATCGGCCTGTCGGTGGGCGATGACGAGGTGCGCCGCCAGGTCGTCTCCGCGCCGCAGTTCCAGGGGCTGAACGGCAGTTTCGACCGCGAATCCTATGCCGAGGCGCTGCGCCGGCAGGGGCTGAGCGAGGCGGAATTCGAGGATCGGCTGCGGGCGGAAACCGCGCGCACGATCCTGGAAGGTGCCGTCATCGGCGGGCTCGCCGCGCCCGAGGCGCAGGTCACCACGCTGACCGGCTGGGCGCTGGAGCGCCGCGCCTTCACCCATGCCGAACTGATCGCCGCCGACCTCGCCGACCCGGTGCCGGAGCCGACGGAGGCCGACCTCGCCGCCTTCCACGAAGCCGGGATCGAGCGGTACACCCGGCCCAAACTCCGCCGTCTCACCTATGTCTGGCTGGCCCCCGAGACGCTGGCGGGCGAGGTCGAGATCGACGACGACACGCTGCGCGCGGCCTACGAGGAACGGATCACGGACTACGTGCAGCCCGAACGCCGGATCGTCGAGCGGCTGGTCTTTCCCGATGCCGGGGCGGCGGCCGCGGCGCGCGCCCGGATCGATGCCGGCACGGCGAGCTTCGCCGAGATCGTCGCCGAGCGCGGGCTCGATCTGGCCGATATCGACCTTGGCGACGTGACCGAGGCCGATCTGGGCCCGGCGGGCGCGACGGTCTTCGCGCTGGACGGCGCCGGCGTCGCCGGGCCGGTGGACACGGCGCTTGGCCCCGCCCTGTTCCAGATCAGCGCGATCCTCGCGGCGCGGGAGATCGGCTTCGACGAGGCGCGCGACGATCTGGCCGAGACGGTGACGATCGACCGCGCGCGGCGGCTGATCCTCGACCAGTCCGGCGCGATCGAGGATCTGCTGGCCGGCGGCGCGACGCTGGAAGACCTCGCGGCCGAGGCCGGGATGGACCTGGGAACGATCACGATGGCGCCCGACACGCAGGACGGCATCGCCGCCTATACCGCGTTCCGCGACGCGGCCTTCGCCGCCGAAGAGGGCGATTACCCCGAGCTTTTCGAACTCGAGGATGGCGGCGTCGCGGCGCTCAGGCTCGACGCGGTCGATCCGCCCGAGCCGCGGCCGCTGGACGAGGTGCGCGCGCAGGTCGCGGCCGACTGGACGGCGGCGGAAACCCGCACGCGCCTCGTCGCGCTGGGCGAGGACATGCGCGCCGCGCTCGACGGCGGCGCGACGCTCGAATCGCTCGGCCTCGTCGTCACCCGCCACCCGGCCACGCCGCGCGACGGCTTCGTGCCCGGCCTGCCCCCGGGCGCGATTGCCGCGGTGTTCGAAACCGAACCGGGCGATCACGCGCTGGTGGCCGAGGCCGGCGTGCACCTGCTGCGCACCGACGGGATCGAGCCGGTCGCGGCCGACGATCCCGACGCGGCCGAGCTTGCCGAAAGCCTGCGCGGCCAGATCGAGCGCGGGCTGGCCGACGATCTTTATACCGCCTTCGCCGCCGCGATGCAGGCCCGCGCCGGGATCAGCCTGAACGGCGCGGCGATCGAGGCCGTGCACGCGCAGATGCGCTAGGGGGCGGTCTTGGCGCTTTTCCCCGATTTCGCCGCCTTCGAGGCCGGCTGGGCGGCCGGCCGCAACCAGGTCGTCCATGCCCGGCTGGCCGCCGATCTCGACACGCCGGTGTCGCTGATGCTGAAACTGGCCGAGGCCGGCCAGAACAGCTTCATGCTGGAAAGCGTCACCGGCGGCGAGGTGCGCGGCCGGTTTTCGGTCGTCGGCATGAAACCCGACCTGATCTGGGATTGCCGCGGCCGGCACAGCCGGATCAACCGCCAGGCCCGGTTCGACGAGACCGCCTTCGAGGAGCTTCCCGGCGATCCGCTGGACACCCTGCGCGCGCTGATCGCCGAAAGCCGGATCGACATGCCGGCGGACCTGCCGGCCATCGCCGCGGGCCTTTTCGGCTATCTCGGCTACGACATGATCCGGCTGGTCGAACACCTGCCCGACGTCAATCCCGACCCGATCGGGGTGCCGGACGCCGTGCTGATGCGCCCCTCCGTCGTCGCGGTGCTCGACGGGGTGAAGGGCGAGGTGACGGTGGTCTCGCCGGCCTGGCAGGGCTCGGGCCTGACGGCGCGGGCCGCCTATGCCCAGGCCGCCGAACGGGTGATGGACGCGGTGCGCGACCTCGACCGGCAGGCGGCCGGCGCCGGCCGGGCGCTGGGCGAGGCCGCGCAGGTCGGCGAACCGGTGTCGAACTTTCCCAAGGCCGATTACCTGAAGGCCGTCGAACGGGCGAAGGATTACATCCGCGCCGGCGACATCTTCCAGGTCGTGCCGTCGCAGCGCTGGACCGCGGATTTCCCGCTGCCGCCCTTCGCGCTCTACCGCTCGCTGCGGCGCACCAACCCCTCGCCCTTCATGACCTTTTACAATTTCGGCGCCTTCCAGATCGTCGGCGCCAGCCCGGAGATCCTCGTGCGGCTGCGCGGCGGCGAGGTGACGATCCGGCCGATCGCCGGCACCCGGCCGCGCGGCCAGACGCCGGACGAGGACCGCGCGCACGAGGCCGACCTGCTGGCCGACGAGAAGGAACTGGCCGAACACCTGATGCTGCTCGATCTGGGGCGCAACGACGTCGGCCGCGTGGCGCAGATCGGCACGGTTCGTCCGACCGAGGAATTCATCATCGAACGCTACAGCCACGTCATGCATATCGTCTCGAACGTGGTGGGCGAGATCGCCGAGGGCGAGGATGCGCTGTCGGCGCTTCTGGCCGGCTTGCCGGCGGGCACCGTCTCGGGCGCGCCGAAGGTCCGCGCGATGGAGATCATCGACGAGCTGGAGCCGGAAAAGCGCGGCATCTACGGCG
>CAYUXM010000096.1:0-11169 GCA_964448765.1 uncultured Rhodobacterales bacterium
TCGCCTTCGACCTGTCGGGCCGGGTGATGTCGGACGAGTTGACGGCGGCGCTGCCCGGGATCGTCGCGATCGACCTGTCGAACACCCGCGTCGTCACGCTGTGGCTGGAAACCGACGCCGGGCTGGCGCAGATCGCCTTCGACCGGCGCCGGGTCTCGGCCTCGAACCCGCACCAGCTTCTGGTGCTGATGGTGTTCACCGGCCTTCTGATGACGATCATCGCGATCCTGTTCATGCGCAACCAGTTGCGGCCGATCCGCCGGCTGGCCCGCGCCGCCGAGGCCTTCGGCACCGGCCGGATAGAGACCTACAAGCCCGCCGGGGCGACCGAGGTGCGCGCCGCCGGCCGGGCGTTTCTGGAGATGCGGGCCCGGATCGAACGCCAGATCGAGCAGCGCACGATGATGCTGTCGGGCGTCAGCCACGATCTGCGCACCCCGCTGACCCGGCTCAAGCTTGCCCTGTCGTTGCAGCCCGACAGCGACGAGACACGGGCGATGCTGCGCGATGTCGCCGAGATGGAACAGCTGATCGACGGGTTTCTCGACTTCGCCCGCGGTACCGCCGCGGATACCGAGCCCGAACCGGTGGACCCGCTGGCGCTGGTGCGCGAGATCGTCGACAAGGCGCAGCGCGTCGGCCAGGCCGTCGAACTCGGCGCCTGCCGGGGGGCGGGGACGGCGCGGCTGCGGCGGCTGGCGGTTGCGCGGGCGGTGGAGAACCTTGTCGGCAACGCGCTGCGCTACGGCAGCCTCGCCCGCGTCTCGGTCGCGCTGGAGGGCGACCGGGTGCGGATCGCGGTGGAAGACGACGGGCCCGGCATCCCGCCCGACCGGCGCGAGGACGCGATGCGGCCATTCCTGCGGCTCGACGCGGCCCGCAACCAGGACCGCGGCAGCGGCGCCGGCCTGGGCCTGGCGATCGCCGCCGATGTCGCGCGCAGCCACGGCGGCCGGCTGAGCCTTGGCGACAGCGCCACGCTGGGCGGCCTGCGCGCGGAACTCACGCTGTCGCGCTGAGCGGATCGGGCGCCGCCGCTTGGAAGCCGGGCTGATGATCCGTTAACCAACCGGAGATAGAGTGCACCGGTGCGGGGTTCCGCTGCCCGTTGTTCGGTCGCGAGGCGTTTCGTTTTCGTAAGAGTTGCTCCTGCGGAAACCGGGCGAAGCGAAAGGACCAAGGTTGGAATTCGGGCCGATGATCACGGATGGCGGGCACGAGGGCGGCGACGGCGCGGCGGCGCTGGTATCGTCGCTGATCTCCGACCTGCTGACCGCCGGCGACGCGCTCGACGCGCGGATCGAGGCGGCGCTGGCCCGGATCGGCGGCTTCGCCGGGGCCGACCGGGCCTACGTGATCCGGATCCGCGACAACGGCACCTTCGACAACACGCATGAATGGGTCGCCGAGGGCATCGCCTCGGGCAAGGCGGCGTTGCAGGGCGTGCCGGTGGCGCGGATGAACCCCGAGTTGCGTGCGGCGCGGCGGCCGCTCTACATCCCCTCGGTGTCCGATCTGCCCGACGACGCGCCGCATCGTCCGCATCTGGAGGCGCAGGGCATCCGGCCGCTGCTGGTCGCGCCGATGATCGACGGCGAGCGCCGGATCGGCCTTGTCGGCTTCGACGCGGTGCGGTCCCCGCGCGGCTTCGCCGAGGCCGAGGTCGAACTGCTGGCCGCCTTCGCCGGGCTGCTGACCTCGGTGATCCTGCGCACCGAGGCCGAGACGCGGGCGGCGGCGGTCCGGCGCGATCTGGCCGCGGCCGAAAGCCGGCTGCGCACCACGCTCTCGACGGTGCCCGACGCGGTGCTGGACCTCGACGCCGGTGGCCGCATCGTGCTTGCGCACGGCCGGCTCGACGACATCCTGGCCGCGCGCCCGGCCGACCTGGCCGGCCAGCCGCTCGACGCGGCGATGGCGCCCGATCTGGCGGCCGCCTGCCGCCGCTGCCTCGACCGGCTGGGCGACGGGCCGGGCGGCCCCCGGCGCCGCGAGGCCGAAACCCTCGCCCTGCCCGGCGCCGCGGAGGCCGCGCGCTGGATCGAGGTGACCGCGGTTGCGCATGAACCCGCCGCCGGCGACGCGCCGCTGGGCTGGGTGATCGTTCTGCGCGACATCACCGAAGAGCGCCGGCGCGACAACCGGCGCGAGATGCTCGACGAGGTCGCGCGGCGCACGCACAACCTCGTCGTCGCGACCGATGCGGCACGCCGGATCACCTGGGTCAACGAGGCTTTCGAACGGCGCACCGGCTGGACGCTGGAGGAAATCCGCGGCGTCGATCCCGGCGACCTGCTGCAATGCGAGGATACCGACGGGGCCGAGGTGGCGCGGATCGGCGCGGAACTGTCCGCCGGCCGGCCGGTGAAATCAGAGCTTCTGAACCGCGCCCGCGACGGCAGCCGCTACTGGGTGGAGCTTGACATCCAGCCGGTGCGCGAGCCGGACGGCACGCTGCGCGGCTTCCACTCGATCCAGACCGACATATCCGAACGCAAGGCGGCCGCCGACGCGCTGGCGGCCTCGGCGCGGGCCGCGGCGGACAACCACGACCGGCTTGTCGCGGCGGTCGCGGCCCTGCCCGACGCCTTCGCCTACTACGACGCCGAGGACCGGCTGGTGCTGTGCAACGAGCGCTACCGGCGGGTGACGCGGGTGACCGGCCATGACGACATCATCGGGCTGAGCTTCGAAACGATCATCCGCGGCGTCGCCGAGACGCGGCTCGAGAACGGCTCCATCACGGATGCCGAGCGCTGGGTGGCAGAGCGGATCGCCACCCATCGCGCGCCCGGCGCGCCGTTCCCGTTGCGGCTGGCCGATGGCCGCTGGGTCAAGGTGCTGGAAAAACGCACCGCCGACGGCGGCCGGGTGACGATGCTGATCGACATCAGCGCCGAACGCGGCGCGATGCAGCGGCTGGAGGACACGTTCGACGCCGCCAACGCCGGCACCTGGCGCTGGACGCTTGACACCGAGGACAGGCTCGACCTCGACGACCGGATCGCCCGGATGCTGGGCTACGAGACGGCGGCAGACCTCGGCGAGATGAGTTTTGCGCGCTGGCGGTCGCTGATGCATCCCGACGACCGACGGACGATCGCCGCCGACTGGGACAGCCTGCGCCGCGACGACGACAGCGTGCACGACCATGTCTACCGGGTGCTGCACCGCGACGGCCATTACATCTGGGTGCTGTCGCGCGGCCGCAGGCAGGGCCACCAGCCGCCCGGCGCACCGCCCCGCCGGATCGGCGTGATGATCGACATCACCGAGCGCAAGCGGCTGGAAGCGGCGCTGGAGGCCGAGCGCGACTATCTCGAAACGCTGATGGAAACCTCGATGAGCGCGATCACCGCGCTCGATGCCGAGGGCAACATCGTCTATGCCAACCGCGAGGCCGAAGCGCTGTTCGGCCTGAGCAGCGAGGAAATCGAAAGCCGCACCTTCGACGCCCCGGACTGGCACGCCACCGATCTGGACGGCAATCCCATGCCCGCGGCCGAGATGCCCTTCGAACGCGTGCGCCGGACCGGCAAGCCGGTGCGCGACGTCCGCCACGCGCTGACCTGGCCCGACGGGCGGCGGCAGATCCTGTCGATCAACGCCGCCCCGGTCGACCGGCCCGACAGCGAGGTGCGCGTGGTCTGCGCGATCCGCGACGTCACCGCCGAAACCGCCGACGAGGCGGCGCTGCGCGAGGCGGCGTGGCGCGCCCGCGAGGCGACGGAGGCGAAATCGCGCTTCCTCGCCTCGATGAGCCACGAGATCCGCACGCCGCTGAACGGTGTTCTGGGGATGGCCGAACTGCTCGACCTGTCGCTGACCGATCCCGCGCACAAGGAGATGGCCGGGGTGATCCGCGAATCCGGCGCGCTGTTGCTGACGGTGCTCAACGACATTCTCGACATGTCGAAGATCGAGGCCGGCAAGCTGACGCTGGAGACCGCGCCGTTCCGCCCCGACGGTCTCGCCACCGCCGTCGAGGCGCTGCATTCGGTCACCGCGCAGCGCAAGGGCATCGGGTTCACCGTCTGGGCCGGCGAGGGGCTGGACCGGCCGCGGCTGGGCGATATGCACCGGATCCAGCAGATCCTGCACAACCTCGTCGGCAACGCGGTGAAATTCACCGACTCCGGCGAGGTCTCGGTGACGCTGACGGCGCGCCCCGGCGGGCCGCTGGCGATCCGGGTCGCCGATACCGGGCCGGGGATGAGCGCCACGCAGGTCGAACGGGTGTTCGACGAGTTCGAACAGGCCGACGCCACGGTCGCGCGCCGGCATGGCGGCAGCGGACTGGGCCTTGCGATCGTCAACCGGCTGGTCCGGCTGATGGGCGGCGACATCTCGATCGACAGCGAGCCCGGCCGGGGCACCGAGTTCCGCCTCACCCTGCCGCTGCCCGAGGCGGAGACCGCCGATCCCGCCGATCCGGCGGCCGCCGCGGCCGAGGGGCCGGAAGCCGGCGGCCTCGCCGGGCTGCGCGCGCTGGTGGCCGACGACAACGCCACGAACCGGATGATCCTGTCGGCGATGCTCGACCGCCTCGGGATCGCGGCGCATCCGGTCGCCGACGGGCAGGAGGCCGTCGAGACCTGGAACCCGGAGGCCTTCGACCTGATCCTGCTCGACATCAAGATGCCGCGGATGGGCGGGATCGAGGCGCTGGCGCGGATTCGCGCGGCGGCGGCGCAGGCCGGCAGCCCCCCGGCCCCGGCGGTGGCGATCACCGCGAACGCGATGGCGCATCAGATCGAGGAATATCTCGCCGCCGGCTTCGACGCGCATGTGCCCAAGCCGCTCAGCCTCGTGACGCTGCGCTCCGTCCTCGCCCGGACGGTCGCGGCCGGAGCCTCCGGCGCGGCCTGATTGCCGCAGCGCGGCACCGTGCCGCACGGGAAAGCGCATTGAAGCAGAACGGTTTTTTTCGCGCTTCGTCGATTGTGCGCCGGGTTTTGACTTGGATCAATTCCAGATCGGCCGCCAGGGGCGACCCTGACCCCGTTCTCAGTAACGGAGGGAATTCGATGAGACGTGTGTTCGCATCCACCGCCGCGGTTATTGCGGTCCTGGGTGCCCCCGCGCTGGCCGATGATGCCGCGCTGCGTGAAGAGGCGAAGGGTTGGTTCGAGGCGATTCCGCTGCAGCCGCCGGTTCCCGATGGCAACATGCTGACCCGTGACCGGGTCGATCTCGGGGCGATGCTGTTCTTCGATCCGCGGATGTCGCGATCGGGCCTGTTTTCCTGCCAGTCCTGCCACAATGTCGGCCTTGCCGGCGTCGACGGGCTGGAAACATCGATCGGTCACGGCTGGCAGAAAGGGCCGCGCAACGCGCCCACCATGCTGAACGCGATCTTCAACATCGCACAGTTCTGGGACGGCCGCGCGCCCGACCTCGCCGCGCAGGCGAAGGGCCCGGTGCAGGCGGGCGTCGAGATGAACAACACGCCCGACCAGGTGGTTGCGACGCTGCAATCCATGCCGGGCTATGTCGAGGCCTTCGCCGCCGCCTTCCCGGGCGAGGACGATCCGATCAGCTTCGACAATTTCGCGGTGGCGATCGAGGCCTTCGAGGCCACGCTGATCACCCCGAACTCGCGCTTCGACCAGTTCCTGATGGGCGCCGACGGCGCGCTGACGGACGCGGAGAAGAACGGGCTGAAACTGTTCATGGATACCGGCTGCGCCTCGTGCCACGCCGGGATCAACTTCGGCGGGCAGGATTACTTCCCGTTCGGCGTGGTCGTGAAGCCCGGCGCCGAGGTGCTGCCGGAAGGCGACAAGGGCCGCTACGCCGTGACCGAAACGGCCGGCGACGACTACGTGTTCCGCGCCGCGCCGTTGCGCAACATCGCGCTGACCGCGCCCTACTTCCACTCCGGCGTGGTCTGGACGCTGAAGGAAGCGGTCGAGGTGATGGCCTATTCGCAGCTTGGCGCCGAACTGACGGAGGCCGAGGTGGACGACATGGTCGCCTTCCTCGAAACCCTGACCGGCGAACAGCCGCAGGTGGTGCATCCGATCCTGCCGGTGCGCACCGCGACGACGCCGCATCCCGAAGAGATGTAGGTTCGGGCCGCAAGGCTTTGACGGGAAAGGGCGCGGGTCACCCCGCGCCCTTTTCGTTCCGGCCGGCGCGCGGCCTATTCCGGCCGGCAGATCTCGCCCCGCCGGATCGCCACCAGCGTGCGCGCCACCAGCCCCAGGATCACCGCGACCAGAAGCGCCAGAAGCCCGGTGCCGATCCACAGATGCCCCACCGACCCCGCGGCGCGGGCATAGGCGAAGCTGGCGATGGTGATCGCGGCCAGCGGAAAGCTCAGCGCCCAGAACGACAGCGCGAAGGGCAGGCCGGGCAGTTTCGGCGCCTGTACCGCCACGATCGCGGCAAAGACATAGGCCAGCGACAGCAGCACATGCGCCATCGGATCGATCGCCCCGCCATTGAGCCGCAGCCAGGCGACGAAGGCCACGGCCGGCGGCGCGATCAGGATCACCAGCGTCGGCTGCAACCGCCCCGGCAACGGGTCGTGGAACACCAGCCGGTTGAACACCAGCGTCAGCAGCACGATCCAGAACAGCATCCCGGCCGAGAAGAACAGCCACGACAGGTCCATGTAGCCCAGCGGCACCCCGGCCACCGGGACGATCACGTTGCCGACCGCCGGGATGAACCAGGCCGGGTTCAGATGCCCGTGCTGGAACGAGCGGGTGCCGATCCAGCCCGAGATCACCGCCAGCGTCAGCACCCCCTGCCCGGCGGCGCCCAGCCCCCAAAGCCAGCGCGCCAGCCCCGGCCAGTCGCCCAGCGCGGTGATCGCCAGCAAGAGCAGCGAGATCGACACCGTGGGAAAGAAGGCCAACCGCACCGGATGGTTCCACTCCGCCACCACCGCGGGCGTTCGAAGCACGATCTTCGCGGCGTAAAGCACCGAAACGGCAAGGAAAACCGCGATGGTCACGGCACGGGCAGCACGGCTGGCGACGGGATCGAAGCCAAAGGCCGTTTCCGCCGCATGCAGGGCCAGCGTCAGCCCGGCCAGCCCCATCACCGTGGCAAAGAAGGTGATCGGCGCATGTTCCAGCCGGCTGTCGCCGGCGGCCGGCCCGGTCTCGGCGGCGCCGTCAGTCACCCAGCGCCTCCCGCTTCGGCCGCACCAGCGATTCCACCGTGTAGGTCAGGATCGCGATGCCGACGGCGCCGGCCGCCGCCACCAGCAAGAGCACGATGGCATCCACCGGCCCGCCGATATCGCGAAAGCCCGAATTCGTCACCCATTGCACGAACAGCACGGCGGCGATGGCCCCGAACGGCATCGAGATCTGCGCCAGCAGGAATTTCCGCCAGCTCACCGCCCGGTCGCGCACCAGCACGTAAAGATAGCCCAGGGTGATGATCCCGGCGACGATCACCAGCGCCCAGAACAGGCCCCGGCCGAACATTTCCTCGAACACGGCGATCAGGGTTTCGAACGTCAGATCCTTCATGGCGTCCCCTCCTCAGGCCTTGCCGCGCAGCATGGCGTTGTAGGTGGCCTTCAGCGCCACCTCCTTCATCAGCCAGGAAATCCACAGCTCCTCCAGCGGCGCAATCAGGCCGGGGAAGCTGGGCACGAGGTTGTTGTGATAGTCGAACTCGATCAGCATCGCCCGGCCGATCCGGGTGATCAGCGGGCATGAGGTGTAGCCGTCGTAGACCTGCGTGCCCTCCTGCCCGGCCAGTTGGGCGACGATGTGATCCTCGACCACAGGTACCTGCCATTTCACGCTGGCCGCCGTCTTGCCCTTCGGAACCCCGGCCACGTCGCCGACCGCGAAGACCTCGGGATAGCGGGCGTGGCGCAGCGTCTGCGGATCGACCTCGACCCAGCCCTGATCGTCCCACCGTCCGGTCCAGGGCAGCGGCGAGTTGCGCACCACCTCGGGCGCGCGCATCGGCGGGATCACGTTGGTGAAATCGTACTCCGTCTCGTGCTCCAGCCCGTCGGCATCGGTGAAGGTGATGATCTTTCGGCCCGGATCGATCGCCTTCATGACGTGGCTGTACTCGGTGCCGATGCCGCGTTCCTCGAACAGCATCCGCACCTTTTCGGCCACGATCGGCACGCCGAACAGCGATTTCGACTGCGCGAAATAGGTGATCTCCACCTTGTCGCGGGTGCCCTTGCGGGTCGCGTAATCCTCTGTCAGGAAAGCGTATTTCAGCGGCGCGCCGGCGCATTTCATCTCCGTCGCCGGGCGGAAGAACACCGCGCGCCCGCCGGTGTCGGTGAACCTGTCCATCTCGGCCCAGGTCTTGGCGGCATAGTCGGGGCCGGCATAGACCGCGCCGATCCCGTCCTTGCCCACGAGGTCGAGCGAGAAGCCCTCCACCGCGTCCCAGTCGAGCGTGAGACCGGTGGCGACGACGAGGATATCGTAGGGCACCCGGGTGCCCGAGGCGGTGGTCACCGCCTTCGCCTCTGGGTCGATCTCGGCCGCCGCTTCGGCGATCAGGCTGGTGCCCTCGGGCAGCCAGTCGGTCGTGCGGGAAACCGAGTAGGAGGCGGGCTTCAGCCCCGCCGCGATCAGCGTGAAGCCGGGCTGGTACCAGTGTTCCCCGCGCGGATCGATCAGCGTGATCTGCGCGCCCTCCAGCCGTTCGGCCAGACGGTTCGCCAGCGACGCACCGGCCGCCCCCGCGCCGAGGATGACGATGCGCGCGCTGGTGGCGAGTTTCGCCGCCCGCGCCGGCGCCGCGCCGGCAAGACCCAGCGCCGCGGCACCGCCGGCAAGGCCCAGAAATGCCCGGCGCGTGGCCGGAATGTCGTGCGGTCGTGTCATGCGATCCCCCGATTCAACATTCGGATTCTTGCATGTGAGGGCGGCCGGCGCCTTGACGCAGGTCAAAGATGCATCCCCGATATCTGATCTGCGTCAAGTCACGCCCCGCGCGCCCGTGCTACGACGGCGTGGAGGCAAACAGGAGGTCCGGGCCGATGCGGCTGACCACGCGCACCAACCTGGCGATGCGAGTGCTGATGTTCTGTGCCGTCAATCCCGGCCGGATCGTGCGCAAGCACGAGATCGCGGAGGCCTGCAACGCCTCCGAGAACCATCTCGCCCAGGTCGTGAACACGCTGGGCCAGCTGGGCTTCGTGGAAACCCTGCGCGGCCGCGCCGGCGGCATGCAACTGGCAAGGCCGACCGACGAGATCCGGGTTGGCGAGGTGTTCCGCGCCTTCGAGACCGGGGTGCCCTTCGCCGAATGTTTCGACGCCGAGCACAACACCTGCCCGCTGGCCGGATGCTGCCGGCTGCAACGCGCGCTGGTCAAGGCGCTGGAGGCGTTCTACAGCGCGCTCGACGATCTCACGCTGACCGAACTGGTGGCCGGCAACACCCAGCTTGAACACCTGCTCGCGCTGGCCGATCGGCGCCAGCCCGCCGGCTGCATCGGGTCCGCCTGATCGGGCCTTGACGGTCCGCGCGGCAGGGCATACGTGCGGCGCGCCACGGGGCGGGACAGCCCCGGGCGGCAGGGGCGGCCGACGCGCCCGAGCAGGACGAAACCCGTGCAGACATCCCGCCAGCAGGGCGCCGAACCGCGCCCCGACCCGAACGCCCCGCGCCAGATGCAGGCGCAGGACGACAGGCCCGATACGGCCGCGCCGCGCAAGGCCCCGCGCACCCCCGCGGCGCCGGCCACGCCGCAGATGGGCGGCACGGTGTTCGACGACTGGGCCTCGATCTGATCCTTTCGCGGCGAGCGCGGCGGCCCTATCCTGCGGCGCAAGCCGCGAGGAACCCGCCGCCATGCCGCGCCCGATCACCGCGATCCCGAACCTCGGCCCCGCGATGGCGGGGGCCTTCGCGCGCGCCGGCATCACCACGGCCGAAGAGCTGCACGACCTTGGCGCCGACGCGGCCTATGCGCGGCTCATCGCCGCCGGCGACCGGCCGCATTTCATCGCCTATTACGCGCTGGTGATGGGGTTGCAGGGCCGGCCGTGGAACGATTGCCGCGGCGCCGAGAAGGCGGCGCTGCGCGCCCGGTTCGACGCGATCAAGGCCGCGGCGGCCGGCAAGCAAGCGGGCCGCACCCGGCTGGATGCGGCCCTGAACGAGATCGGCCTGATCGACCGGCGACGCTGAGCGCCGGAACGCCCGGCGCTCAGCCGACGATTTCAAGCCCGGAGAAGAAGAAGGCGATCTCCTGCGCGGCGGTTTCCGGCGCGTCGGAGCCGTGGACCGAGTTCTCGCCGACCGACAGGGCGAATTCCTTGCGGATCGTGCCGTCCTCGGCATTGGCCGGGTTCGTCGCGCCCATCACCTCGCGGTTCTTCGCGATCGCGTTCTCGCCCTCCAGCACCTGCACCACCACCGGGGCGGAGGCCATGAATTCCACCAGTTCGCCGTAGAACGGGCGATCCTTGTGAACCTCGTAGAACTTGCCCGCCTCGGCCGGGCTCATGTGGATGCGCTTTTGCGCGACGATGCGCAGGCCCGCCTCCTCGAACTTGGCGTTGATCCGGCCGGTCAGGTTGCGGCGGGTCGCGTCGGGCTTGATGATGGAAAGGGTGCGTTCGATCGCCATGTCGTTGCCTATCTGGTTGATCGGGCCGGCCCCTGCCCGCCCGGTTGCGCGGGCCTGCTAGCATGCGGCGCGCGGCTTGAAAAGCCACCGAAGGCCCGATTGACGCGGCGGCGGGCTTGCGGCAAGCGGGGGCCATGCTCCGGATCGAGGACATCAGCTATTCTGTGGAGGGCCGGCCGCTGTTTCAGCAGGCCTCGGCCACGATCCCCGCCGGCCACAAGGTGGGCCTTGTCGGGCGCAACGGCACGGGCAAGACCACGCTGTTTCGCCTGATCCGCGGCGAGATCGCGCTGGAAGGCGGCAGCATCGCCCTGCCCGCCCGCGCCCGGATCGGCGGCGTCGCGCAGGAGGCGCCTGCCTCGGCCGTCTCGCTGCTCGATACCGTGCTGGCCGCCGATACCGAGCGCGCGGCGCTGCTGGCCGAGGCCGGGGCCGCGACCGACCCGGCGCGGATCGCCGAGGTGCAGACAAGGCTGGCCGATATCGACGCCTGGTCGGCCGAGGCGCGGGCCAGCGCGATCCTGAAGGGGCTGGGGTTCGACACCGCCGACCAGGCGCGGCCCTGTTCGGATTTCTCCGGCGGCTGGCGGA
>CAYUXM010000097.1:0-11082 GCA_964448765.1 uncultured Rhodobacterales bacterium
CGCCGCGTCGCTCACCACCGCCACCGTCAGCCGATGCTCCGCCCCCGGCCCGTCCGCGTCCGACCGGTCGCGGACCATCTCCTCGCCGATCGTCACATAGGTGCCCGCCGCGGCGCCCTCGGGCACCTCGTCATAGATCGCGCCGCCGACCGCGGCCGCCACCCCGGCATCGGCGGTCAGCCGGGCATGGATCGCGGCCTGCACCGCCGCGCCGCCGAGATAGCTCATGCCACCGCCTCCTCGGTGAAGCAGACAAGGAACCGGCCCGCCGCGTCGCGCTCGCTGACCGCGCGGATCGCGAAGATCCGCGTGCCCTCGCGCAGCCGCTGGCCAGCCCGCGGCCGCGCCGGCGATCCCGGCGCGGCGGCGCGCAGCGTGATCCGGTGGCGCGGGCGCACCGGCGCCAGCCCCTCCTCCGCCTGCCGTCCGGCCGCCTGCGGCAGCACCTCGGCCCAATGCGTGCCCAGCACCTGCCAGCCGGTCAGGAACCCGCCCGCCCCGTCGGGTTCCCGCACCGGCGTCTCCAGCACCAGCGCCCGTGTCAGCCGCGGCGGGTTCATGCCGGCCCCCCGCCCAGCACCCGCACCGTGCGCCAGCGCTCGATCAGCGCCAGCACGCCGAACGGCAGCGCCGCGCCGCCCGCCTCCAGCGCGCCGTCGTGGCGGCCCTCGTAGTAGCGCGCCGCCAGCATCAGCACCGCCTGCCGCAGATCGGCCGGAACATCCGACCAGGCCGCGCCGAACCCCGCGCGGAATTCGATCTGCACGCTCCCGTCCGTCGGGATCGCCGGCAACGCCGCCCCCGTCGCCGCGATCTTCGGACGCTGGAAATCCGGCACCAGCGCGAAACGTTCCGCCGGCACGGCCACCGCCGTGCCATCGCGGTCCACCGTCGCCAGCGCCAGGATCTCGCCCACCGGCGCCAGCGGCAGCGGTTGCGCATCCGGCGTGCGCCAGGCCGCGACCTGCCAGCGGAACCGGCGGGCGAACAACGCCTTGCCGATCCGCCCCTCGATCGCCGCCAGCGCGGCGCGCAGATAGGCCCGCAGCGCGCCGTCCTGCGCATCGGCATCGGCAAAGCCGGTCCCCAGCTTCAGGTGATCGCGAAGCTCCGTGACCGGCAGGGCCGCATCGGCCAGGGGCTCGAGTTCTGTCAGCATCAAGGTCTCCCGCGAAAAGTGCCCGTTCGCGCCGGCCGGCTGCCCGGCCGGCGCCGTCGCCCCGGTCAGGACGTCGAGAATTTCAGCAGCTTGATCGCCGCGAAGTCGCTGACATCGCCGCCCACACGCTTGGAGGCGTAGAACAGCACATGCGGCTTGGCCGAGAACGGATCGCGCAGGATCCGCAGGTCGGGCCGCTCCGCCACCGTGTAGCCCGCCGCGAAATCTCCGAACGCGATCGCCATCGCCCCGGGGCCGATATCCGGCATGTCCTCGGCCACCAGCACCGGGTAGCCCATCAGCCGCGCCGGTTCCCCGGCCGCCAGCCCGTCGGACCACAGGAACCGCCCGTCGGCATCCTTCATCTTGCGCACCGCGCCCGCGGTCTTGGAGTTCATCACGAAACTCGCGTTCGCGCGGTAGCGGGCGCCCAGCGCATAGACCAGATCGACGATCGCGTCGGCCGGGTTCGCCGCCGCGAAATCGCCGCTGACCCCGGTGACGACATAACCGACGTTGCCCCAGGTCCATTCATCCTCGGGGGCCGAGGTATGGGTCATGAAGCCCTTGGGCTTGTCGATCCCGTCGCCGGACACGAAGGCCGCCGCCTCGGCGCGGACGAAGCGCTCCGCGATCCGCTGCGCCAGCCAGGTCTCGACGTCGAAGGCCGCGTCGTCCAGAAGCCGCTGGCTGGCCTTCGGCATCGCCGACAACTCGTGCAGCGGGATCGTGATCTTCTCGAATTGCGGCGTGTCGGTCTCCACCGTGTCGCCGGTCTCCGTCGCCCAGCCCGAGCCCAGCTCCGACCGGTCGACCAGCACGTCGAACGACCCCGATTCGACCGTCACCACGTTGGCGATCGACCGGATCGAGGCGGCGCTGCGCAGCACCGTGCGGATCGTCTCGGCCATCTGCGGATCGACAAGGTAGCCGCCATCCGCCGCCACCGCCGTCGACATCGCCTTGCTTTCCGGCACGAGGCCGCGCAGCCCGTCGTCGTCGCCGTGGCGCAGGTAGGCGGCGAAAGCCTTGCGATGCGGCGCCTCCTCCTGCACCGCGCGCGACAGCGCCGGCCGCGCCGCCGCCGCGGCGGCCTTGCGATCGAGCGCCGCGATCCGGTCCTCCTGCGCCGTCAGCCGCTGGCTGACCTGCTCTTCCAGCGCGCCAAGGTCGCGCAGCACCGCCGCGGTCAGCGCCTCGTCGCCGTCCGGGCCACCGGCAGGCACACCCGCCCCGGCCCGAGCCTTCGTCTCGGTCTTCGTCATCGTCACACCTTTCGTTGGAAACGCCCCATCGGGCCTGCCGGCCGCTCAGGCCCCGGCCAGCCTCCGCCGCGCCTGCGCAAGCGCCCGCGCCAGTTCGCGCAGGCCGACGGCCGCCTTGGCCCCGACCCGCGCCTCGCCCTGCATCGGGAAGGTCACGAGCGACACTTCCCAAAGATCGATCTCGGTCAGCACCCGGCGGCCCCGGCCGTCGCGCTCCGCCCTGACCGCCCGGTAGCCGATCGACAGCCCGTCGATCGCCCCCGCGGCCAGCAGCGCCGCGGCCTCGCGCGCCTGCGCCACATCGGCCAGCAGCCGCCCGCTCACCCACAGGCCCCGGCGATCCTCGCGCACCTCGTCCCACACCCCGATCGGCCGCGTCGCATCATGCTGCCACAGCATACGCACCCGGCCGCCCCGCGCCGCCAGCCGCGCCAGCCCGCGCGCATAGGCCCCCGGCGCCACCACGTCGCCGCCGCCATCCACCCGTCCGAAGACCGAGGCATAGCCCGCCACCGCCAGCCCCTCGGCCACGATCCCGGTGGCAGTGCCGGCCGCCCGTTTCGTCTCAAGTCTCTCCTGCACGCCCCGCTCCCTCATACCGCCGGCCAGCCGGCCAGCGACTGCACCGCATCGCCCAGAACCACCGCGACCACCCCGAAGACGATCATCCAGACCCGCCGCTCCAGCCTTTCGATCAGCGCCTCGATCCGCGCCAGCCGCGCCTCGACGGTGGCGAAGCGCAGCGCCATGATCTCCTCGTTCTTCTCGATCCGCGGCCCATGCGCGCAATCGAACGGCTCCTTGAGATAGCGCGACCCGCCGCCCCGCATCGCCGTCACACCGCGCGCGGCGGCAGGCCAAGCGCCGCGCGCTTCTCGTCACCGTCCAGAAATTCCGCCGCGCCGATCCGGCCCCACAGCTGGTCGCGCTCGGCCGCCAGCGCCGGCACCTGGTCGAGGTCGGGCCGCAGTTCGACCGCGCCGCCCAGATGCAGCGACAGCCAGTGCGCCACCGCCGCCAGCACCCGCGTCGCCAGCGGCAGCACCGTCAGCCGGTAGAACGCCCGGTGCGCCTCGGCGTAATTGGCATAGGTCGCGTCGCCGGGTATCCCCAGCAGCATCGGCGGCACCCCGAAGGCCAGCGCGATCTCCCGTGCCGCCGCCTCCTTGGTCTTCTGGAACTCCATGTCCGAGGGCGAGAAGCCCATCGGCTTCCAGTCCAGCCCACCTTCCAGAAGCATCGGCCGCCCGGCGTTGCGCGCGCCCTGGTGATAGCCCTCCATCTCCGCCACCAGCCGGTCGTATTGCTCCGCCGTCAGGCTGCCCTGGCCCTCCGCGCCACGATAGACGATCGCGCCCGAGGGCCGCGCGGCATTGTCCAGCAGCGCCTTCGACCAGGCCGAGGCGGCGTTGTGCACGTCCACCGCCACCGCGGCCGCCTGCATCGGCGAGAACCCGTAGTGATCGTCCTGCGGATGGAAGGCGCGCACGTGGCAGATCGGCGGCAGCGGCCCGGCCATGTCGAACCGGTGCTTGCGCGCCCCCACGGTGTAGTCATAGGCCACCGGCCAGCCATCGGCCCCCGGCACCACCGCCATCCGGTCGGAGCGCAGCACATGCAACTCGGCCGGCGCGCCCTCCGGCCCCACCGCCTCAAGATAGCCGTTGCCGGACAGCAGCAGCTGGCCGAACAGCGCCTCAAGCAGCTCCGCCCGGCCCTGCGCCGGGTTCGGCCGGGCCAGCAGGTCGAGCACCGGGTGCGTCTCGTAGCGCCGCGCCGCGTCCTGGCAGATCACCGGCAAGGCCGCCGCGGCCTCCGCCACCAGCCGCACGCAGCGAAACCCCACCGGGTTGCCGGAAAACCCGTTGCGCACAAGGCTCGCGCCGTCGCGCGGGCTCCACACGCTGCGCCCGGCCGTGCCCCAGGCCACAACCCGCCCGGTCGCCGAGGCCTTGCGCGCCGGCGGCTCCGGCGCCCCGCGCCGGAAAATGTCGAAGATCATGATCGTCTCCCGTTGAACCGTTCAAAGGCCCCGCAGCCGCGGCCGCCGCCAGGCCGCCGCCGGCCGGATCATCAGTTCCGTCAGCGCCCAGACCAGCGCGTCGGTCCGGTCCGGGCTGCCGCCGCCGGCAAAGCCGCGCACCGTCATCCGGCACATCTCGTCCTCCAGCGCCTCCAGCCCCGGCAGATGCCGGACCCGCCCCTGCTCGTAAAGCGCCGCCACCGGCTCGGCCCGCGCCGCCTTGCCCCGGCCGGCGCGCAGCGCCCGGTAGGGCACCATCGGGTCGATCTGCCGGATCACGCTTTCCACAAGGTCGCCACCCTGGTTGACCTCGGCCACCAGCCGCTCGGCCCCGTGCCGCTCCATCGCCGCCAGCGCCGCCTTCGCCCAGTCCGCCGGCCGCGCCGCGCTGACCGTCGCATCCTCAAGAACGTAGGCCCGCCAGTCCTGCGGCGGCCCGTCCGTCACCGCGCCGGCCACCACGATGCCGCAGGCATCCGAACCGCGCCCGTGGCTCACCGCCGGATCGACGGCCACCACCACCCGGTCGAGCTTCGGCGCCCGGTCCACCCGGCAGGCGTCGATCCCGCGATGGCTCCACAGCGCGCCCTCGACGTCTTCCAGGAACTCGCCGTCCAGCTCCTGCCGGCCCAGCCGCGTGCCGCCATAGCGCGCCCGCACCTCCTCGAGGAACGAGGCCGCCAGATAGGCCCGGTTCGCCTCCGTCGGTGCATTGGTCAGCACGGTGGAGGGGTTTTGCAGGATCGCTTTCAGCACCGGCACCGCCCGCGGCGTCGTCGTCACCACCTGCCGCGGCGCATCGCCCAGCCGCAGCGCGAATTGCAGCATGTCCCAGGCCTCTTCCGCCCGCTTCCACTTCGCCAACTCGTCGGCCCAGGCCGCGTCGAACTGCGGCCCCCGCAGGCTTTCGGGCTCATGCGCCGAAAACACCTGCGCCACGGCACCGTTGGGCCAGACCAGCCGCTTGCGCGTCGCCTCCCAGGCCGGGCGGCGGTCAGGCGGCGAACAGGCGAGGATGCCGCTGTCGCCCATCACCATCACCTCGCGCACCTGGTCGACCGTCTCGCCCACCAGCGCCACCCGCCGCGCCCGGCCCGCATCCTTCGGCCCCGCGCCCTCGACCTGCGCGCGCACCCATTCCGCGCCGGCCCGCGTCTTGCCCGCGCCGCGCCCGCCCATGATCACCCAGGTCCGCCACGCGCCCTCGGGCGGCAACTGGTGCGGCAGCGCCCAGAACTCGAAGAGCCACGGCAGCGCCATCAGCGCCCGGTCGCTCAGCCCTTCGAGAAAGGCGTCAACCGTCTCCGGCGCCGCGGAGGCAAGCCAGGCGGCGCCCGATCTCGTCGCGTGCGGCGGCAAGGTCGAGCGCGTCGCCGCCCCCGCCGGCGTCGTGTCTGCGGAGTTTTTCAAGACGTGTCCTTTCCTCCAGCGCCAGTTGCAGCGCGGCGCGCAGGTCGCGGGTCGCCTGCGCGGTCTCCTTGAGCCCGTCGAACCGCCCCTCGCGCAGCGCCTTCAGACGCGCCGCCAGCAGTTCTGCGGAACTGCGAAAAAGCTCCTCGGCCTCGGCCAGAAGATCCTCGCCCGCGGGCCGGCCCGCGCCATCGTCGATATCCATGTGTCACGAACCTGCGCCCTCGTCGGGCCGCCTCCGGGCCCGGTCCCGGCGGGCGGACATGAAAAAGGCGACCCCGGGATGCCCCGTGCCGCCTGCCCATTTCCGCCAGCTTGCCCCTTTCTACCCCAGGTAGAGCGCGCTGTCAACCCCTGAATTCAGGGTTGTCAGTTTCCGCCCTGTTCCGCCTCGATCCGCCGCCACTGCGCCACGTTGGCGTTGTGCTGCTGCAGCGTCTCGGCAAAGGCATGGCCGCCGGTCCCGTCGGCCACGAAGAACAGGTAATCCGTCGCCTCCGGGTCCAGCGCCGCGGCGATGCTCGCCCGGCCGGGATTGGCGATCGGCGTCGGCGGCAGGCCCTCGATCACGTAGGTGTTCCACGGTGTCTCGCGCCGCAACTCGCTTTGCCGCAGCCCGCGGCCCAGCACCCCCTGCCCGCGCGTCACGCCGTAGATCACCGCCGGATCGGTCTGCAACCGCATCCCGGCGCGCAGCCGGTTGACGAAGACGCCGGCGATCAGCCCGCGCTCCTCGGCCACCCCGGTCTCCTTCTCGATCAGCGAGGCCATGACAAGCGCTTCCGCCGGCGTCTCGTAGGGCAGCCCGTCGACCCGCTCGGCCCAGGCCCGCGCCAGCACCCGGTCCTGCCGGTCCTGCATGTCCGCGATCACCTCGTTGCGGTCGTCGCCGCGGCGCAACTCGTAGCTGTCGGGCGCCAGCGTGCCTTCCGCCGGCAACTCCTCCACCAGCCCGGTCAGGAATTCCGCCCGCTTCAGCCCCTCGACGACCTGCCAGACGGTCGTGCCCTCGGCCACCGTCACCCGGAACCGCACGTCGGGCCGCTCGGCCACCGTGACGTAATCGGCCGGCGCGGCCTCGTCGACCGGGTCGAACCGCACGACCTCGACATACCGGTCGGTCGCCGGGTCCAGCTCGCGCAGGATCACGTCAAGCGCCGTCACCCCGATCCGGAAATTGACCTCGGTGCCGCAGGTCGATTGCCCGCTGCTCAGGATCTCCACGATCTCGGCCATCGAGGCCTCGGGCCGGATCAGGTAGGAGCCGAACTTGAGGTCATCGGCCTTGTCGGCGTAGTCGGCGCCGACCCGCAGGATGAACGCGCTCGTCACCGCGCCCTGTTCGACCAGCGCATCCGCCACCTTGCGGAAGCTGTCGCCCCGCTCCACCCGGAAACAGATCGGCTCGGCCAGCGGGCCGGGCCCGGTATACTCGCGCTGCGCCCAGGCCAGCATCCCGGCAACCACGACCAGCGCCACGATCAGCAGCGTGAACAGGTTGGAGGCGAGGTTGCGCCACATCAGTCCGCAACCCGCCCCATCACCAGCGTCGCGTTGGTGCCGCCGAAGCCGAAGCTGTTCGACAGCGCCACGTCGATCCGCCGCTCCACCGCCCGGTTCGGCGCGAGGTCGAGCACCGGCGCCACCGCCGGGTTGTCGAGGTTGATCGTCGGCGGCGCCATCTGGTCGCGGATCGCCAGCACGCAGAAGATCGCCTCCACCGCCCCCGCCGCGCCCAGCAAGTGCCCGATCGCCGATTTCGTCGACGACATCGTGGCCCGCGCCGCGGCATCGCCCATCAGCCGTTCCACCGCACCCAGTTCGATCGTGTCCGCCATCGTCGAGGTGCCATGCGCGTTGATGTAATCCACCCGGTCCGGCGTCAGCCCGGCGCGCTTCAGCGCCGCTTCCATGCTGCGATAGCCGCCCTCGCCATCCTCCGACGGCGCGGTGATGTGATAGGCGTCGCCCGACAGGCCATAGCCCAGCACCTCGGCATAGATCTTCGCGCCGCGGGCCTTCGCGTGCTCGTATTCCTCCAGCACCACGACGCCCGCGCCCTCGCCCATCACGAACCCGTCGCGATCCGCGTCATAGGGCCGGCTGGCCTTCTGCGGATCGTCGCCGCGTTTCGTCGACAGCGCCTTGCAGGCGTTGAACCCGGCGATCCCGATCTCGCTGATCGGGCTTTCCGCGCCGCCCGCGACCATCACGTCGGCGTCGCCCCACTGGATCAGCCGCGCCGCGTCCCCGATCGCATGCGCGCCGGTCGAACAGGCCGTCACCACCGCGTGGTTCGGCCCCTTGAACCCGTAGCGGATCGACACCTGGCCCGAGACAAGGTTGATCAGCGCGCCGGGAATGAAGAAGGGCGACACCCGCTTCGGCCCGCGCTCCTTGATCAGGACCGCCGTCTCGGCGATCGAATTCAGCCCGCCGATCCCCGATCCGATCATCACGCCGGTGCGGCAGCGCGCCGCCTCGTCCTCGGGCATCCAGCCCGAGTCCTCGACCGCCTGCTGCGCCGCGGCCATCCCGTACAGGATGAAATCATCGACCTTGCGGCGATCCTTGGCCTCCATCCAGTCGTCGGGGTTGAACGTACCGTCCGTGC
Organism: uncultured Rhodobacterales bacterium; assembly: GCA_964448765.1. Taxonomy (GTDB): domain Bacteria; phylum Pseudomonadota; class Alphaproteobacteria; order Rhodobacterales; family Rhodobacteraceae; genus JANSXY01. Next base: position 8,472 of record CAYUXM010000097.1, read on the forward strand.
CGTCGCCGAACGGGATCTCGCAGGCATAGGTGGTGATCACGTTCGACGTGTCGAACCGCGTGATCGGCCCGGCGCCGGACTGCCCGGCGATCAGCCGCTTCCAGGTCTCCTCGACCCCGCAGGCCAGCGGCGAGACCATTCCAAGCCCAGTGACGACGACACGACGCATGATCCCTTCCCCGCATTCTGCCGTTTGGTTGTGCCTGATACACAGCGCCGCCGGGCCGCGCAACTGCGCCGGCCCCGCCGCCGGGCGTCAGGCGGCCCGCCGCCGGTTCGGCCCGCGCCGGGGCCGGAAACGAAAACGGCGCCCCGCGGGGCGCCGTGCAGATCGTTCCACCGCGCGTCCGTTACTGGGCGTCGGAGATGAACTTCACCGCGTCGCCGAAGGTCTGGATCGTCTCGGCCGCGTCGTCGGGGATCTCGATGCCGAATTCCTCTTCGAAGGCCATGACCAGCTCGACGGTGTCGAGGCTGTCGGCACCGAGATCGTCGATGAACGACGCGGTGTCGTTCACCTTGTCCTCTTCCACGCCCAGATGCTCGACGACGATCTTCTTCACGCGATCGGCGATGTCGCTCATGTCTATCCCTCTTCAGTCACGGGCGGGCTTGCCCGCTGTCATCCTTGCTCGAAAGAGCGGCTGCTGCCTTGCCGCGCAAGGCGGCCGGGGGGCGCCCCCGGCAAATCGTGGCCGCCTATAGCATAGTCTGCGGGCTTGGCAAACGCTTTCGCGGTCCCGCGTCCGGGCCGGTCAAAGCATCGCCATGCCGCCGTTCACATGCAGCGTCGCGCCGGTCACGTAACCCGCCGCGGGGCTCGACAGATACAGCACGGCGGCACCGATCTCGGCGGCCTCGCCCATCCGCCCCGCCGGCACCTGTTTCAGGATCGCGGCCTTCTGGTCGTCGCTCAGCTTGTCGGTCATCGCGGTGGTGACGAAGCCGGGCGCGACGCAGTTCACGGTGATGCCCCGGCTCGCCACCTCGTAGGCCAGCGATTTCGACATCCCCACCATGCCCGCCTTCGAGGCCGCGTAATTGCCCTGGCCGGGGTTGCCGGTGGCGCCCACGACCGACGAGATGTTGACGATCCGGCCCCAGCGCGCCTTCATCATGCCGCGCAGCACGCCCCGACACAGCCGGAATGTGGCCGTCAGGTTGACGTCGAGCACCGATTGCCACTCCTCGTCCGACATCCGCATGAACAGGTTGTCGCGGGTGATCCCGGCGTTGTTCACCAGGATGTCGACCCCGCCCATCGCCGCCGCCGCCTGTTTCGGCAGTGCCTCCACCGCCTCGGCGTCGGACAGGTTGCAGGGCAGCACATGCACCCGCTCGCCCAGATCCGCCGCCAGCGCCTCCAGCGGCCCGGCGCGGGTGCCCGACAGCGCCACCACCGCCCCGGCGCCATGCAGGGCCCGCGCGATCTCGCCGCCGATCCCGCCCGAAGCGCCGGTGACCAGCGCCGCTTTTCCCGTCAGATCGAACATCGCCTCTTCCTTTCCAACAGCCCGATTCCTCGCCGAAAGATCGTGGCCCACATCATCCCTTCGCCGCCGCCACATCCTCCGGCGTGCCGATCGCGCGGGTCTCGGCCTCCTTCGCGATCCGCCGGATCATCCCCGACAGCGCCTTGCCCGCGCCGACCTCCCAGAACGCGGTCACGCCCTGCCCGGCCATCCAGGCCACCGATTCCCGCCAGCGGACCGCGCCGGTCACCTGCTCGACCAGCAGCGCGCGGATCGTGTCCGGGTCGCTCACCGCCTCGGCGCGGACATTGGCCACCAGCGGCACCCGCGGCGCGGCGATCTCCACCTCCGCCAGCGCCGCCTGCATCGCCTCGGCCGCCGGCTGCATCAGCGCGCAGTGGAACGGCGCCGACACCGGCAGCATCAGCGCCCGCTTCGCTCCCCGTTCCTTCGCGATCGCCACCGCGCGTTCCACCGCCACCCGGTGGCCGGAGATCACGACCTGCGCGGGGTCGTTGTCATTCGCCGCCTGGCAGACCTCGCCCGCCGCGGCCTCCTCGGCCACCGCGGTCGCGGCCGCCAGGTCGAGGCCGAGAAGCGCCGCCATCGCGCCCTCGCCCACCGGCACCGCCGCCTGCATCGCCCGGCCCCGCAGCCGCAGAAGCCGCGCGGCATCCGCCACGCTCAGCGCCCCGGCCGCGCACAGCGCCGAATATTCGCCCAGCGAATGGCCGGCGACGAAGGCCACGCCGTCCCAGGCGATGCCCTCGGCCTCCAGCGCCCTGAGCGCCGCGATCGAGGTCGCCATCAGCGCCGGCTGGGCATTCTCGGTCAGCGTCAGGTCTTCGGCCGTGCCCTCCCAGATCAGGCCCGACAGGCCTTCGCCCAGCGCCGCATCGACCTCGTCGAACACCGCCTGCGCGGCCGGATAGGCCTCGGCCAGCGCCCGGCCCATGCCCACCGTCTGCGACCCCTGGCCCGGAAACACCAATGCGCGGCTCATGTCCCTCTCCCCTTCGGTCCTCGGCCCGGAATAGCGGTCCCGCCCGCGGCTGGCAATGATCCGCGCCCGGTCTTGCGCCACGGCGCGATCCGTGTATAAGGCCGCATCCTTTCCGCATCTTCATGCGAACCGGCGA
>CAYUXM010000098.1:0-11036 GCA_964448765.1 uncultured Rhodobacterales bacterium
ACCTTGCCGGTCTCGATGCTTTCGGTCAGCGCGGCCAGGAAATGCGTCTCGTCGGGGATCATCCCGGCGGCGCCGGGCATCGCGCGGGCCTTCAGCCCGGCCTCGGCGATCGCCACCACCTCGCGCGCGAGATCGTGCATCTTCACCCCGCCGGCCTCGGCCTGCAGCGCGTCCTTCGAGGCGGCGACGCGCAGCCCCTCGCGGGTCTCCGCATCCCAGGGCTTCACCAGATCCCACGCGGCATCCAGCGCGGTCTGGTCGTACATCAGCCCGACCCAGAGCGCGGGCAGCGCGCAGAGCCGCCGCCACGGCCCACCGTCGGCGCCGCGCATCTCGATGTATTTCTTCGCCCGCGCCTCGGGGAACACGGTGGTCAGGTGATCGGCCCAGTCGCTCAGCGTCGGCATCTCGCCGGGCAGGGCGGGCAGTTCTCCCTTCAGGAAGTCGCGGAACGACTGGCCCAGCGCGTTGATGTATCTGCCGTCGCGGTAGACGAAGTACATCGGCACGTCGAGCACGTAGTCGACATAGGCCTCGAAGCCGAATCCCTCGTCGAAGACGAAGGGCAGCATGCCGGTGCGCGCCGGATCGAGATCGCGCCAGATCCGCGACCGCCAGCTCTTGAAGCCGTTCGGCCGGCCGTTCAGGAACGGCGAATTCGCGAACAGCGCGGTGGCCACCGGCTGCAGCGCCAGCGCGACGCGCAGCTTGCGCACCATGTCGGCCTCCGACGCGAAGTCGAGATTCACCTGCACGGTGCAGGTGCGGTACATCATCTCCAGCCCGTGGGTGCCGACCGTCTGCATGTAGTCGGTCATCAGCCGGTAGCGCCCCTTGGGCATCATCGGCATGTCCTCGTGCCGCCAGATCGGCGCGGTGCCCAGCCCGATGAACCCCGCGCCGATCTCGTCGGCCACGGTCTGCACCTCGCGCAGATGCTCGTTCACCTCGTCGCAGGTCTGGTGGATCGTCTCCAGCGGCGCGCCGGACAGTTCCAGCTGCCCGCCGGGTTCGAGGCTGACATTCGCGCCGTCCTTCACGAGCCCGATGATGTTGCCCTGTTCCAGCACCGGTTCCCAGCCGAAGCGCGCCGCGAGCCCGTCCAGCATCGCCCGGATCGAGCGCGGGCCGTCATAGGGCAGCGGCTTGAGCGTGTCCTTGCAGTAGCCGAATTTCTCGTGCTCGGTGCCGATCCGCCAGTCCTCGCGGGGCTTGCAGCCTGCCGCGAGGTATTCGGCCAGTTGCTCGTGCCGTTCGATCGGGCCGCCGCCCTGCTGGGGAATGGACATCGGGGGCCTCGATCCTTCGCGCGCTTCCGGGGCCCACAGGTGGCGCGACCGGCGGGGCTAGTCAAGCGCCCGCGTCGCCCTCGCCGTCAGCGCGGGCCGCGCCGGATGCCGCCACAGCAGGCCGGTCGCCCCGACCTCGGGCGCGGCGGCGATACGGCCCATGTCGATCCCCGGCAATTGCGCGAAGGCGTCGTAAAGCCGCCCGGCGCCTTCGGCCGCGACCGGAACGTAAAGCGCCGGCCCCTCCGCCGGGCGGATGCGCCAGGCCCGGCCCATCCCCGCCGGGCCGGTGACAAGCGCGATTTCCACGATGTCGCGCAGCGCGACGAAGCCGCCGCTGTCGGGGCCGAAATAGGCGATCTGGCCCTCCACCACCTCGACCACGCCGGGCGCGCCGCCCGCGCCGGCGAACCGCAGCCGCCTGACCGCGACGAAGCCCCAGGACGCGGCGGCAAGCGCCAGCACGCCGCCGACCCCCGACATCACCCAGCCGCCCCGAAACCCCAGCCACAGCGCCAGCGCCAGAAGCGCCGCCGCGGCCGCGGGTTCGCGCCAGCGGCGCAGCGCGCGGGCGGCCTCGGGCCGGATCATGCCGGGTTCCCCAGCGCGACCGGGGCCGCGAGCAACGCCACCCGGTAGTCGCCGCAGCGCGCAAACCCGATCCGCTCGTAGGCTTTCGCCGCGCCGGGCGAGGCGGCGAACAGCAACGCCAGCCCGGCGCCCTGCCCGCGCGCCTCGGCCAGAAGGCCGGCCACGGCACGGCCGCCGCGCCCCTGGCCGCGCAGCCTGGGCGGCACGAACACCCCGCCGATCTGCACCGCGCCGCCTGCCCGCGCGTTGATCGCGGCCATCGCGACCGGGCGTCCATCCTCGTCCATCAGCCGCAGGCCGGGCGCGTCGACGGCGGCCCGCGCCCGCCTCTGCGCCTGGTCCGCCAGCCCCGCCACCGGCGCGGTTCCGGTTTCCGCCATGTAGGCCGCGAACCAGTCCGCCAGCAGCGGCAGGTCGGCCTCGGCGGCGGGCCGCACGGGTCCGCCCGCCGACAGGTCGGACAGGGCGCAGCGGTAGAGCGGCTGCACCGCGTTCATCCGCCAGTCGGCGGCCGCGACGGGCAGCGCCGCGACGATCGCCGCCGCCTGCGTCGCCGCGCCGGTGATCCCCTGCAGCGTGTAGCCCTGCAAAAGCCAGGCGATGGCCTGCGCCTCTTTCGGTGTCAGGCCGGGCAACTGGCACATCAGGAAACCGCCGTTGGTGGCCCCCAGAACCCCGGTGATCCCCGCCGCATCCTCGCGCAGGAAATAGGTGGTGCCGTGCGGATGCGCGGTATCGCCCAGCCCGTGCGCCTCGAGGTTGCCCAAGAGGAACATCGAGGTTTCGAGATGCGCGCCGAGAAAGGCCGCGAGCGGGCCGATATCCGCATCGGTCGCCTTGCGCATCATGCCGCGCCGTCCCCCGGTCCGGTCATCGCCAATCCCCGAATTCGGCCTGCCACAGCGCCAGCGCCGCCAGCGCCGCGGTTTCGGCGCGCAGGATGCGCGGGCCCAGCGCCACCGGCCGGACGAAGGGCAGGGCGCGCAGCCGCGCCCGTTCGGCCCCGGAAAACCCGCCCTCGGGGCCGATCAGGATCGCCGCCGGGCCGGGCGCGACGCCGGCCAGCCCTGCACCCGGCCCCGCCTGCGCCTCGTCGGCCCAGATCAACTGCCGGCCCGTGTCCCAATCCGCCAGCACCCGGTCGAGCCGCGCCAGGTCCGCCACCTCGGGCACATGGGTCGCGCCGCATTGCTCGGCCGCCTCGACGGCATGGGCCTGCAACCGGTCCTGCCGGATCCGCTCGGCATTGGTGAACTCGGTCTGCACCGGAACGATCCGCGCCGCGCCCAGTTCCACGGCCTTTTCCACCACGAAATCGGTGCGCGCCTTCTTCAGCGGCGCGAACAGAAGCCACAGGTCGGGCGGCGGCATCGCGGCCCGCAGCCTGTCGCGGCACAGGATGGTGCCGCGGCGCTTGCCGGCCTCGGCGATCTCGGCCAGCCACTCGCCATCGCGGGAGTTGAAGACGCGAATCTCGGCCCCGGCCGGCAGCCGCATCACCGCGAAAAGGTAATGTGCCGCGGCCTCTGGCAGGGCAATCGGTTGCCCCGGCCCGAGCGGCTGGTCTAGATGGAGCCTGATCCTCGCCTGCGCCATGGGGCAGACCATATGAGCCACTCCCACCGAACGCCAGAGCCGGGCGGAACCGTCGCCGACGCCGTCAAGGGCAACTGGGTCGACCGGTTCGCCCCGGCCGCGACACGGCCGTACCTGCGGCTGTCGCGGGCCGACCGGCCGATCGGCACCTGGCTTTTGCTGATGCCGTGCTGGTGGGGCGTGGCGCTGGCCGCCGCCGCCGACCGGCCGCGCCCCGAGGATCTGTGGATCGCCGCGGGCTGCGCCATCGGCGCCTGGCTGATGCGCGGCGCCGGCTGCACCTGGAACGACATCACCGACCGCGAGTTCGACGGGCGGGTGGCCCGCACCCGGTCGCGGCCGATCCCCTCGGGCCAGGTCACGGTGAAACAGGCCGCGGCCTGGATGGTGGCGCAATCGCTTCTCGCCGCGGCGATCCTGTTCAGCTTCGACATCGCGGCGATCGCGCTGGGCATCGCCTCGCTCGGCCTTGTCGCGATCTATCCCTTCGCCAAGCGTTTCACCTGGTGGCCGCAGGTGTTTCTGGGCCTCGCCTTCAACTGGGGCGCGCTGCTGGCCTGGGCGGCGCATGCCGGCAGCCTGGGCTGGCCGCCCGTGCTGCTTTACCTGTCGGGGATCGCCTGGACGCTGTTTTACGACACGATCTACGCCCACCAGGACAAGGAAGACGACGCACTGATCGGCGTGAAATCCACCGCGCGGCTCTTCGGCGCGCGCACCGGGCCATGGCTGGGCCTGTTCCTGCTTCTGACCGTGGGGCTGATGACGCTGGCGGTGCTTGTGGCGCTCCTGCCCGGCGGCGACCCGCTGGCGCTGGCGCTGGGCCTCGTCGCGCCCTGGGCGCTGGGCTGGCACCTGCTGTGGCAGTTGCGCCAGCTCGATACCGAGGATCCGGATGTCTGCCTGCGGCTGTTTCGCGCCAACCGCGACGCGGGCCTGCTGGCTGCGCTGTTTCTTGCCGCCGCCGCGCTGGCCTGATTGAACGCCCTCCGCCGGTCCCGTATGGCTGGCCGGCAATCTGAACCGAACGGACCCGCCCGGATGCGCCTTGCGCCCCACCTGATCGCCCCCGTGGCCTTCGCCCTTGCCGCCGCGCTGTCGGGATTCATCGCGATCCGGACCGCCGACGCGATCGAGCGCTGGTCGACCGGGGCGGTGGCCGACCGGCTGGCCGTGGCGGGCCATGACTGGGCCGAGGTCACCGCCGACGGGCTGCGGGTGCGGCTGACCGGCACCGCGCCGACCGAGGCGGAGCGGTTTTCCGCCCTCAGCCTCGCCGGCGAGGTGATCGATGCCGGCCGGATCACCGACGCGATGAACGTCACCGAGGTCGAGGCGCCGGCCCCGCCCGACTACGCGGTGGAAATCCTGCGCAACGATGCCGGGGTGACGCTGATCGGCCTCGTGCCGGAGACGACCGACCGCGCCGATCTCGCCCGGCGGCTGGAAGGCGCGGCGAACGGCGGCGGCGTCGCCGACATGCTGGAGACGGCGGAACACCCGGTGCCCGAGGGCTGGCCCGACGCGCTCGCCTTCGGGCTGGAGGCGCTGGCCGACCTGCCGCGGGCCAAGGTCTCGATCGGTGCGGCGCGGGTGTCGGTGACCGCCGTGGCCGACAGCCAGGACGAAAAGGTCCGGCTGGAGTCGGTGCTGGCCCGCCGGCGGCCGCCCGGTGTCATCCTCGATGTCGACATCTCGGCCCCGCGGCCGGTGATCGCGCCGTTCACGCTGCGGTTCGTGATCGATGAGCGCGGCGCGCGGTTCGACGCCTGCGCGGCCGATACCGAGGCTACGCGGGCGCGGATCCTGGCTGCCGCCGCCGCCGCCGGGCTCGAGGGCAAGGCCGATTGCATGCTGGGCCTGGGCGTGCCGACGCCGGACTGGGCCGGGGCGGTGGCCATGGCGCTGCGCGCGCTGGGCGATCTTGGCGCCGGGGCGGTGACCTTCAAGGATGCCGATGTCGCGCTTCTGGTCCCGGCCAGCGTGCCGCCCGAGGCCTTCGACCGCGCCGTGGGCGCGCTGGAATCGAACCTGCCCGAGGTCTTTGCGCTGACCGCGCGGCGCGAGGAACCGGCCGAACCCGCCGCCCGGTCGGCCGCGCCGCCGGTCTTCGCCGCCCGGCTGACGGCGGAGGGGCAGGTCGACCTCAGCGGCCGGCTGACCGACGAACTGACCCGCGAGGCGGTGGAGAACTTCGCCCGCTCGCGCTTCGGCAACGCCGCCGTCTACGCTGCCGCCCGGCTCGATCCGACGCTGCCGAAAGGCTGGTCGGTCCGGGTTCTGGCCGGGATCGAGGCGCTGGCCGAACTCGAGGTCGGGGCGCTGACCGTCACCGACGGCCGGCTGCAGATCGGCGGGCTGTCGGGCGACCGGGCGGCGGGCGACCGGGTCGCGCGGATCCTCGCGCTGCGGCTGGGCGAGGATGCGCGGGTCGACATCGCCGTGCGCTACGATCCGTCCCGCGACCCCGAGCTTCTCAAGCCGACGCCGGAGGAATGCATCGCCCGGGTGCAGGCGATCCTGGAGGCGGGCAAGATCAGCTTCGAGCCGGGATCGGCCACGATCACCCGCGAGGGCGCCCCGACGCTGGACCGGATCGCCGAGGTGCTGAACGACTGTGCCGACGTGCCGATGCAGGTCGCCGGCCATACCGACAGCCAGGGCCGGGCCGAGATGAACCTCGCGCTCAGCGAGGCGCGGGCGCAATCGGTCGTCATGGCGCTGCTGGACCGGCGGGTGCTGACCGGCAACCTTGTCGCCAGGGGCTATGGCGAGACCCGGCCGGTGGCCGACAACGACACCGAGGACGGGCGCGAGGCGAACCGCAGGATCGAGTTCGCGCTGCTGTCGGCGATCGGGCCGGCCCTGCCGGACGACGCGGCGGCGGCACCGGACGGCCCGGAAACCGGCCCGGACGCCGGCGCGGAGGTTGGCGCAGGGGCCGGCCCGGACGCCGGTGCAGGGCCAGACGCCGAAGCCGCCGCGGGCCCCGCCCCGGCCTCGGCCGACGCCACCGTGCCGGCCGAGGCTGCGACCGCGCCAGCAGACACGGCCGCGGCCGCGCCGGAGGACGGATCGGGCGATGCGCCGGCGGCCGGGCCCGGGGGCGGCGACGACCCCGCCGCAACCGGACCCGCGCCGCAAGGGGCCGCGGAGGCCGAGGCCGGGGCCGCCGAGGCCGCGGGCGCGGATCCCACACCCGAAGCGCCCGCGCCGGACGAGCCCGGATCCGAAGCGCCGGCACCGGCCGAACCCGGGCCGGCCGAACCCGGGCCGCCCGTGCCGGCGCCCGAAGCCATCGAAAGCGCCGATGCCGCGCCGGCGCGGGCCGAACCGGGGACGGCGAGTGCGCCCGCGGACGACACCGGCGACGGGTCTGCAGCCGCGGCTGCAGCCACCGACGCCGCGGGTGCCGAGCCGGCACCCGGCGCGCCCGCTCCCGCCGACACCGCGCCAGTCGAGACCGCACCCGCCGACACCGCACCGCGGGATGCGGATCGGGCGGCCCCGCCGGAGGCAGGGGTCTCGGCCGCCCCGGAGCGCCCCGCGCTCGGCCCGCGGCCCCGGCCCGAGAGCCTTGCCGGCGAGGCGGCCGCGGCCGAACCGGAGGCACCGGCGCCGGGCGAGGCCGCCGGCGAGGATCGGGCCGAGCCCGAACCCGCCGAGCCCGAACCCGCCGAGCCCGGCGCCGCCGAAGCGCCGGCCGACGGCGCCGCCGCGCCGGCGATCACCGTCACCCCGGCTGGCGAGGACAGCCCCCGGCCCCGGGCCGTGCCGGACAGTGTTCTGGAGGCCGCGGCGGCCCGGGCCCGGCAGATCGCCGCGGAACTGGCGGCCGAGGCGCTGGCGAGAACCGCCCCCGAAGGCGTGAACCTGCGCCCGGCGACGGAGGACTCGCCGCGCCCGCGGCCGCGCCCGGCCGAGATCAGCGAAGGAGACGACAGGCCATGAACCGGACCGAATTCATCGCCGTCACCGCCGTGATCCTGTTCGTGGCCTTCAGCCTAGGCTGGGCGGCCTCGTGGCTGTTTCACCGCCTGACCCGCGTGACCCAGGCCGAGATGGGCGAACTCGACAAGATGGCGCAGGCGCTGCACGAGGCCGAGGAGGAGCGCGACCGCGCCGTCGAACAGGCCGACCGGCTGGAACGCGACCTGGGCGGACGGTTGACCCAGACGGAGGCGGAACTGCGCGCCGCGATGGAGGGGCTGCGCGAGGCGCGCGCCGAGGCCGAGGAGTTGCGCGCCGCCATCGAGAAACAGGGCGGGCGGGACTGACCGGCCATCTTCGGCCGTCAGCTTTCGTGGGGATCCGAGCCCGCCGCGGCCCGGCCGGCGTCGGTTACCAGCGGTCCAGCGCGGCCTCGTCGGCCTCCGTCGCGGCGACCCATTCGGCCCCGTCGGCGCCGATCTCCTTCTTCCAGAACGGCGCGCGGGATTTCAGGTAGTCCATCAGGAAATCCGCCGCCGCGAAGGCCGCGGCGCGGTGGCGCGAGGCGGTGGCGACCATCATGATCGCCTCGCCCGGCGCCAGCCGGCCGTGGCGATGGATCACCAGCGCGTCGGTCAGCGGCCAGCGCCCGGCTGCCTGATCGACGATCCCGGCGATCGCCTTCTCGGTCATGCCGGGGTAATGCTCGATCTCCATCGCGGTGAGCGCGCCGCCGTTGTCGCGCACGACGCCGAGGAAGGTGACGACCGCGCCGGCGCCCTCGGCCGCCGCCGCGAAGGCGGCGGATTCGGCGCCGTAGTCGAAGGCCTCGGCCTGCACGGCGACACGCATCGCCTTAGCCCCCGGTCATCGGCGGGAAGAACGCCACCTCGCGCACCCCGTCGAGCGGTGCGTCGAAATCGGCCAGATCCTGATCCAGCGCCACGCGCAGCGCCGAGACATCGGCGAAGGCCGCGGCGTAACGATCCTCGCGCGCGGCAAGCTCGGCGACCAGCGCGGCCACTGTCGCCGCCCCGGTCGTCACCCGTTCGCGCGGCAGGCCGATCCGTTCCCGGACCCAGGCGAAATAGAGCACGTCGATCTCGCTCATCGGCGATCCTCCCCGAGATAGGGCAGCGCCTTGCGGAAATAGTCCCACCCGGTCACCGCCGTCAGCAGCGCGGCGACCCAGATCAGCGCCAGCCCGGCATGGGTGGCCAGCGCCGCCCAGGACACCCCGGCCCTGAGATCGCCCTCGCCCACCCGCGGCGGCCGCCCGTCCTCGAGATAGGCCAGCCCGGTGCCGAGGAACAGGATCGCGATGGCCACCATCTGGGCCGTGGTCTTCCACTTGGCAAGGCCGGTGACCTGAAGCCGCCCGGCATCGGCGCCGAGGTATTCGCGAAGCCCGCTGACGAAGACCTCGCGGAACAGGATCACGGTGACCGGCAGGATCAGCCAGGGGTTCATGCCGGAATAGCCGGTGATCACCACCAGCGCGATCACCACCATCGCCTTGTCGGCGATCGGGTCGAGCATCGCGCCGAACCGGCTTTCCTGTTTCCAGGCGCGGGCGAGATAGCCGTCGAACCAGTCGGTGACCGAGGCGACGATGAACAGCGCCAGCGCGAACCAGTCCGCCCAGGGCCGGGCGAAATAGAGGAACATCACCGGCACGCCGGGCGCGGCGAGCAGGCGCAAGACGGTCAGCGTGTTCGGAACGGTCCAGCGCATGGCGTTCAAATAGCCCAGCCCGGCGGCGATGGGAACGGGGCGCGATCACGCCCGGGGATCGGGGTTCTCGGTATGGCCGTCGACGGCGACGATCTGGCCCGAGACCCGGCGCGCGGCGGGCGAGCCCAGGAACACCGCCATCGCCGCGATATCCTGCGCGGTGACGAAGCTGCGCATCGAGGTGCCGGCGGCATAGCCCCGGTAGATCGCGTCGCGCGTGGTGCCCTTGATCGCCGCCTCGCGCTCCAGCACGCCCTCCATCCGCGGCCCCTCCACCGCGCCTGGGCAGATCGCGTTGGCGCGGACGCCATGCGGGCCCAGTTCCATCGCGGCGGTCTTCATCAGCCCGTGCAGCCCCCATTTCGAGGCGGCGTAGGGCGCGCGATTCGGGAACCCGTACTGCCCGGCGGTCGACGAGGTGTAGACGATCGCGCCGGAGCCGCCCGCGACCAGCATCGGCGCGGCGTGCTTCGTGCACAGGAACGCGCCTTCGAGGTTCACCGCCATGCAGGCGCGCCAGTCGGCCAGCGCCACGTCCTCGATCCGGGCGGTCGGCCCGGCGATCCCGGCGTTGCAGCACAGCACGTCGAGCCCGCCCCAGTCCGCCGCCACCCGGCCGAACAGGGCGGCGACCTCGGCCTCGTCGGAGATGTCCACCCGGTCGCGGCGCCAGTCCGCGGGGCAGCCGGCCAGCGCGGCCGCGTCCGCATCGCAGACCCAGACCTGTGCGCCGGCCTCGGCGAAGGCCGTGCCCATCGCGCGGCCGATGCCGCCGCCCCCCGCCGTGATCAGAACCCGGTGTGTCATCGTCCCGCCTCCCGTCCTGCCGGCGCCAAGCCTAGCCCGCCGGCCGGGCCGCCTGCCAGAGCAATCGCAGCGACACGGCCAGAAGCGCCCAGGTCACCAGCCGGAAGAACAGCCGCTCCGGCAGCCGCCGCACCAGCCACAGGCCAAGGAACACCGCGCCGGCCGCCGGCAGCATCAGCACCGCCGCGATCTTCAGGTTGCCCGGCGACAACTGGCCCAGCGCCCAGTAGGGAATGAGCTTGATCGCGTTGATCCAGGCGAAGGCGATGGTCGTGGTGCCGGCGAAGACGGTCTTCGTCAGGCCCAGCGGCAGCACGTAGATCTGCCAGGGCGGGCCGCCGGCATGGCTGACGAAACTGGTGAACCCGCTGGCCGTGCCCCAGACGATGCCGGGGCCAATGCGGGCCGGGCGCGGCTCCGGCGGCGGGCCGCGGCGCAGGATCAGCGACAGCGCGAAGAGCGTGCCGATCAGCCCGACCAGCGCCACCACGGCCCGTTCCGGCACGATCGAGGCGGTCAGCCCGCCGATCGCGATGCCGACCGCGGCGGCGGGCACCATGATCCACAGCACGCGGCGGTCATAGTCGCGCCGGTAGGCGTAAAGGCCGAAGATGTCCGAAACGACATAGACCGGCAGCAACAGCCCCGCCGCCGTGACCGGCGAGATCCACAGCGACAACAGCGGCACCGACAGCATCGCCACCACCGGCAGGCCGCCCTTGCCCATGCCCACCAGCATCGCCGCGACGACGGCGGCAGCCCAGAACGCCGGTCCTTCCAACCGATTCGCCTCCCCCAGCCGATACCGGGCGGCGCGGGCCACCCGGATCACCGCCGTTAGCGCAATCCGGCGGCGGCGCAAAGCCTGCCGCGCCGCGCGGGCCGGACGCTGCGGCGCAGCAGGCTTGCGCGCCGGGGCGCGAGGCCTTAGGCAGGCCGGCAACACTCAACCGACCCGGAGACCGGAAACCATGGCCAGACCCAGGATCGCGCTGATCGGCGCGGGGCAGATCGGCGGAACGCTCGCCCATCTTGCCGCGATCAAGGAACTCGGCGACGTCGTGCTGTTCGACATCGCCGAGGGCGTCC
>CAYUXM010000099.1:0-10802 GCA_964448765.1 uncultured Rhodobacterales bacterium
CCTTCTCGCAGCCCGCCCGGCAGGGGGTGCACTGGCCGCAGCTTTCCGCCTCGAAAAACCGCAGCATGTTCAGCGCCGCCTGTTTCGCGCTGTCATGGTCCGACAGGACGACCACGGCGGCCGAGCCGATGAAGGAGCCGTGCGGTTGCAGCGTGTCGAAATCCAGTGGCACGTCATTCAGGCTGGCCGGCAACAGGCCGGAGGACGGCCCGCCCGGCTGGTAGGCCTTGAAGACATGGCCCTCGGACATGCCGCCGGCCGCGGCGATGATATCGGTGATGGTCGACCCGGCGGGCAGCAGGTAGACGCCCGGCTGCGCCACCCGGCCCGAGACGGAGTAGGAGCGAAGGCCCCGGCGGCCGTTCTTCTCGACCGCGTTCAGCACCTCAGGCCCCTCGCGGCAGACCCGCGCGACCCAGTGCAGGGTTTCGACATTGTGCACCAGCGTCGGGCGACCGAACAGGCCGACCTGCGCGACATAGGGCGGGCGCAGCCGTGGCAGGCCGCGCTTGCCCTCGATCGATTCGATCATCGCGCTTTCCTCGCCGCAGATATAGGCGCCCGCGCCGCGGCGAAGATCGATGAAGCCCGGTGCGACAATCCCGGCCGCCTCCAGCGCGGCGATCTCGCGGCGCAGGATTTCGAGGACGGCGGGGTATTCGTCGCGCATGTAGATGAAGCAGGTCTCCGCCTCCACCGCCCAGGCGGCGATCAGCATGCCCTCCAGCATCAGGTGCGGCGTGCGTTCGAGGTAGTATCGGTCCTTGAAGGTGCCCGGTTCGCCCTCGTCGCCGTTCACGGCGAGGTGGCGGGGGCCGGGATTGGCGCGCACGAAGCCCCATTTCCGGCCCGAGGGGAAGCCCGCGCCGCCCAGCCCGCGCAGGCCGGCGGCCAGCAGGTCGTCCTGCACCTTTTCCCAGTCACCGCGCGCGCGCAGCGCCTCCAGCGTGGTGTAGCCGCCCGCCGCGCGATAGGCCGCCAGCGTTTCATAGTCGGGGATCACCGGATGGGTCTGGCCGCCCGCGATCGCGGCCGCGATCCTGTCGGGCGTCGCGTGGTCGACATGGGCATGGCCGATCTCGGCCACCGGCGCGGTGTCGCAGCGGCCCATGCAGGGGGCGCGCAGCACCCGCACCTTCGCCGGATCGTGGCCCGCGGCCAGCGCCTGGTACAGCGCCTCGGACCCGGCCAGTTCGCACGAGAGCGAATCGCAGACCCGGATCGTTAGGTCCGGCGGCGGCGTCGCGCCTTCGCGCACCGGATCGAAATGCGCGTAGAAGGTCGCCACCTCCCAGACCTCGGCCATCGACAGGCGCATTTCCTCGGCCAGCGCGCGCAGATGCGCGGCCGACAGGTGGCCGTGGGCATCCTGGATCAGGTGCAGGAATTCGATCAGCAGGTCGCGCCGTCGCGGCCGGTCGCCCAGCAGCGCGCGCACCTCGTCCCAGGCGCGATCGTCCAGTTGCCGGCCCTTCGGCGTCGCGCGACCGCGGCCGCCGCCGCGGCCCGAGTTCCAGACGCCCTTTTGCTGATCCAGTGCCATGGCGTGCCCCGTGCTGGCGGTGGTTGTTTGCGGTATGGCTAGGATGCGCCTCGCCGGTCAATATCGAAATACCGTTATTTGATAGGCAGGAACTATCAAGCGCGCGGTGGACAGGGCGGCGACCCGGCCCTAAACCTCGGGCGATGACATGGGACGCGGAACTCGACGCGCGCGGGCTGATCTGCCCGCTGCCGGTGCTGAAGGCGCGCAAGCGGCTGCAGGGCATGGCGCCCGGCGCGGTGCTGCGAATCCTCGCGACCGATCCGGCGGCGGTGATCGACGTGCCGCATTTCTGCGCCGAGTCGGGGCACGACCTGGTTGCGACCGGCGAGGAGGGCGCGGCACAGGTCTACCTCGTCCGCCGCCGCTAGTCAGACAAGGCCGAAGGCGCTGTATGGGATGTAGGCGACCGGGCCGCCCGGCGTCACCTCGACCGCGCCGTCGGGCAGTTCGACAAGGCCCGTCGCCCATGACAGCCCGCTGATCCGGCCCGACCCTTCGGACCCGAACACCTCTGCCGCGCCCTCCGGCGTCAGCCGGGCGCGCAGGTATTCCCGGCGGCCGGGTTTCTTGCGCTTGGAAAACGCCGCCGGCACCATGAAGCGCCGGGGCTCCGCCCAGCCCGCACCGGCCATCAGCGACAGCGCCGGCCGGGCGAAGACCAGCGCGCAGACGAGCGCCGCGACCGGGTTGCCGGGCAGGCCGAAGACCGGCACGCCGCGCCACAGCGCCAGCGCCAGCGGCCGGCCCGGTTTCACGGCGATGCGCCAGCTTGTCAGCTTGCCGCGCCGGCGCAGCAGCGCCGAGACGTGATCCTCGTCGCCGGCCGAGGCGCCGCCCGAGGTCAGGATCACGTCGGCCCGCCGCGCTCCGGCATCCAGCCGCCGGGCGATCCGCGCGGCATCGTCGGGCGCATGGCCAAGGTCCACCGCCGCGCAGCCCCAGCCGCGCGCCAGCGCCAGCAGCATCGGCCGGTTGGCATCCCAGATCTGGTGCGGCAGGGCGGGGGTCGCGGGCGTATCGACGATCTCGTCGCCGGTCGACAGCACGGCAACGCGCAGCGGCCGCCGGGCGGTGACCTCGGCGATTCCCAGCGCCGACAGAAGCGCCAGGTCGGGCGCGCGCAGCCGGTGCCCGGCGGGCAGCGCCAGCGCGCCCTCGGCCACGTCCTCGCCGGCCTTGCGGGTATTGGCGAAGGGTTTCACCGGCCCGTCGAACACCACCGTCCCGCCGTCCAGCGCGGTATCCTCCTCCAGCACCACGGTATCGACGCCATCGGGAAGGATCGCGCCGGTCAGGATGCGGATCGCCTGGCCCGCCGGCACGGCGCCGGGATGCGGCTGGCCGGCCGCCGCGCGGCCCGGTACCAGCGGCAGGCGCTGCACCCCCGCCCCGGTCGCGGCATGGGCGAAGCCGTAGCCATCCACCGCCGCGTTCGGCCGCGGCGGGTTCGACCGGCGCGCCCGCACGTCCTCGGCCAGCACCCGACCGGCGGCGGCGGCGGTGGCCAGCCGTTCGGTGCCCGTGACCGGGTGCAGCCCGTCGCGCAGCCGCGCCAGCGCGTCATCGACAGGCACCCAGTCCACCCCCTGCGGCATCGCGAAGCAATCGTCGCGCAGCCGCGGCGGCAGCACCGGCGCAGCGGCCGGCGCGGCCCGCCGCGCCGCCGCCGCCAGCGCCGCCTCGTGGCCGAGGCCGAGAATCCAGCCTTCCTCGGCATCGCCCTCGCGCGTCATCCGGTCGAGGTCGCCGGGGTCGAGCGCGGCCAGCGCGCCGGCCAGCACCCGCACCTGTGCGCGGTCCCGGATCTCGCCGGGATCGGCCAGGTCGGCCACGGCGCCCGCGATCAGCGAGGGGAAGAGTTCCACCAGCACGATGGGCGCGTCGCGGGTCTCGAAGGGGCGCACGGCAAGGTCGGTGCCGAACCGGTCGCGCAGTGCCTGAAGCCGGGGCAGGCCCAGCAGCGCCTGCGACCCGACCGATCCGGTGGTGTAAAGCTTCCAGCAGGGCTGCGCCGCGCCGATCCGCGCCTCGCAGCCGCGCCGCTCCGGCAGGCCGTGGCCGTGCCGGGCGGTGCCCTTCTGCGGCAGGCGCGGATCGTCGAACCCCGCCGGGCAGCCCCAGAACGGGCCGATGCCGGGAAACAGGCCGTTCAGCCCCGCCGCCACCTCAAAGCGGTTGTTGCGGTTGTCCGGCGCGTCCGCGATCCGTTCCGAAAGCGCCGCCCAGACCGCCAGCGGATCGTCCGCGCCGGTGAGCGCGCGGGCGAAGCCCGCCGGATAGGCGAAGGGAAAATCGAACCCGGCCAGCACCCGCCGGCCCGCGGCCCGTTCCGCCTCGAACAGCGCGGCCAGCGCGGCCGTGGCCGCGGCGCGGGTGCGGTGATAGTGGCAGGTCACCGCGCCGTCGCGCGCCACGCCGATCCAGATCGCATCGGCCGCGGGTTTCGCGGGCGAGGGCGCGCCGCGGGCCGACCAGTCGACCACCGCGATCGTGTCGAAGCTCACAGCCCCACCTCGCGCAGGATGAAGCCGGCGACGGCGGCGGTGTCGTCGAGATCGAAGACCGGGCAGGGGCAATCGGGCAGCGCGGTGTCGGAAGCGACGGCGCGGACCGTCGGGTTTTCCCGCGCCAGCAGCGGCCGGCCGGTCGCGGCGCGAAACGCCTCGACCTTCGGATGCGGCGCGCGCTTGTAGCCCTCGATCAGCACAAGGTCGACCGGCGAGAGCCGGGCGAGCAGATCGTCCAGCGCGGGTTCGGCCGCGCCACGCAATTCGTGCATCAGCGCCCAGCGATTGGGCGACGACAGCAGCACCTCGCGCGCCCCGGCCTCGCGGTGGCGATAGCTGTCGCGGCCGGGATGATCGATATCGGTGGCGTGATGGGCGTGCTTGACGCAGGAGACGGTGAGCCCCCGCCCGGTGATCTCGGCCACCAGCCGTTCCATCAGGCCGGTCTTGCCCGCGTCCTTCCAGCCGGTGACGCCGTAAAGCCTCACAGCAGCGCCCGCAGGTCTTCCGCCCGCGCGATATCCTCGGGCGCGTTGACGTTGAAGAACGGGTCGAAGGGGGTGGCGGGAAACTCCGCCAGCCCGGCGCCGTGGGCATCGGTCCACAGCACGATCTTGCGCAACCCGCCGCGCAGCGCCGCGCGCAGGTCGTCGCGCAGCGCCACCGGCCACAGCCCGAAGGTGGGATGGCGCCAGAGCTTGCCCTCCGCGTCGCGCGAGGCGGCGAGGGCAAGGCCCGAGGGGCCGGCGGCGGCGGCCAGCCGGCGGGCGAGGTCGCGGGGGAAGAACGGCGTGTCGGCCGCCGCGGTCACGATCGCCGCATGCCCCTCGGCCGCCGCCCAGTCCAGCCCGGCCAGCACCCCGGCCAGTGGCCCGGGATGATCGGGCAGGCTGTCGGCCAGCACCGGCAGGCCGAATTCGGCGAACCGCGCCGGATCGCCGTTGGCGTTGATCGCGAGCGCGGCGCATTGCGGCGCCAGCCGGTCGATCACGTGGTCGATCAGCCGCCGGTCGCCGACCCGCCTGAGCCCCTTGTCGCCGCCGCCCATCCGCGTCGCCCGGCCGCCGGCGAGGATCACGCCCGCCGGGTCAGTCACCGCCGGCCCCCTTGCGGCGATGCCGCGCCTCTTCCGCCGGCACCTCCGCGGGATCGGCGTCGCGCACCAGCCGCGTCTCG
Source organism: uncultured Rhodobacterales bacterium (assembly GCA_964448765.1). GTDB lineage: Bacteria > Pseudomonadota > Alphaproteobacteria > Rhodobacterales > Rhodobacteraceae > JANSXY01. The sequence goes on from CAYUXM010000099.1 coordinate 5,230, forward strand.
CCCGACAGGCAGACGAACCGCTGGCCGCGCATCCGCCCGATCAGCGTCAGCCCGACCTGGCGCGCGATCTCGACCCCCCAGGCGGTGAAGCCCGAGCGCGAGGCGAGCGCCGGAATGCCCATCAGCGCGGTCTTGATCACCATCTCCGAGGTCAGCCGCCCGGTGGTGTAGAGGATCTTGTCGTCCCCGGCGACGCCGTGGCGGAACATGAAGCCCGCGATCTTGTCGACCGCGTTGTGGCGGCCGACATCCTCCATGTAGACCAGCGGTTCGTCGCGCCGGCACAGCACGGTGCCGTGGATCGCTCCGGCCTCGAGGTAGAGCGAGGGGGTGGTGTTGATCTGCCGCGCCAGCGCGTAAAGCCAGCTGGTGCGGACCGCGGCCGCGGGCAGGGCCAGCCCCTCCAGCCCCTCCATCATGTCGCCGAAAACGGTACCCACCGCGCAGCCCGAGGTGCGGGTCTTCTTCTGCACCTTCTCCTCGTAGCTGGTTTCCCGCGCAGTGCGCACCACGACCGTCTCGATTTCCTCGTCGTAGTCGACGCCGGTCACCGTCTCGTCGGGCCCCAGCATCCCCTGGTTGCGCAGGAAGCCGAGCGCGAGATAGTCGGGATAATCGCCGATCGTCATCGCCGTGACGATCTCCTGGCGGTTGAGGTAGATCGTCAGGGGCCGTTCCTCGACCACCGCGATCTCGGCCGCGGCGCCGGTCTGGTCGGTGCCGGCCACCCGGCGCGTCAGCCGGGGATTGGCGAGGTCCGGCAGGATCGGCAGGTCCGGCATGGGCGCGGGGCCTTCGGGCATGGGCGGCTTTCCTGTTCTGCGGCTATCTTGTATGCGGGGAGGGGGGAGTTTCAAGGGACGCCAATGCTGGGCTACATCGTCTCGGAAGGGCGCGGCGCGGCGGATCGGACGATCCGCGAGGTGGCCGAGCGGCTGCGCGCCGCCGGCGTGCCGCTGGCCGGCGCGGTGCAGGTCAACGTCGACCGCGAGGCGGATCGCAAGTGCCACATGGACCTGCATATCCTCGCGGGTGACGCGGTGGTGCGGATCAGCCAGGATCTCGGCGCGCAGTCGCGCGGCTGCCGGCTGGACCCGGACGGGCTGGAACGCGCCGTCGGGATGGCCGGCGCGGCGCTGGCGGCGGGGGCCGAGGTGCTGATCGTCAACAAGTTCGGCAAGCAGGAGGCCGAGGGCCGCGGCTTTCGCCCGCTGATCGGCGAGGCGCTGGCCGCCGGCGTGCCGGTGATCACGGCGGTCGGCCCCGGCAATCTCGCCGCCTTCCTCGCGTTCGCCGAGGAGATGGCCGAACCGCTGCCCGCCGACGCGAATGCCGCGGCGGGCTGGGCGCTGGCCCGGCGCGGCGCGCTGGCGCCGGGCGGATAGGCGCGCGGAACCTCCGGCGCGGTCATTCCGCCCAGGCCGCCAGCTTGCGGTCGATCGTCTTGCGCGACACGCCCAGCCGCCGCGCGGCCTCGGCCCGGTTGCCGCCGCACAGGTCGAGGATATGCAGGATGTGGCGCCGGGTGACGCTGTCGAGATTCTCGATCGCCGGCGCCCCGGCGACGCCGCCGCGGCCCGCGAAATCCTCGGGGAAGGCGCCGAGGATCACAGAGCGTTCCACGAGGTTGCGCAATTCGCGCACGTTGCCCGGCCAGTCGTAGCGGCTGAGCTTGAGGAGCGTTTCGTCGTTCAGATCGAGCCCGGGCATCCCGAGCGTCTGGGCGAAATGCGCCATGAAATGCGCCGCCAGTTCGACGATGTCCTCGGCCCGGTCCCGCAACGGCGGCATGTCGATGCCCACGACGTTGATCCGGTGGTAGAGATCGGCGCGGAACCGGCCGGCGCGCACTGCCGTGTCAAGATCGGCATTGGTGGCGAACAGGAACCGCAGCGACAGCGGGATCTCGCGCTCCGCACCCACCGGCCGGATGCGCTGATCCTCCAGCACCCGCAGAAGCGCGGCCTGCACCTGTTCGGGCATCTGCGCGATCTCGTCGAAGAACAGCGTGCCGCCATCGGCCAGCAGCATCAGCCCCTGCTTGAGCTGATCGGGCCGTTCGACCACGCCGAAGAGTTCGGCCGCGAACCCGTCGGGCGCGATCGCGGCGCAATTCACCGCGACGAAGGGCTTTTCGGCGCGCGGTGACAGCCGGTGCAGGTGCCGCGCGGCAACCTCCTTGCCGGTGCCGCTGGCGCCGGTGAACAGCACCGGGGTCGGCAGCGGGGCCAGCGTGTCCAGCATCCGCCGGATCTCGACCAGCGGCGGCGAATGGCCCATCAGCTTGCCCGCGTCGCGGTCGGCCGACAGTTCGCGGCGCAACAGCGTGTTGTCGCGGCGCAGGTGGGTGCGGTCGAGCGTGCGGGCCACGGCGCCGAGAATCTGGTTGGCGCGGAACGGTTTCAGCACGAAATCGCTGGCCCCGGCGCGCAGCGCGCCGATCGCGGTTTCCAGATCGGCATAGGCGGTGATCAGGATGGTATCGGCGAAAAAGCCGCGCCGGCGCTGTTCGGCGAGCCAGTCCAGCCCGGTGCCGCCCGGCATCACGTTGTCGAGGATCACGAGGTCGAATTGCGCGGTGTCGAGCTTCTTCGCCGCCTCGTCGGGCGATCCCGCCTCTTCCACCCGCTTGACGCGCGGTCCGAGAATCCGGGCCAGGAAATGCCGCATGCCGGGTTCGTCGTCGACCACCAGGATCGACGCCCCGGCAAGGGTGCGCCCGTATTCGTCCGTCTCGGCCAAGGCCCGGCCTCCGTTGTCCGGTACGCCGGCTATTCCAGCCGCACGTTGTCGCCCGAATGCACCTCGGCCGAGGAAAAGCCGAGTTCGTTCAGAACCAGCCAGGCCGCGACGGCGATCGCGATCGTGCCGGCCAGCCCCATGTAGAGCGCTTTCATTGGCTCACTCCCCTTTCGTGGCCTGTTTCAGGAATGCGACGAGATCGGCGCGGTCGCCGGCGCCGGCGATCACCTGCATGGGCATCTTCGAGCCCGGGATGAAGTGATCGGGCCCGATGTCGAACAGCGCGTCGATCGTCGCCTCGGTCCAGACGAGGTCGGACCCGGCCAGCACCGGCGAATAGGGATAGCCGGGCACCGCGCCGGCGGGCCGGCCGAAGATGCCGAACAGCGTGGGCCCGGCCTGCCGCGAGGGCCCCGGTTCCAGCGAATGGCAGATCGAGCACTTGCGCATGAACTGCCGCTCGCCGTTCGGCATCGTCTCGGCCGGGCGCAGGAAGCTGCGCTCCTGCCCCATCGCCGGATCGAACCGGTCGAGCATCGCCACCGGCCAGGAAAACACCACGTCGTCGATCCCGCCGGCATGGATCACCGTGCCGTCGGGCGAGAAGGCCAGCGCCCAGACCGGGCCGTTCCGGGCGGCGCGGAAATCCCGCGCGATCGTCCAGTCCGCCGTGTCGATCATCATGATGTAGCCATGTCCGTCGCCGACGGCGAGTTGCCCGCTGCCGGGATGATGGGCCATGGCGAGGATCGGGCGCCGGTCGAGCGTGAAATCGGCGATCGGTTCGCCGGTGCCGGTCTCGATCACCCGTGTCACCCCGTCGACCGCGCCATAGGCGATCCAGCCGGGGCCGACGACCAGTTCGTTCACCGGAAACCCGTTCCTGACGATCACCGCCACGGCGGAGCCGTCGGCGGCGTAGCGCAGCACCTCGCCCGCCGTGGTCGCGGCATAGATCGACCGGCCATCGGCGGCATAGGCCAGCGCGTTGACGCCCGCGCCGGGGGCCGGCATCTCGCGCGGTTCGGCCCCCGGGCCGAGCGGCCAGAGCCGGATCGTGCCGTCCCAGCTGCCGCTGGCGACCCGGCCGCCGTCCGGCGCGATGGCCAGCGCGGTCACCTTGCCCAGGTGCCGGCCCAGTTCGCGCGGCGCGTCCCCCCAGAGCCGGATCGCGAAATCGTCGCCGCCGCTGACCAGCCTGCCCTCCGGCCCGATCGCCAGTGCCGTCACCGCCGCGTCATGGCCCTCCAGCCAGGTCGGCGCGCGGCCCTGCCACAGCCCGACGGAGTTGTCGAAACTGGCCGAGGCGACGCGGCCATCGGGGGCCACGGCCAGCGCCATGATCGGCCCGCCGTGACCCTTCAGCGTGGTGAATTCCTGCGCCGCCGGGGCTAGGGCCCCGGCCAGCCACAGCGCCGTCGCCAGATACCAGCGCATCGCGCTACTCCGCCGGGGCCGAGGCGCCGGGCGGCTCCTTCTCCTTCGCCTTGACCTCGTCGAGCCAGATCGAATGGTGCTGATGCGCCCAGGCCTCGTCGACCTCGCCGCTGCCCATCGCGTCGAACGCGCCCTCCATCCCGACCGAGCCGATGTAGATATGCGCGATGATGATCGCCATCAGCACGAAGCCGACGATCGCGTGCCACGCCTGGGCCAGCTGCATCTCTTCCTGCGGGGCAAGCTGGGTGGGCAGTTCCGCCATGCCCAGAAGCCCGGGCACGCCGAGATCGTTGAGCACCGTGAAGGTCTTGGCGAACAGCGGCAGTTCGAACGGGAACAGCAGCGACAGGCCGGAGACCGAGATCGAGCCGCCCAGCAGGATCACCGACCAGAAGATGATCTTCTGCCCCGCGTTGAACTTCTTCGCGGGCGGGTGCTTCTTGCCGATGATGCCGCCGGCCTGGGCGAACCATGTCAGATCGGTCCGGTTCGGTATGTTGTGCCAGACCCACATCACGAAGATCATCACCAGCGCCAGCATGAACGGCCAGGCGATGTTGTTGTGGATGATCTTCGACGCGCTCAGGATCACCGCGTTCGCCTCCTTGCCGAAGGTCGGCGCGATGAAGGCGCGGCCGAACATCACGATCAGCCCGGTCAGGCCCAGCACGATGAACGACCCCGCCAGCATCCAGTGCGCGAACCGTTCGACACCGGCGAAGCGGGTCACGGTGCGCCCGGTCATGGGTTCGTCGATCATGATCTTGCCGCGCAGCAGGTAGAACAGGATCAGCGCGGCGATCGTGCCCAAGAGCAGGTAGCCGCCATAGGTCGCCAGCGGCCCCTCGCGGAACTGGTACCAGGCCATGCCGCCGTCCTGGATCAGGTTGCGCGCCACGTCGCCGCCGGCCGAGACCGTGACGCTGTCATGCCCGTAGCGCAGCGCGCGCCAGACCTCGCTGTCGGACTCGCCGCCCAGCGTGCCAAGCTGCGCCGCGATGCCCGCTGCGGTATCGTCGCCGATCAGGCTGCGGCGGAAACTGTCGTCCACGACCTCGCCGCGCTGGCGCGCGAGGATGTCTTCGAGCGTTTGTGCCCCGCCGGTGGCGGAGCGGTCTGTCTCGGCCGTCGTCGCGTCCTGCGCGGTGGCGGACGGCGCGGGCGCGATCAGGAAAACAGCCGTGATCAGAGCCATCAGATGGCGCAACATGGTCTTACCCCCCCGGAGGTCGTGCAGTTTTTCAGACGTCGCGGCGCATCCGTCGCGGCCGCGTTCCATCCCGTTGGCAGGCGGGGCGGGCGCAAGCGCCCGCCCCGCGGCAGGACCGGCGATCAGCCGTCCTTCTGGTCGTAGGCCGTGCCCCAGCCCCAGGCGCCGGAGCCGAAGCCGC
>CAYUXM010000100.1:0-10781 GCA_964448765.1 uncultured Rhodobacterales bacterium
GACGTCGATCCCGAGCGGGTGGACGTGAACGTGCACCCCGCCAAGGCCGAGGTGCGGTTTCGCGAGGCCGGCGTGGCGCGCGGGCTGGTCGTCACCGCGTTGCGGCACGCGCTGGCCGAATCCGGGCATCGCACCTCGAGCACCATCGCTGCGGCGACGCTGGGCGCGTTCCGGGCCGAACCCGCGGCCCCCGGTGCCCGGCTGCCCGGCCTGCCCTTCGGCCCGGCGCGGCCATCGGCCGGGGCGGTGCGGGCGGCGGTGGCGATGCAGGCCCCGGCGCCGGCCCATGGCCGCGGCTTCGCCGAACCGTCCGAACCCTTCGCCCGGCCCGTCCCGGCCGAACCGGACGCGGCGGCGCGGGACCATCCGCTGGGCGCCGCACGGGCGCAGCTGCACGGCACCTATATCGTCGCGCAGACCGCCGACGGCATGGTGATCGTCGATCAGCACGCCGCGCATGAACGGCTGGTCTACGAACGGCTCAAGCGGCAGCGCGCGGAAACCGGCATCGCCGCGCAGGCGCTGCTGATCCCCGAGGTGGTCGACCTGTCGGCCACGGATGCGGCGCTGATCCTCGACCATGCCGCGGCGCTCTCGGCGCTGGGCCTGACGGTGGAGCCGTTCGGCGCCGGCGCGGTGGTGGTGCGCGAAACCCCCGCGATCCTCGGCCCGGTGAATGCCGGGGCGCTGTTGCGCGACATCCTCGACGAACTTGCGGACGCCGGCGACTCGGCGCTGCTGGAGGCGCGGATCGACGCGGTCCTGTCGCGCATGGCCTGCCACGGATCGGTGCGCGCCGGCCGCCAGATGCTGCCCGAGGAGATGAACGCGCTCCTGCGCGAGATCGAGGCGACGCCGCGGTCGGGTCAGTGCAACCACGGCCGGCCGACCTGGGTGGAACTCAAGCTGGCCGATATCGAACGGCTGTTCGGGCGGACATGACGGAGATATTCGGCCTTCCGCTTGACGATCCGCGGGTCCAGGCCGGGCTTGCCGTCCTTGCCGTCGTCCTGCTGCTCTTGCTGCTGATCTGGCGCGCGGTGGCGCGGGCGGCGCGGGCCTCGGACCCGGTGCTGCACCATGTCGAGGCGCTGGGCCAGCGGGTGCAGGCGCTGTCGGACGGCCAGCAGCAGCTGGCCGGCGGGCTGCATCACGTGTCCGAGGCGGCGGCGGCCAGCCAGACCAAGATGCTGCAACTGATGGAGGCGCGGCTGGCCGAGGTCAGCCGCACGATGTCCGACAGCCTGCACGGCACCGCGACCCGCACGGCGCGCTCGCTCGGCGAATTGCAGCAGCGGCTGGAGACGATCGACAAGGCCCAGGCCAATATCGAGAAGCTGTCGGGCAACGTGCTGAGCCTGCAAGACATCCTGTCGAACAAGCAGACCCGCGGCGCGTTCGGGGAAATCCAGCTGCACGACATCGTGCAAAAGGCGCTGCCGGCGGATGCCTTCACGATGCAGGCGACGCTGTCGAACGGCAAGCGGGCGGATTGCCTGATCCACCTGCCGAACCCGCCGGGGCCGATCGTGATCGATTCGAAATTCCCGCTGGAGGCCTACGAGGCGCTGCGCCGGGCCGAGGGCCCGCAGGCCCAGACCGAGGCCGCGCGGCAGATGCGCACGGCGGTGCGCGTCCATCTCAAGGCGATCGCCGAGCGCTACATCATCGAGGGCGAAACCGCCGACGGCGCGCTGATGTTCCTGCCGTCGGAGGCGGTCTATGCCGAGTTGCACGCGAATTTCGCCGAGATCGTGCGCGAGGGCTTCGCGCTCAGGGTCTGGATCGTCTCGCCCACCACCTGCATGGCGACGCTGAACACGATGCGCGCGGTGCTGAAGGATGCGCGGATGCGCGAACAGGCCGGCGCGATCCGCAAGGAACTGGCGCTGCTGGCCGGCGATGTCGACCGGCTGGGCACCCGGGTCGACAATCTCGACCGGCATTTCGGCCAGGCCGCGCGGGATATCGAGGAGATCCGGATCTCCGCCGACAAGGCGGGCAAGCGCGCCCGGCGGCTGGACAGTTTCGATTTCGAGGAACTGGCGCCGGAGCCGCCGCTCACCCCGCTGCCGGCGCAGGGCGGCAAGCCCGGCTGAGCCCCCTTGCGCGGATCCCCGGCGCGAGCGGAGAAGCCGGCGGGGCGAACGGGGCGCGCAGCATGGCCGGGCAGGGCGGATCGAACGTGACGGGCGCGCTTCTGGCGCTGCTGGCCTTCGCCGTCTTCGCCAGCCATGACGTGGTGGTGAAATGGCTGGGCGAGGCCTATTCGCCGGTTCAGATCGTGTTCTTCTCCACCCTCTTCGGCTTTCCGATCGTGACCCTGATGCTGATCCGCGATCCGGCGGCGGGGCACCTGCGGCCGATCCACCCGTGGTGGACGGCGCTGCGCACGCTGGCGACCACTGTGACGGGCGTGACCGCCTTCCATGCCTCCGCCACCCTGCCGCTGGCGCAGACCTGCGCGTTCCTCTTCGCCGCGCCGCTGCTGATCACGATCCTCGCGATCCCGATCCTCGGCGAGCGGGTCGGCCCGCGGCGCTGCTGCTTTACCCGATGCTGGCCAATATCGCGGTGATGGGGCTGGCGCTGCCGTTCGTCTACCGGCCGATGAGCATCGACCCTCTCGGCGGGCTGGCGCTGATCGCGGTGCTGGGCTTCACGGCCTCGCTGCTGATCATCGCCGCCTACCGCGCCGGCGAGGCGGCGATCGTCGCGCCGATGCAGTATTCGCAGATCCTCTGGGCGGCGGGTTTCGGCTTCCTGCTGTTCGGCGAACGGCCCTATGCCGCCACCGCGCTGGGCGCGGCGATCATCATCGGATCGGGGCTTTGCATCCTGTTCCGCGAGGGCCGTGCCGACGTGTCGGAAAACCGCCCGGCGCTGTCCAGCCGCGGCCGCACCGCCTTCGGCCCGGCGCCGTGGGCGACCGGTCTGGACCGGCTTGGTGAGGCGGCCGGGACCGGCGCCGAGGCCGCCGACGCGGGGCTTGCAAATGACGGCGGGAACCGGTAACCCCCGCCCACGGTCGGAGCGTAGCGCAGCCTGGTAGCGCACCTGCTTCGGGAGCAGGGGGTCGGAGGTTCGAATCCTCTCGCTCCGACCAGATCCCGCAACGCCACAGCCTTGCCCCGGACGGGCCTCGCGCCGGCGCGCGGCCGGTGCAGGTGCCTTGCCCCGTCGGGGCTTCCGAAGCGGGGGGAAGGGATGCGCGCAGGTCTGGCGCTTCTGATCGCGGCCTATGTTCTCAGCCAGTTCTACCGGGCCTTCCTCGCCGTGCTCAGCCCGGCGCTGACGGCCGATACCGGCACCCCGCCCGAGGCGCTGGCGCAGGCGTCGGGTCTGCTGTTCGCCGCCTTCGCGCTGATGCAGCTGCCGATCGGCGCGGCGCTGGACCGGATCGGGCCGCGGCGCACCACTGCGGCGCTTCTGGCGCTGGGCGGCGGCGGCGGCGCGGCGATCTTCGCGCTGGCCGAGGGGCCGGGCGCGATCAAGGTCGCGATGACGCTGATCGGCATCGGCTGCGCGCCGGTGCTGATGGCCTCCTACTACATCTTCGCGCGGGTCTATTCGCCACGGGCCTTCGGCACGCTGGCGGCGATGGTGATCGGCATCGGCTCGCTCGGCAACGTCATGGCGGCCCAGCCGCTGGCCTGGGCGGTGGAAGGGATCGGCTGGCGCGCGACGCTGTGGCTGCTGGCCGGGGTCAGCGTGGCGGTTTCCGCCGCGCTCTGGGCGGTGCTGCGCGATCCGCCGCCGGCAGAGCGCCCGGCCGGCACCTCCGGCGGTTCGGTCTTCACGCTCCTGGCGATGCCGGCGATCTGGCCGATCCTGCCGCTGATGGCGGTGGCCTATGCGCCTTCGGCCGCGCTGCGCGGGCTTTGGGCCGGGCCCTTCGCGGAAAACCGCTTCGGCGCCGATGCCGGGATGATCGGAACGATCACGCTGATGATGGGCATCGCGATGATCCTGGGCAGTTTCGCCTACGGTCCGCTCGACCGGCTGCTGCACACCCGCAAATGGATCGCCGTGGCGGGCAACGCGGTGGTGGCGGCCTGCCTTGCCGTGCTCTGGGCGCTGCCGGCGCCGGGGCTGGTGCCGGCGGTCGCGCTTCTGTGCGCGATCGGCTTCTTCGGCGCGACCTTCCCGGTGCTGATGGCGCATGGCCGGGCGTTCTTTCCGCCGCACATGGTCGGCCGCGGGGTGACGCTGCTGAACATGTTCGCGATCGGCGGGGCCGGGGCGATGCAGTTCGCCTCCGGCCCGGTCTTCTCGGCCGCGGGCGGCGCGGCGGCGGGCGAGGCGGCGTTCGACGCGGTGTTCCTGTTCTTCCTGCTGCCGCTGGCGCTGGGCCTTGCCCTCTACCTGCTGTCGCGGGACCGGGCGGACTGACCGCTGCCGGGGCTTGCCGCCGCGCGCGCCGCTGCGCTAGGCAGGCCGCGCCCGAAGGAGAGCCGATGACAGCCGCGCCCGCCCCCGACCGGATCGAGGTGATCGCCCCGAACCTCAAGCGCCGCCTGTCGGGCGTGACGGCGACGGTGCTGCGGCTGATCCCGGCGCAGGCCGGCCTGATCGGCATCGTGGCGACCGGGCCGGGCCTGCCGGGCGAGCTGCCGCACCTGCCGCTGTGGCGGGTGGCGATGCTGCCGCGCGACCGCTGGCGGGTCTGGCATGCGCGGCGGAACTCGGAAATGCTGGCCGGGCTGATCCTGCGGCAACTGTTTCGCCGCCGCCTGAAGCTGATGTTCACCTCGGCCGCGCAGCGCCGCCATTCCGCCTATACCCGCTGGCTGATCCGGCGGATGGACGCGGTGGTGGCGACCTCGCCCGAGGCCGCCTCCTACCTCGACCGGCCGGCGCGGGTGATCCTGCACGGGATCGACACCGGCGTGTTCCATCCGCCCGCCGACCGGGCCGCCGCCCGCCGCGCGCTGGGCCTGCCGGACGATGCGCTGATCCTGGGCTGTTTCGGCCGGCTGCGCGCCCAGAAGGGCACCGACGTTCTGATCGGCGCGGCGCTCGATGTGCTGCCGCGGCATCCCCGCGCGATGCTGGTCTTCACCGGCCGGGCGACGCGCGGCAACGAGGCCTTCGTCGCCGCGCTGCGCGAACGGATCGCCGCCGCCGGGCTGGCGGACCGGATCCGGTTTCTCGGCGAACTACCGTGGGAGCAGGTCGTCACCGCCTACCAGGCGCTCGATCTCTTCGTCGCGCCGGCGCGGTGGGAGGGCTTCGGCCTGACCCCGCTGGAGGCGATGGCCTGCGGCGTGCCGGCGGTGGCGACCCGGGTGGGCGCCTTCGCCGCCCAGATCGAGAATGGCGAGACCGGGCGGCTGATCCCGCCGGGCGATGCGCGCGCGCTGGCCGCCGCGCTTGACGCGATGCTGGCCGATCCCGCCGCGCTGGCCGCGGCCGGGCAGGCGGGCCGGGCGAGGGTCGCGGCGCTGTTCGACATCCGGCGCGAGGCCGCCGAACTCGTCGAGGTCTACCGCGGCCTGCTGGACGGCGCGGCGTGACGCCGCTCGCTTTCCACCTCGCCCGGACGCTGCGGCGCGAGGCCCCGCTCGCCGCGCTGTCGATGGGCGAGGCGGCGCTGCTGTCCCGCGCGGCGGGCAAGACCGTCGCGCTGGTCGGCAATGCCCGGTCGCTGGCCGACCGGGCCGAGGGGGCCGCGATCGACGCCGCCGACCTCGTGATCCGGATCAACCGCGCGCCGATGCCCGCCGCCGCCTCGCACGGCACGCGGACGGACTGGCTGGCGCTGGCGACCTCGCTGCCGGCGGCCGATCTGGCGCGGATCGATCCCGACCTCTTGCTGTGGATGTCGCCCAAGCGCAAGCGGCTGCCGTGGCGGGTGGCGTCGCGCGCCGGGCGGTTCTACCTGCACCCGCTGCCGCGGATCGCCGCGCTCGCCGCCCGGATCGGCGCGCCGCCGACGACCGGGCTGATGATGATCGACCTGCTCGCCGGTGCCGATCTCGCGCGGCTCACGCTGCACGGGTTCGATTTCTTCGCCTCGCGCTCGCTGTCGGGCCGGCGCGGCGCGGCGCAGGTGCCGCATGACTTCGCCGCCGAGCGGGGCTTCGTCGAGGCGCTGGCGGCGCGCGATGCGCGGTTGGAGCTGCGCTGAGGCCGCGGCCTCAGGTCCGCCGGAACCGTTTCATGAAATCCCAGGCCATGCGCAGCCCGTGCGCGTCGCGGCAGGCCGGGCCCAGCACCCGGCCCGCCAGCGGCCCCGGCCGCCCGGCGCCGGGCCAGGGGATCCGGTGGCCGCCGCCCTCGACGGTGACCAGCACGACGGGCGCCGCCCCGTCCCAGCGGCTTTCGACCATCCGGCAGCCGTCGCCCGGATCGCGGTCGGGCAGGGGCCTGTGCCGCGGCGGGCCGGACAGGCCGTTGCCGCGGACGAAATGCCGCACGGTCTCGGCGGTGGAGGTGACGCGGCCACGGTCACCGCTGATCGGGCCGCCATCCCAGGGCATCAGCGGATCGGCGGTGCCGTTCATGATCATCAGCGGCACCGGCCGGCGCGGCACCGGCCGCGTGCCCGCCGGCAGGTTGGCGACGAAGGCCGCGGCGGCGGCGAACAGGTCCGGCGCCTCGATCAGCATCCGGTAGGTCATCATCCCGCCGTTCGAGGCCCCGGCGATACAGACCCGGCCGGCATCCGCGCGATGCTCGGCCACGACGCGGCCGACGAGCCGGGTGAGAAAGCCGACGTCGTCGATCCCGTCGGATCGTCCGTCGCGCAGGTCGTTCCAGGTCTGCCTGTCGCCCGCCGGATCGCCCGCCGCGCTGGTGCCGTTCGGCGCGACGAGGATCATCCCCTCGGCCCGCGCGATCGCGGGCAGGTCCGCCATCGCGCCGCCGCGCCGACCGAACAGATCCCGCATCGACCCGGTGCCGCCATGCAGCACCACCAGCACCGGCGGCCGCCGTCCCAGACCCGGGGGAACCAGTTCGAGGTAATGCCGCGTGACCGGCCCGACCCGGATCGTCCGTTCCGCCGGCCGCGCCTCCGCCGCCGCCCGCCCGGCCAGCGCCGGCGCGGCCAGCGCGGCGAAAGACAGGCCCAGGACGGCGCGGCGCGCAAGGATCATCGTCAGGCTCCCCCGGTGGATCGATGTCGTCCCTTCAACGGTCGGGCGGCGCGAGTCCGTCGCGCCCGGCCCCGGCCCCGGCCACGTCCTTGTGGATGATAACGTCGCATTGCGGAAACCGCTCGATGATCTCGCGGCGCAGCCCCGCGCCGATGTCATGCGCCTCTCGCAGGGGCAGATCGCCGTCCAGCTCGATATGCAGGTTGACGAAGACGCGGCTGCCGGCGGTACGGGTCTTGAGATCGTGAAAGCCCTTCACGCCCGGCCAGTCACGCGCCAGCGCGGCGATCGCGGCCACCAGTTCCGGGTCCGCCGCCCGGTCCATCAGCGCGTCCCAGGCGCCCTTGCCGATCCTGAGCGCGCCGACGGCCAGCATCGCCGCGGCGGCAATGGCCACCACGCTGTCGACATGGCCGATCCCGAACCGCGCCGAGACGCCAAGCGCCGCGATCGCCCCCAGCGCGGGCACGAGATCGCCGAGGTAGTGCAGCGCGTCGGCGGCGACGACGCGGCTGCCGGTGCGCCGCACCACCCGGCGTTGCCACAGCACCAGCCCCAGCGTCAGCACGATCGACACCGCCATCACCACGATCCCGCGGCCCTCGTCGGCCAGCGGCTGCGGCGCCTCGGCGAACAGCCGCCGGAGCGCGGCGGTGGCGATCGCCCCGGCCGAGACGAGGATGAACACCGCCTGCCCCAGCGCCGCGAGATCCTCGACCGAGGTATGGCCGAAGGCGTGATCCTCGTCGGGCGGCCGCGCGGCATAGAGGATCGCGAGGAACCCGCCGAGCGAGATCATCAGGTCCATCGCGCTGTCGGCAAGCGAGGCCGCGACCGCCAGCGACGCGGTGGACCCAAGCGCCCAGAGCTTCAGCGCCACCAGCACCGTGGCGACCGTGACCGAGGCCGCGGCCGCCGCCAGGTTCATCCTCGTATGGTCTGGTTTCCGCGTCCCGGCCATCCCGCCCGCCCGGCCTAGTCGCGCAACTCGTCCGGATCGACGCCCCAGAGCGCCGTCTTCTCGACCCAGCCGCGCTGGCGGCCGGCGACGATCCGGCACCACTCGGCTTCGCAGGCATCGAGCCGGGCGATCACCCCGGCCTCGGCCCGCGCCATCACCGGCGCGGCCTGGTCGGGCTTTAGCCGCAGCTCGGCCATTCCGGCGGTCACCACCACGGTGCGCACCCCCGACAGGAGCGAGTAATGCACCCAGCCGCCCATCCCGTCGCGGTCCTCGACCCGCCGCCAGTGGCCGAATTCCGCGGTGATCCGAAGCGGCATGTCGCGGTGCCGGAACACCCAGTCGATCCGGTGGCTCAGGCTGGGGCCGCGCCGCGCGTTGCCCTCCGAGGCCTTGAGCGAGACGTAGCGCGGCATCGGCAGGTTGGTGACCGGCCCGCGGGTCTCGGCCGCGGGCGCCGCCGTCGCCAACAGGGATGCCAGAACCAGGGCCAGCGCCCGCCGGGTGATCATCTGCCGCCTCTCGTCTTTGTCGTCGCAGAACACGCGTCGGGGCTTGTGGCCCGCCCCGTTCGCCCCGTAGTTTGCCAGCACGAGCCCCGCCCGGAAAGAGAGGAGAGTGGCCCGATGCCCGCACCGCGTCTGAGTGTTGTCGTGACGCGACGCCTGCCCGAGCCCGTCGAAACCCGGATGCGGGAACTGTTCGACGTCGACCTGCGCGATCCCGACACCAAGATGACGCGCGACGAGCTTGGCGCCGCGCTGCGCCGGGCCGACGTGATCGTGCCCTGCGTCACCGACCAGATCGACGCCGCGCTGCTCGCCCAGGCCGGCGAGAAGCTCAAGCTGATCGCGAATTACGGCGCCGGGATCGATCATATCGACGTCGCGACCGCCCGCCAGCGCGGCATCCTCGTGTCCAACACGCCGGGCGTGGTGACCGAGGATACCGCCGACATGACGATGGCGCTGATCCTCGCCGTCACCCGCCGGATCCCCGAGGGGCTGGCGGTGATGCAGGCCGGCGAATGGCAGGGCTGGGCGCCCACCGCCTTCATGGGCGGCCGGGTCGGCGGCCGGCGGCTGGGCATCCTCGGGATGGGCCGGATCGGCCAGGCGGTGGCCCGCCGGGCCCGCGCCTTCGGCATGCAGGTGCACTACCACAACCGCAAGCGGCTGCGCCCCGAGATCGAGGAGGAGCTGGAGGCGACGTGGTGGGACAGCCTCGACCAGATGGTCAGCCGGATGGACGTGATCTCGGTCAACTGCCCGCACACGCCCTCGACCTTCCACCTGCTCAACGCGCGGCGGCTGAAGCTGATGAAACCCTCGGCGGTGATCGTGAACACCTCGCGCGGCGAGGTGATCGACGAGAACGCGCTGACCCGGATGCTGCGCGCCGGCGAGATCGCCGGCGCCGGGCTTGACGTCTTCGAACGCGGCCACGAGGTCAACCCGCGGCTGCGGCAACTGCCCAACGTCGTGCTGCTGCCGCACATGGGCTCGGCCACCGTCGAGGGCCGGACCGAGATGGGCGAGAAGGTGATCATCAACATCAAGACCTTCGCCGATGGCCACCGCCCGCCCGATCTGGTCGTGCCGGGGATGCTGTAGGGCAGGGCCGCGCGCCGGTTTTGGTCCGGAAATATCCCCGGGGGTGCGGGGGCAGGCGGCCCCCGCCGCCGCGGCCGACGCCGCGCAGGCGCCGCCGATGTCGTTTTCGTCTGCCGAAGGTCGGGCGCGATGGCCCGCGCGGCGCGGGTTCGGGCATTCAGGGGAAAACCATGTCCCCGAGGGAGCGCCTGATGAAAACCCATGTTCGTGCCCTTGTCGTCGGCGGCGGCGCCGTCGGAACCGGTATCGCCTACCACCTCGCCAGGGCGGGCTGGGACACGATGCTGATCGAGCGCGACGAGCTGACCGCAGGTTCCACCTGGCACGCGGCGGGGCTGCTGCCGCTGTTCAACATGGGCTACGCGACCAGCCATATCCACGACTACTCCGTCAGGTTCTACAAGACGCTGGAGGCCGAGACCGGGCTCGACGCCGGGTTCTACGTCGTCGGCAACCTGCGCATGGCCCGGACGCGGGAGCGGATGGACGAATACATGCTCTATTCCTCCACCGCCGAGACGGTGGGGATCGAGCATGAATTCCTCACCCCCGACGAGATCAAGGCGCGCTGGCCGCTGGTCCGGACCGACGACCTGAAGGGCGCGATCTTCCACCCGACCGACGGCTACATCAACCCCGCCGACGTGACCCAGGCGATGGCCAAGGGCGCGCGCCAGAGGGGCGTGGAGATCGTGCGCAAGCTGCAGGTCGACGGCTATCGCTGGACCGGATCGGAATGGATCGTGACCTGCGCGCGGATGGCCGACAAGGGCGGCAACCTCGTGCCCACCGGCGAGGTGGTGGAGATCACGGCCGAGCATGTCGTCACCGCCACCGGCAACCACGCGCAGCGCACCGCGCGGCTTCTGGGGCTCAAGATCCCCGCGATCCCGGTCGAGCACCAGTATATCGTGACCGAACCGGACCCGGCGCTGGTCGACTGGCGCAAGACCAACCCCGAACACCCCGTGCTGCGCGACGCCGATGCGAAATGGTACGTGCGCGAGGAGCGCGGCGGCTGGATCCTCGGCCCCTATGAACGAAACGCCCCCGCGCGGTTCCTCTACGACGTGCCCGAAAGCTTCCGGGCCGACCTGTTCCCGCTCG